>JANPKQ010000251.1:0-36432 GCA_031426115.1 Gemmatimonadaceae bacterium | reverse complement strand
CGGCGTCGTCGAGCGGCGAACCTGTTGCGGTACCGAGACATACTCGCTCCCTGTTCGATGGCCGAAAATGGCCGGACGCGGCGCGCACGACGTTCTAGATTGGGCGTCGTGAGAACGGAAGCATTGACCACGACAGGAGAGATCATGACGCACCGCCCCGAGGCCCCGACCACCGACAAACGAGCCGAGACTATCCGCTACTCGATTGGAGAGTCCTCGCTCGGACGCGTGCTCGTCGCACAGAGCGAGAGCGGGATTGCCGCGGTGTTGATCGGCCACGAGGGCGACGTGCTGCGCCAGGACCTGCGGCGCCGCTTCCCGCAGGCCTCGCTGGTCGAAGCGGACGCCGCGCAGAGCGCTGTCTCCGCGCGAGTGATTCGCTTCATCGAATCACCCGGGCGCACCCTGGATGTATCCCTCGACCTGCGCGGAACGGACTTCCAGCAGAAGGTGTGGCGGACGCTGCGCGATATCCCGCCGGGAGAGACCGCCACCTATACGGAGATCGCCACACGGCTCGGACTTCCCACCGCGGTACGGGCTGTCGCCGCGGCGTGTGGCGCAAATCCGCTCGCCGTCATCGTCCCCTGTCACCGCGTCGTGCGAAGCGACGGAGAGCTCGCCGGCTACCGCTGGGGGGTCGAGCGCAAGCGTGCGCTCCTCGATCGCGAAGCGGGGTCGGACTACCCCACAGGCGCTGCTTCGTCACCCTGACATCCGCGCGGCCCCCTCGCCGGATCGCCCCACCCGGCAACCCGCGCTCTCCTTCCGGAGACCGCGCCGGACCCGCATGTTGGCGCGGCGTCCTCCCGGAACACGCCGGCACACGCGGGGCGGAGACGTCGAGTCGGGGGTCGCACCATAACGGCAGAGGTCAACGATGAAGCCCAGGTCCGTCCTGTTGGTGGCGTTGCCGCTGGCTCTCTCGGCCCCTCTGTCGCATCACACGACGACGGCTCGCGACGCTCACGCCATTCCGCCCACCACGATGGCAAATGGCAACGTCACTCCCGCCGGGGTCATGCGAAACGATACGCTGGCGCTACGCCTCGTCGCTCAACCCGGGCGTTGGCACCCGGAAGCTGATGACGGGCCTTCGGTCGATATCGAGGCGTTCGCGGAGGAGGGCAGCCCGCCGATGATTCCCGGTCCCCTGGTTCGTGTCCGCAGCGGCACTCGTGTCGATGCGAGTATTCGCAATGCACTACCGGACACGCTGCTCGTATTCGGGTTGTCGGGGCAGGGCGGCGCGGGCGATACGATTCGGATTCCGCCGGGTGCAACCGGGCGCAGCCAGTTCACTGCCGGCAGTCCCGGCACGTACGCGTATGGCGGCGCGACGATCGTCGGCGACTCGCTGCACCTGCTCGGCACGGGCAATCAGCTCCTTGGCGCACTTATCGTGGACGGTGCAAACCCGCGTCCGGACCGGGTGTTCGTCATCAGCGTCTGGCCGCCATTACCCGGTCGCTTCGTTGTGGCGATCAACGGGAAGTCATGGCCTCACACCGAGCGTTTCTCCATGAGCGTCGGTGATTCCGTGCACTGGCGCGTCATCAACGGCACGCGCGGCCGCCACCCCATGCACCTGCATGGCTTCTACTTCCGGATTGATGCGCGCGGAAGTTGGGACGCCGACACCGCCATGCGAGGTGAACGCCCGACCGTCGTCACCGAATCCGTGCCCTACCGCGGAACCTTCTCGATGACATGGAAAGCCGAGCGTCCCGGCAACTGGCTGTTCCACTGTCACGATGCGCTGCACACATCATGGCGACGGCGGTTCAACCTGATAGGCCAGCGCCCCCCGCAGATCCCGCCTGTCCACGATGCCGCGCACCATGTCGAGCAGGACATGTCGGGTCTCATCCTTGGCATCAGCGTTCGTTCGCGCACCGGCGGGGCTGCTGGTGCTGGTGAACGACCCGTCACTGCAGCGCCGCAGCGCCGCATGCGGATCGTGGTGAACGAAAAGGCCCGAGTCTACGGCAACGAGCCCGGCTTCAGCTACATCGCGTCCGGCGCGATCGATCCGGCGCGCGACTCACTCGAGATTCCCGCGCGACCCCTGGTGTTGACACGTGGTGAGCGCACGGAGATCACCCTCGTCAATCGACTCGCCATCGCGACGGCTGTGCATTGGCATGGGATCGAGCTGGACAGCTACTACGACGGCGTCGCTGGCTGGAGCGGTGAAGGGACGACGCTGGCCCCGCTCATCGCTCCCGCCGATTCCTTCGTCGTGCGCATGACACCACCGCGTGCTGGAACTTTCATCTATCACGCGCATGCCGATGACATGCGGCAGATGGCGCTCGGCCTGTATGGGCCGCTGATTGTCCTCGCGCCGGGCGAGCGCTGGAGGCCAGCGACGGATCACATCTTCATCGTCAGCCAACTGGGCCGCGGTCCCAGTGCGAAGACCGGGCTCAACGGAAGCTCCGCACCGAAGCCGCTGGTGCTGTCCGCGGGCGTGCTCCATCGGCTTCGCTTCATCAACATCACCATCGAGGACGATGCGGAGTTCTCCCTCCGCTCTGATTCGTCGGTGGTGGCATGGCGGGCGATCGCCAAGGATGGCGCGGACCTGCCTCGCGAGCAGGCCACGAGGCGTCCGGCGGTGCTTCGCTTCGCTCCCGGCGAGACCTACGACTTCGAGATTTCCTTGCCACCGGGCGATTACCGGCTCGGCATGAAAAGTCGCGACGACGCCGAGATCATCCTGCGGGTGCGTCGGTGATTGCCACTCGGGACCGGCGGTCGCGAGCACGGCCGTCCTGCAGTGATGATTACCACGCACCCCCGAGGAGCTGCGCCGCGCTGATTCCCTTACGCGACCATCACATTGTTTTCAGCTGTGCATCCAGGTCCACGGCGGTGATGGCGTAATGCTCGGCGTGCCACACAACCTTCCCGCCCCGAAGGATGCAGGCCTGTGGAGACTGGTGCTCGACGCCCAGCGTCTCCGCGGCATGCTTTGAGAGGTCGCCATGTTCGGTCACCTCCAGCGCGGCCACCGTGACGCCGGGATGTAACGTGGCGAACGCGTTGAGCTCGTCGCGCGCGCGTGCGCTGACCGGGCAGCGCGCCCCGTGCTTCAGGAGCACGACGACCTCCGTGCGGATCAGGGCGTCAAAATCGGTCTGTGAGTCAAGATTCTTCATTTTGCTCCGGGGTGTGCTCTGGAGAGAGTCAACTTCCGAGCCATGCCGCCGGGGGCGCACCGTTCACCCCGACACCGTGTCCGGCATTGCGAGTGTTTCCGGCGAACGAGGCGGGTTCGGATTGAACCTTGCCACTGAAAAGCGAGCGAGGGACGTCACGCCGATCTTTGGAGGACTACATGCCATCCGCCCCGCATCAATCCAGGTGTCCCGGTCGCCATCAGCTTCGAGGACCGACCCGATGACGGGGTCCACGCCGCACAAGGGGCGTCCCGACAACACCCCTGCACGTACGACCTGGTTGGCGACGAGGAGCGCAAGCCAGGAGTTTTGCACGCCGTCCGGGATATGGTGGCGCGTCTATGAGGTCGGCGAACGTCGATCCGGACCCGTTGTCGAGCCGCGCTCCCTCGTCTTCGAGTCCATGTCCGTCATGCGCCGCGTCTGCGGCTTTCCGAGCAATTGGGCATCGCTCGATGGGGTCGCGCTCGAGCGGCTGAGCCGGGAACGGTGATGGCGATCGGCCGGTAGGTCGAGCGATGCTCGATCACCGGTACGCACGAAGCAACACACCGAGTGCTGCCCCCGTGATGGCCTCACATCCGCAAGCTCACCCCGCCTCGGCGAGCGTCAGCGCGAACCGATCGTCAACCCACTGATCGACGGTTCGGAATCCGGCACGCTCCAGCATCGCCCTGATGTCGCCGACCCGGTACTTGTACGAGCTCTCGGTCCAGATCGTCTCGCCCTGCTCGAAGGTCACCTCGATCCCGGCGGCCGGAACCGTCACGTGCTGGCGTCGCCCGCTGACGAGATGCATCTCCACGCGCGACGCATCTCCATTCCACAGCGCCCGGTGCGCGAAATCCTCGACGACGAAATCGGCGCCGAGCTCCCGGTTGACGCGGACGAGCAGGTTGCGATTGAACGCCGCGGTGACGCCGAGCGGATCATCGTAGGCCAACAGCAGCTCGCGCTCCGGCTTCATGAGGTCGGCGCCAAGCAGGAGGCAGTCGCGGGATCGCAGCGCTCCACGAATGCGGCGCAGGAATTCATCGCTCCCTGGCGGATCGAAGTTGCCGATGTTGGACCCGAGGAAGAGCACGAGGCTGCGACCGCGCGTGTCAGCCGCGCGCGTGGCCGTGAGGAGCCCCGACTCGTACGTCGCTTCGTGGGTATGAACCGTGAGGTCCGGGTGCTCCGGAAGGATGCACCGCGCCGCCTGAAGCGCGGCGGACGACATATCCACAAGATGGACGGTCAGTGCACCCGGCGCGCGTGATGCGAGGAGCGTCGCGAGCTTCTCGCCGCTCCCCGGCCCGAGCTCGACGATCGTCGAGATGCCGTCCACTCGCGACAGGATGCTCGCCCCGTGGGCCGCGAGCATCGCCCCCTCTGCACGGGTGATCCCGTACCAGGGCAAGCGGCAGATGGCCTCGAACAGCGCCGAGCCGAGCGCGTCGTAGAGGTAGCGCGATGGGAGCTGGCGCGGGGTGAGCGTGAGATAGTAGCGCACATTCTCCGCGAACGTGTCAGGAACGCGCGGACGCGTCCCTGGCACAGCGGAACGTTGCATAGACATAGGGATACCGGCCACGAAACCAGTTGCGGAACGTTGGACGCAGCAACTCCCGCGCGGTGACGGGCGACGCGCCCTTCATTACGAAGTGCTCACCATCGAAGAAATCGGCGGAGTACTCGGGATACGACGCCATCGCGCGGAATCCCGGAAAGGGCGCGAACACGGTGCTCGTCCATTCCCATCCGTTGCCGACGAGATCCTCGACCCCCCATGCGCTCGCGCCCCGGGGATGGCTGCCGGCGGGCTCGGGATCCCAGCTCGCGAAGTCGAACACGCCACGCGATGGCGATGGCGCCTCCGCTCCCCATGGCTGCTCTCGCTCACCGTGGAGCGATCCGTACGCCGCCCGCTGGAACTCGGCCTCCGTCGGCAGGCGTGCACCGCTCCACCGGGCAAACGCGCTCGCCTCGGCCTGGCTCACGTACACTGGCCATGAATCGGGAAGCGGAATGCGATCGAACATCCCCCGCCAAAGCCACGCATCGCCATCGCGCTCCCAGAACAGCGGGTGCGCGATGCGCTCGGCCTGTACCCACTGCCAGTCGTCCGGCGTCCACCAGCGCTCATCGCGGTAGCCGCCGGCGTCCACGAACTCGCGGTAGCGCGCGTTGGTGACGTTGTGCTTTTCGATCGCGAACGGTGGCGTCGCCTGCACGTGAGCGGGCATCTCGTTGTCCCAGCCGAAGGCGATCGCGTCGCGGTCGGCTCCGAGAGTGGCATCGCCGGGCGGCACGTCGATCCACTCCGCACGGGGAACAATGCCCTCGATTCTGGCGCGGTAGCCGGCGGGCTTCTTCTTCTGCCACAGCGGGAGACGGTGCCACATGTAGAGGAGCGTCTCCTGGTGCATCGCCTCGTGCTCGAGAATGGCGAATACTGCCTCGGCGCGGTCGAGCAGCGGATGCCCAGGCTGCGTGAGGTCGGCGTTCGTCAGTGCATCGATGACCTGGCGATCGGCGTCATCGGCAAAGGCGTGCACGGTCGCGCGATGAGGCCACCGCGAGCGCGTCGATGGCTCGGGCCCGGACGACGACTCGTGCGGGTCGATCCCGCGCGCGAACAGCGTCTCGAGCGCAGGGTCGATGCTGGGATGTCCCAGCGCCTTTCGGACCAGCGTGTTGAAGCTGAATGCGGGCAGGTGACCTTCGTAGAAGACGATCGGATGCCGCAGCGCAATCGGCTTGCTGTAGTACGCTTCCTCGGAGATGAGGTCGAAGATCATCCGCGATCGAGCGCGATTCCGCTGGTACCACTCCAGCATCATCGCGCGAGTGCTCGTCGCCGTGGGTTCGGTCATCGTCATCATGCGGTCTGTCGGCATTCGCAAGTGGGTTCCGGGCGATCGGGCGCTGTTACGTATTTCCCGACGAAGCTGCGTCCACCGGGGAGGGGTCGCCCGGACCGGCAAATCGTTTTCCCGGCATCATGCCCAATGGCCGTGTCCGATTTTCGGTTCCAATTGCAGGGTTCGCCACCCGGCGCGAAGGCATGTGGTTTGCCCTCACACGCCATCCCTTCTTTGGAGCGATATCGCCATGGAACTCGACACCCTGAAAAAGCTCTACATCGACGAGCTCAAGGACCTGTACAGCGCCGAGAAGCAGCTCATCAAGGCACTCCCCAAGATGGCCAAGGCTGCAACGGACCCCGAGCTCAAGCAGGCATTCCAGACCCACCTCGAGCAGACCCGCGGGCAGGTCGATCGGTTGGAGCGCGTCTTCGAAATCCTCGAGGCCAGCCCGCGCGGGAAGAAGTGCGTCGGCATGGAAGGACTGATCGAGGAAGCCAACGAGCTGATCGGCGAGGAGCCGGAGCCCGAAGTCCTCGACGCCGGCCTCATCTCGAAGGCGCAGCACGTCGAGCATTACGAAATGGCCGGGTACGGCACCGTCCGGGCGTACGCCGAGCTGCTCGGCGAGGAAGAGCAGGCGGCGCTCCTCCAGGAGACGCTCGATGAAGAGGGCGAGGCGGACAAGCTCCTCACCGGGCTGGCCGAAGGCGCCATCAACCTCCGCGCGGCCATGGCGGGCGAGGAGTCGGAGGCGGAGGAGGAGCAGCAGTCCCGGACCGGTGGCGCGAAGCGCGCCAGCGGGAAGTCGAGCGAGCGCGAAGTGACGCGCGGCAGGACCTCCGAAGTCAGCGCCGGCGGCCGGCAGGGTGGCAAGCCGGGCAAGTCATCCGGCTCCGGCGCGAAGCGGTCCGAGAACCAGGCCAGACGCTAGGTCAGAACTCGATCTGCGAGCCCAGCTCGACGACGCGGTTCGGCGGCAACCCGAAGAACTGCGTCGCCGGCTGGGCATTTCGCGAGAGAAAGGCGAACAGCTTCTTCCGCCACCGGACCATCTTCGTCGGTCCGGTGGGGATGAGCCGCTCGCGCCCAAGGTAGTAGCTCGTTTCCTGCGGCCGGGTCTGCAACCCCTGCTCGGCGCAGAGCGCGATCACCGCCGGCACGTTCGGTGTCTCCATGAAACCGTATTTCGCGGCCACGCGGAAGAAGCCGTGCTCCATCGCGACGACCTGCACGCGATGCTCCTCTTCGACATCCGGCACCTCGACGGCCGTTACCGACAGGAGCACGACCTGGCGATGCAGCGCCTTGTTGTGCTTGAGATGATGCAGCAGCACCACCGGCGCTCCTTCCGGGTCGGATGTCATGAATACCGCGGTCCCGGTGACACGATGCGGCGGATTGCGGCCGATGTCCGCCAGGAAGAGATCGAGCGGCAACGTCGCCTGCCGCATGAGCCCACCGAGGAGATCGCGGCCGGTCTTCCACGTGGTCATTACCGTGAGGATCGAGAGCCCGATCACCAGCGGAACCCACCCGCCACGCGCGATCTTCAGCGCGTTCGCACCGAGGAACGCGAGGTCGAAGGCGAGGAAGAACGCGGTGAGGCCGAGCACACGCCACATCGGCCAGTTCCATCGCACACGTGCGATGACGGCGAACATGATGGTCGTGATCGCCATCGTACCGGTCACCGCAATTCCGTAGGCGGCGCCAAGCGCACCCGATGAGCGGAAGCCAAGGACGATCAGCAGCGTGCCGATCATCAGCGCGGTGTTCACCTCAGGGACGTAGATCTGCCCGTGCTCGCGCTCTGATGTGTGGACGATCGTGAGGCGCGGACTATAGCCGAGCTGCACGGATTGCCGGGCCAGCGAGAACGCGCCGGAGATGAGCGCCTGCGATGCGACGATCGCCGCCATCGTCGCGATGAGCAGCAGCGGGATGAGGAACCAGCGCGGCGCGAGAAGATAGAACGGATTCGTGACTGCGCCCGGATTGCGCAGCAACAGCGCTCCCTGGCCGAAGTAGTTGAGCATTAGTGCCGGCAGCACGAGCGAGAAGAACGCGAGCCGGATGGGCTTCTTCCCGAAGTGGCCCAGGTCGGCGTACAGCGCCTCGGCACCAGTGACTGCGAGGAACACCGCACCGAGCACGGCGAAGCCGATGAATCCGTGCTGGCTGAAGAACCTGACCATGTGCCACGGATTCGCGGCGAGGAGAATGCGCGGCTCGCGTGCAATCTCGAGCAGGCCCAGCGTGCCGATCGTGAGAAACCAGACGAGCGTGATCGGACCGAATGCTCTTCCCACCCGACCGGTCCCGAATCGCTGGAACATGAAGAGCGTGAACAGGATCACGACCGTGGAGGCGACGACGAAGGGCTTCAGCGCCGGTGTCGCCACCTCGAGCCCTTCCATGGCTCCGAGCACCGAGATCGCCGGCGTGATGATGCCATCGCCGTAGAGCAGCGCGGTGCCGAAGACGCCGAGCAGGATCAGCACCTTGCGTCCCCCGCGGTCGCCGGTCCGGTGCTTTCGCTGCAGCAGCAGGGCGAGCATTGCCATCACTCCGCCTTCGCCGCGATTGTCGGCTTGCAGAATGAAGACGAGGTACTTCACCACGACGACCAGAATGATGGACCACGAGATGAGCGACAGGATCCCGTAGATGTTCGCCGCGTCGGGAACGAGCCCGTGCGCGTGGCCGAACACTTCCTTCATCGTGTAGAGCGGGCTCGTGCCGATGTCACCGTACACGACGCCGAGCGCAGCCAGAGTGAGGACGGCGAGGCGGCGCCCGTGCGGATTGGCTTCGACATGCTGGTAGTGAGGCTCCGCGGCGCGCGGCGCGGATGGCGCCTGGCGTCGCTCCGGTGTGGCAACAGCTCCGGCTGTCTCCATCACGGAGCGGCGCGACCGGCGGCCTCGGTCATGGTGAGGTCCACGCACGCGATGTCAGCCATCCTCGAAGTCTCCAGTAAGCGAATCGCCCCCTGCGGAGCGTACGAAACGCTACCGAAAGGGGCGTGAAGACCGCACAAGGACAGAGCGACTGCGCGTTAAGATTTCACAAGGATTGGCGTGGCAGTGTCGGAGACTCCACTGAGCTCCGCGGCGGGAAGGCGCAGGACGAACACGCTGCCGCCGCCATCGCGAGGCTCGTAATGCACGGTGCCGCCCTGCGCTTCGGCCAGGCGGCGCGCAATCGACAGCCCGAGCCCGGCTCCTCCGGCGTCGGCCGCGGCGCCGGGCGGTCGGTAAAAGGGCGCGAAGATGCGCTCTCGCTCCGCGGGCGCTACGCCCGGACCGCGGTCCTTCACCAGGAACTCGAGCCACGGGCCCGCCCGCTGTGCGGCGACGTCCACCGCGGAGCCGACGGGGGAATGCCGAAGCGCATTGTCGATGAGATTCCCAAGGACGCGCAGCGACTGCACGAAGTCGAAGCGGCCGAGCAGGATGGGATCCCCCGGCGCCACCGAGGCGTCAAGGGTCCTGCCGTTGAGCGCACCCGATACCCGCTGGATCACGGCGCCGAGCAGGTCCTCCGCCGACGTCACCTCCAGCGAGAGTGACAGCGCGCCCCCCGTGATGCGCGACAGGTCGAGCAGGTTGACGACGAACCGATTCAACCGATCCGCTTCTTCCTCGATGATGATGGCGCGCTCATCGCCCTCGGTGGACATTTCGTGCGCCAGCGCCTTGATGGTCGTGAGCGGCGTGCGGATGTCGTGCGACACCGATGCGAGCAGTGCGTCCTTGAGCTGGTCCGCCTGCCGCAGCGCATCCGCATGCTCGGCCTCCGCGACGAGCCGCACGCGCTCGGCGCCGAGCGCCGCGTAGTAGGAGAGGGCCACGAGGAACCGCTGCTGCGCGGGATCGAGCGTCATGGCCGAGGAGTGCGCGATCCGCAATACGCCGACGATGCGCTCGCGAACCATCAGCGGTACGAGCAGCGTCCGGGCATTCGCCGGCTCGAGGGCAGGTCCATCGGTGTCGGGAGCGACCTCGATCCGAACCGTTCCATCCTCCCGCTCGATTGCTCGTCGCCCGTTCGTCGCGACCCACTCGACGAGCGACGTACCTCCGTACGACGCCGGTTGGTCCAGCGCGGCCGGCAGCGCGCCTGCACTGCCGACGAGTGAGACGCGTGCCTCCGCGTCGCGCAGGAAGATCTCGCAGTGCGCGACATCGAGGGTCGTGCGAATCACTTCCGCGATGACGCCGAGGGCATCGTCCGCCCGCCCGGCGTTGAGCGCCTCGGCGCCGAGCGCGGACAGGTGGTCGATCTCCGCGGCGCGGCGCCGCGCGGTGAGCGCCTCGGTCTGCGCCCTCGTGAGCAGCTGGGCAGCGACGACCGCCGTGACGAAGAAGGCGATCAGCACCAGCCAGTCAGGCGATCGCGAGATGACGAACGTGTAGTACGGGGGCAGGAAGAAGAAGTTGAAGGCAAGGAACCCGGCCGCGGCGAGACTCAGCCCGATCGCGCGCCCGCCGCGCGAGCTTCCGCCGAGGACGACGAGAAGGTAGATGAGCGTGACGTGCGCCTCGTCGAGGTGCTCGCCCATTGCGAGCATGCCGGCGGTCGTGGCCGCGAGCACACCGAGCCACAGGAGCCACTGCGTGCGCGATCCCATCGGCGATGGTTCTTCGATGTAGGCCATCGTCGCTACCGGCCGGTCTCGAAGCGGTAGCCGACTCCGGGCTCGGTGATGATGAGCACCGGCCGCACGACATCGCGTTCCAGCTTCCGGCGAAGACTGGCGACGTGCACGCGGAGGTGCTGCTGGGCGTCGCCATGGTCGCGCGTCCACACCGCCTGGAAGAGCTGCCGGTGGGTC
The DNA here is from genome assembly GCA_031426115.1 of Gemmatimonadaceae bacterium. Taxonomy (GTDB): domain Bacteria; phylum Gemmatimonadota; class Gemmatimonadetes; order Gemmatimonadales; family Gemmatimonadaceae; genus JANPKQ01. The sequence goes on along the minus strand of JANPKQ010000251.1, from coordinate 25,558 downwards.
ATCGTCCGGCCCGCGTTGACGGCGAGAACGCGGAGGAGCTCCCACTCGATCGGCGTGAGGTGCACCGATGCGCCATCGCGCGCGACCGATCGCTTCACGAGGTCGATCGCAACTCCGCCTGCCTCGATGCGCGTGTCCGCCGTGCCCTGCTGGGCGAGGCGGGCGCGCCGGAGCTGCGCGCGCACCCGCGCCTGGAGCTCGACGGTGCTGAACGGCTTGGTGACGTAATCGTCGGCACCGAGATCCAGCAGGGCCGCCTTCTCGTGATCGGAATGCCGGGCCGAGAGCACGACGATCGGTGCAATCGACCATCCGCGAATCTCGCGGCACACGGCCTCGCCCGGCACGTCGGGAAGCCCGAGATCGAGGACGATGAGATCGGGGCGCTGCGCTGCGGCGAGATCGATTCCCTCCCGTCCCGTCGCCGCCTCGAGCACCCGCGCGTCCTCACCTTCGAGCGCATGACGCACGGCTCGCCGGATCTGCGGCTCGTCATCGATCACGAGGATGGTCACGGCGGGCATGAATGAAGTCTGCCCGCCGTGGCGGTTGCGGCGCTAGCGGGGCTCCCGCGCCGGATGACCCGCCTTCTGCTGCCGCCACGTGTACTGCGCAGTAGCTTTGCATCTTCCCCGGGCGGGCGCCTTCACGGGCGCTCGCTCGCTCGTCTGGGGGGGAGGGGAGGAGGCGCTGACCCCGGCACCGCCCGTCGCGTAAACCGGGCAACGGCGCTCCATCTGTCCGTGACTCATCGTCGGCGAGCTGACGGCTCGTCATTCCCTCACCGAGATCCCTCCCATGCGCTCCCTACCCGTCCCGTCGTCGCTGCTAATGATCGCCACCGCCGCGCTGAGCATCACCCTCGGCGGGATGGCCGCCGGCGCCCAGGGTACTCCGTCGAGCACCCGCGAGGAGTTCCTGATGCAGTTCAACGCCTCTGCATCGAAGTTCGAGGCGCTCGCCGCCGCCATGCCCGCCGACAAGTTCAACTGGAGTCCGGGGCCTGGCGTCATGTCCGTCGCGCGGGTGTACGCACACGTCGCGAACTACAACTACGCGTACCCGTCGCAGAACATGGGCGTCGCCGCTCCACGTGGCGTGAAGCTCGACACCCTCGAGCGGATGACGGACAAGGCGCAGATCGTCGCGCTGCTGAAGAGCTCCGCCGAGTACGTGCGGCAGAGCGTGCAGCAAATGCCGGCGACCCAGCTTGGACAGCCCACCGAGCTGTACGGCCGCACGGTGCCGCAGTGGTCCGTGCTGCTGCAGCTCGTCGCGCACATGAACGAGCACCTCGGCCAGTCGATCGCCTACGCGCGCATGAATGGCGTTACGCCGCCCTGGTCGCGATGACTGCGGGCTGACCGCTGGTGGACGACGAGCGCCGCGAGGGCGAGCGGCGCCGCGTAGCTCCCAGCCCGCTCCACGAAATTGCAGGGTGGCGGAGGGAACACGGGTACGGGCTGTGAGAGGCACAGTCCGCGCGTTAGCCTCCATCATGTTCCCGGCGGCACCCCGCCCAGCCCCGTTCGCACCCTCCTGTCCGCTGATGTCGCTTCGAAAGCTCCGCCGTCTCGCCGCGTTGTCCCTCGCCATCTCCTCTCTTACCGCCTGCGCCGATGGCGACGCATCCGCCACCATTGCCGATTCGGCGGCTGACACATCGGCGCCGGCAGCCGTCGCCGCTGACTCGGCCGTGGTGGCTCGCGGCACCGTCACCGCACCGGCAAACGTGGGCGGCACATCGGCGCCACCCGCCACGCCCGTCACCGACTCGGCGGTCTCGGATTCAGCGTCGCCCGTAGCTGCTGCCCAGGACACGACGAAGCCGAAGCCCAAACGCGGTGCGCTCGGGCCGAAGTCAGCCGAGCGGCACATGGCCTTTCGCGATGCCGGCAGCGACCTCGACTCGCTCTGGCCAGTGAAGACCGCACCACCGCTGCCCGGCTCATTGCTCCCGGAGAAGCGCATCATTGCGTACTACGGCAATCCCCTGTCGAAGCGGATGGGCATCCTCGGCGAGTTCGAGCCCGACTCGATGCTGCGCAGGCTCGACACCGAAGTGGCCGAGTGGAATCGTCTCGATCCGGAGCACCCCGCCCAGCCGGCGCTGCATCTCATCGTGATGGTCGCCGACCCTCGCCCAGGGCCGAGCGGCAGGTATCGCACGCGCATGGACAGCGCGCTCATCGAGAAGGTGTACGGATGGGCAAAGAGCCGGAACGCGATCATGTTCGTGGATCTGCAGGTGGGTCAGAGCACCCTCCAGTACGAGCTGCCATGGATCGAGAAGTTTCTCATCCGGCCCGACGTCCACCTCGGCATCGATCCCGAGTTTGCGATGAAGAACGGCGGAATTCCGGGGACACGCATCGGCACCTTCGATGCGAGCGAGATCAACCATGCGATCCGGTTCCTCGCCGACCTCGTGACGAAGCACAACCTGCCGCCGAAGATCCTCGTCGTGCACCGCTTCACTCCCCGCGGTGTCACGAACTACAAGAGCATCGAGCTCGACCCGCGCGTGCAGTTCGTGATGCACATGGACGGCTTCGGGGCGCCGTGGCTCAAGCGCGATACGTACTGGCGCGACATCAAGGCGCAGCCGGTGCAGTTCACGGGGTGGAAGCAGTTCAGCAAGACGCGAAACGACAACCCCCCGACACCGCGCGAAGAGATCCTGCGCCTGTGGCCGGTGCCGCTGTACATCCAGATTCACTGATCCGCGCAGACTTTTTATCAGTCCTGCCGGCGCACCTGTTCTGACGTGCGCCGGCGCATCCGCGAGAAGGGATGGCCGTTGCACCCGGTGCGAGGCGTTTCCCGCTGTGCGATCGTGGCCGCTTCGGCGGTCGCCATCGTCGGTGCGTCGTACGCGCTCAGGATGATTGGGCACGCCCCTGGCGCGCCGTAGCCGACGCCGACCCTCTGGTGAACGCGATGAAGTCCACGGGCGCAGGACGGTCCGCGCTCTGGCGCAGCATCAGGTTCACCTTGCCGCGATGATACTGGCCGTGCAGCATGACCTGTGTCAGGATGTCACCCACGGTGCTGCCGAAGCCGCGACCGTCCGTCGTCCGGTACTCCACGAGACGATCGAGATCGAGTTCACTCGCGGTGGCGAGCAGCGACTCGTACGCTTCGGCCAGTGATCGCCGCATCTCGCTGGCGTCTTCCACCCCCATCGCCGGCCAGACATCGATCCGCCGCTCGCGGTGCTGCATCCGCGACAGCCATACCTCCTGTGCGCCAAGGATGTGCAGGTACTCGCGCCATGCGTCGGCGTGTGCGGGATTGGCCGGATCGATTACCTGCTGCACCGTGTCATCGGCCCATCTGGCGTGCTGCCAGAGCCGGCGCAGCAATGGGAGTGCGCTCATGTCTCGCCGTCATCTCGTGAGGTGTCTGGATGTATGTGCGGCGCGTCAGCTCGGCGGCAAGCCCGGCCTGGGATCTCCAATGGAAGGCGCGCGCCCGGGCCTGGAGGGCCCAGGGCAACGCAGTTGCCTCCGGAGGTGCCAAACGACACGCCCGACGTTGAGACGCACAACCGATTGATGCTCGAATCGAGCACAGCGTCGTGCGGGGCTGGCCACCCGCCGCACCACGCGTAGCTTCACCGTCGTCGCTCATCCTTTCGTGGAGGCACAGATGCTTCGTTTCACGCTCGCTGCCGGCGTCATCTTCCTCGCTGGCAACGTCCCCGCCCTCGCGACGTCGCAGGGGGCGCCCATCGTCTTCACCGGCGTCTCGGTAATCCCGATGGACCGTGAGACTGTCATCGCCAATCAGACGGTCATCGTCGAGAACGGGCGCATCGCCTACATCGGCGGCCAGCGGGCCGCGCCAGCCGGCGCGACGTCCATCGACGCACGCGGCAAGTTCCTCATGCCCGGCATCGCCGAGTTCCATGCGCACGTACCGAGCGGCGCCGGCGCCGTGCATGCGCATCGCACCCTGTCATTGTATGTGCTCGCGGGCGTCACGACCGCACGCGGCATGCTCGGCGCTCCGATGCACCTCGCCCTGCGCGACAGCATCGCCGCCGGCCAGCTGCTCGGCCCACGCCTGCTGACGTCGGGCCCGTCGTTCAACACCAATACCGCGACATCCCCTGGCGCCGTCGCGACGATGGTCCGCAACCAGAAGGCCGCCGGCTACGACCTGCTCAAGATCCATCCCGGCGTCCCGAGAGCGGCGTTCGATTCACTCGCCATCGTCGCGAACGCGCTGCGCATTCCATTCGCCGGCCACGTGCCCCTGGAGATCGGGCTCGACGTCGCGCTGACATCGAAGTTCTCCACCATCGATCATCTCGACGGCATCGTCGAGGCGATGTACGCGGGCCCGCAGCCGCTGACGCCGCAGGCGAACGGCTTCTTCGGGCTCGGCATCATGCGTCAGCTCGACGCGTCGCGCTTCGACGCGATCGTCGCTCGCATCAAGGCCTCCGGCGTGGCCATGGTCCCGACGCAGATCCTGCTGGACAACTATGCGAACGACGCCACCGGCGACGAGCTGACATCGCTCCCGGAGTTCACGTACTGGGTTCCACAGCAGGTGGCGGCGTGGCGCACCACCAAGAACGACCTCATCGCGGGGGCTGCCGTGTCTCGCGAGCAGCGTCAGGAGTTCATCGCGCTGCGCCGACGCTTCATCAAGGCGCTCTACGACGGCGGCGTGCCCTTCCTCCTCGGCTCCGACGCCCCACAGCTCTGGAACGTCCCCGGCTTCTCGACGCACCGCGAGCTCGGCGCGCTGGTCGCCGCGGGCCTGACCCCGTACCAGGCCCTGCGCACGGGCACGGTGGACGTCGCGAAGTTCATGGGTGAGGAAGGGCGATCAGGCGTCGTGCGTGTCGGTGCGCGCGCCGACCTCATGATGCTCGATGCGAATCCACTGACGGCGATCGCCAACTCGCTTCGCATCAACGGCGTGGTGGTGAACGGCCGCTGGATAGGGCCGGCCGAGCGTGAGCGGATGCTCGAGGCGCTGGCGGGTCGATAGCAAAGCGTTTGGAGCTGGGCGAGCGCCGGCCGCGACTCAGCGTCCCGCGCCATTGACGCCTGTTCACGCGGGGGCCATCATGGCCTCCGGCCTGCGCGCCCGTTCCGACAGCACACGGACGACCGCCGGCACCGTCGCGTGCGCGCCAGGTCTGCTCGGCGCGAAGGCAGGGGCGGCCATGCCGGACATGGATCCCTATCTCGCACGGATCGATGCCGGTATGGCCCACATCGGCCGCACATCGATCACCGCGCAGTACCCGAATTGGCGCGGTGACCGGGACAGCGCCGATGCGCTATTCCGCACGTAGATGCAGTCGCTCCAGCTCACCGGAATGTTCGGCGACCTGCCGGCGAAGGCACAGGCGCACCCCGTGCTGCAGGACCGGGTGTGGGCCGCGATGCCGATCATTGATGAAGCTCCCGGTGCGGCCGTCGATTTGCCTACGCGGCGCGGCGCGATCCGGTGATTCGACGCACGTCGTCGTCGATGGGATCCGCGGACCGGGCTGGGAAGCAGTCGGGCAGATCGCGTTCGACGTGGAGAACGGCACGACGAACCCCTTGGCATACGTCGCCCGTTACGGTGACAGTGTGGCGGTAGTGGATGATCGCGGGCGGCACTCGTTCGACATCGTCATCACAGGTTCGCTTCAATTCCTCCGCGACGGATCGAGATGGGTATGCCTTGTCGGTGATTCGAAGCGACGCCGGCTGCGCGTCGTCGTCGAGGGCATCGCGGTCGGCCGGCCTGTGGACTGGGCGGAAATGGCGCGGTTGATCGGGCGCGATCCGAGCGAGGAAACGCTCCGCGCGTGGGTTGCCGCAGATGGCGAGTTGATTGCCGCCGGAGGCGAATAGATAGCGGTCAGTAGCTGCGCGTAACGAAGGCGGTTAGGATATTCAGGTGTCTGCCTTCCCAGCCAGGGCCCTGCGCAGCACCCTCCTTGAGCATTGGCGTCATGCGCTGGCCCCTCGGTACGGCTGCCACCGTTCTCTCGCTCGCGATCGTCGCGGTTTTCACGATTGCGTCGCAGGCCCGGGGGCCTGACGAAAGCCGTGAAAGCGCGTTGCTCTTTGCGGCCGCCTTCCTCCCCATGTACTGGATCGCGGCGAGCCTGGCTTGGCGGGCGTCGCAGACCGACGAGCTGGATCCGACCGGACGCCGCGCGTGGCAGATCATCGCGTTCGCGCACGTCATCTCCGCACTCAACAACGCGCTGTTCTACGCTCGACAACACTTTGGGTTCACGGCATACGACAGCGCCCTGATCGCGGTCGCGCTGCCAATCCTGTGGTACATCGCCATGTTCGCGGCCCTGGCTCGCCTGCCGCGGCCGATGACCACCGGCCTCGAGCGCGCCGCGTTCTGGCTCGACGCTGCTACCGTGTTCTTCAGCGGCATCCTCATCCTGGGATACGTTTTCGCGCATACGCCTGGCGCGAGCTCGAGCGGGACGATCGCGACGGCTCTCACCACCATCGGCTTCCCTGCGCTGAATGGGGCCGTCATCTTCGCGGCGATCGTGGTGATCCTCCGGCCCGCACACGGCGTTTCCCGGCAGGCCGTCGGGCTGCTCGCCGCGGGTGTCGCGCTCATCGTGGTTGGCGACCTCGCCTACGGCCGAGCAGCAGCCATCGATGCGCATCGTGCAGGGGCCTGGTACGAGCCGCTGTTCCTCCTCGCGGCGAGCCTCGCCGTCGTCTCGGCGCACGTTCAGCGCATACGGCCCGGACATGCCGACACTCCAAGGTCGGCGCTCGTGTCCATCGGCTCGAGCGTCGTACCCCACGCCGCGGTCGTGGGTGCCGTCCTCGCAGTGATCCTGGAGGTCGGCGATCGCTGGCGAACACCGCTCGGGTCGATGATCGTGGGCGCCGTGATCCTCACGGGCCTCGTGATGGCGCGGCAGCTCATCTCGCGGCGCTACCTCGAACTGCTCGCTGTAGCGGAGCGCGATCGGCTCACGAGACAAGTCGCGCTCGAAACGCAGCTTCAACAGGCACAGAAGCTCGAAGCGATCGGGCTGCTCGCGGGCGGCATCGCACACGACTTCAATAACATCCTGATGACGATCCGGGCGAGCGCGGAACTGGCAGCGACGGCAAGCCCGGACCCGGCGCGCGAGGATCTTCAGCACATTGTGCACGCCGTAGATCATGGCGCTTCGCTCACGCGGCAACTGCTCGAGTTCGGGCGACGCGATGACCTGCAGAAGCAGCGGTTGGACTTGTGCGACGTCGTTCGCGACATGGACGGCATGCTCCGCCGCGTCGTGACGAAGACAATCGTGCTCCGCGTCACGCTGCCGACCGAAAGCGAGCTGGTGGAAATGGATTGTGGGCAGGTCGAGCAGGTGATCCTCAACCTCGCGATCAACGCTCGGGATGCCATGCCGACGGGCGGCACGCTCACGATTCAGGTTGACTCCACGTCGGTTGAAGCGTCGGCCGTCCTCAGCGCCGGCCGGTACGCGAGAATGGTCGTCGCTGATACAGGTCATGGCATGGCGCCCGAGATCCTCGCTCGGATATTCGAGCCGTTCTACTCGACGAAGCCGCGCGGCCGGGGATCCGGCCTGGGCCTGTCGACCGTCTACGGAATCGTCACTCGTGCCGGGGGAGCGATCAACGTCGCGAGCACAGTGGACCATGGCACCTCGTTCGAGGTGCTGTTGCCATTGGCAGAGACGACCGGCAAGGAGGCAAGCCAGAGCTCCGCGCGGGCAGGTGCTACCGCGCCGGCGGAGCGACCACCCCGCCAGGAAGTCGTGCTCGTCGTCGACGACGAAGCGGTGATTCGCGACGTTCTCCGCCGATTCTTGTCCCGTCTCGGCTATGTCGTGATCCCGGCCTCTGATGCAACGGAAGCGCTGGCACGCCTGTCAGCCCTGGACCAACACATAGACCTGCTGTTGACGGATCTGACGATGCCGGGCATGAGCGGGCGCGCCCTGATCGATCAGGCGCGGGCACTCCAGCCCGCCATGCGCGTGATCTGCATGTCCGGATATGCGGAGGATGTCACAGCGACGGACCAGGGAGCGCTCCGCTCCGATAACTACATCGCGAAGCCGTTCAGTCTCGAGTCGTTGGAGGAGTTGGTGCGCTCGACGCTGGCGGGCTGACGTAAAGATCGCCAGGGTGTCGGCACATCAGGGTGCGGATCGGAGCGATGACAGGAAGGCGAGTGTCTTTGCCCATGCATCGTCCCGCGCGGCACGGTTGCCTTCGTCCGTGCCGCCGAACTCGACGACGTAGCCCGGGACCACCAGGCGACTCCGACCAGGACCTGGGCCCATGAGCAAATGCCCCGCGTTCGGATAGCGCAGGACCGTGACATCGGGGCGTCCAGCACGTCGCGCGTCAGCCGCGAGGGCGTCGGCCATCGCAGCAGAGGGCCAGATGCGGTCGTCCTCCCCGGCGATGAGCAGCACGCGCGCACGGATGGCCGCGACCGGGATTGCGGCGTCGCCGAGGCCGCGCGCGAGCGACCGCATGAACCTTTCGGCGATGGCGAGGTCCGGGGTGCGGTCGTCCTGCAGGTACGCCAGGGGTTGACCGCGCTCGGTCCACGCTGGCGCCGCCCGCTCGTCGAGCGTCATCGTCGGCGCTTGCCACACGGCGCTGCTCGGCGCGAAGGCGACGACACCCGCGAGATCGGGGCGGCGGGCTGCGAGCAGCAGCACCAACTCCGCACCCCGCGACTCGCCGATGAGGGCAAGGGGCCGGCGTGTGCGCGCCGCCTGCCAGTCGAGTGCACGTTGCCCGGACTCGAGTGGAATCCGCTGCAGTCGTGCCGGGAGCCCCGTGATTCCGGCTCCTCGCCCGGAGAAGTACGCAAGCGCGAGCGTCGGATGCCCTGCGTCTGCGAGCGCTCGCGCCAGGCGCTCCGCGGGAAAGCCCCCGTCCGAACCGCCCACGATCACGACCGCCGCCCGAGACTGCTCGGACCCGGGGCGTGGTTCGTAGTAGCGCGCCGCCATGCCGTGTTCCGCGACCGTCAGCACCAGTGGCGGCGTGGCGTCCACGGGACTTGTCGCGAGTGAATCACGACTCGGGCTTCGCTCCGGCGAGCGGGACGCGCTCTCCGGTTGCGGCGGAGATTCGCGGAGTTCACCGGTGCGCGCTGGCGAAGCACAGGCAGACACGGTCCACGCCATGACTCCCCACATCAAATGATGGACGACGAGTCGGCGGGCAACGGACAGGCGATAGCGCATGGCGCAGGGGTGTGTGGGTGCGGGTGGGACGGAGCGTGCGCCATCGCGGCCGGGCAAGCGTGGCTCGTGCGCCGCCTGATGTGGGACACTGGCATGCGCAATACCGTTAGCCTGCGGTTCGAGCGCCTTCCGCATCGGCAAGCGGTGGGGCCGGCCGGCGGGACGGCCGCTCCGCACTCAACGGCGCGCGACTGTTCGGTCTTCTCTGAACCTTTCCCCCACCCCACCCCGCAACGACATTGTCGCGTTCACCGCGCCGCGCAGCTCGCCGTCACTCAACCCCTGACTCATGCTCGACATCCGCCTGGATCTCCTCCAGACGCTGACGCTCGCCGCCGTGGTCTACTTCATCGGCATTCAGCTGAAGAAGCGGATCGGATGGATCGACCGCCTAAACATCCCGGCCGCGGTGGTGGGCGGGCTCCTGTTCACGGCGATCACCATGCTTGCTCACGACCGGTTCGCGAACGTCCAGCTCGACACCACGGCGCAGCCGGTACTCAGCGTTGCATTCTTCACATCGATCGGGATGGGAGCAAGCTTTGCGCTGCTTCGCCGGGGTGGCATTCAGGTCGCGATCTTCCTCGCGTTCGCCACCGCGTTCTGCCTTGTCCAGAACTTCATCGGGATCGGCATCGCTCGGGCGTTCGGCGAGAACGCGCTCCTCGGCGTGATGGCGGGCTCGGTGACGCTCGTCGGTGGGCCCGCGACGGGAATGGCCTTCGCCCCGGTCTTCGAAGCGGCGGGTCTGGCCGGTGCGGGAGCACTCGCGCTCGCCGCGGCGACGATGGGCATCGTCTTCGGCGCCCTCACGGGGAGTCCCGCGGGCACCTTCCTCATCAAGCGCCGAGGGCTGCGGTCGAGCGTCGCGTCCACGGCGGAGATGCGTGCCGAGCTCGAAACGCCGGAGCCCGCCCTCGTCGTCGAGGTCGAACAGGAAGATACGCCGCTCATTCGGAACATGGTGATCCTCGCACTCGCGATGGGGGTCGGGAGCTTCGTCAGCCGCTGGATCCAGTCGCTGGGTGTCACCCTGCCGGCCTACATCGGGGCGATGCTGGTTGCCTCGGTGATCCGGAACATCGACGACTACACGCGGTGGTTCCGAATCGACCAGCGAGCGATGGAGTTCATCGGCAACCTCGCGCTGAACATCTTCCTGACCGTCGCGCTGATGGACCTCAAGCTCTGGCAGCTCGCGGGGGTGGCGCTCCCGCTGGTGGTCATCCTGCTCGCACAGGTGATCGTCGTCGTGCTCGTCGCGATCACGGTGTCGTTCCCTCTCATGGGCCGCGACTACGACTCGGCGGTCATGTCGAGCGGGTTCGTGGGCTTCGTGCTCGGGACGACTGCCAATGCGGTCGCGAACATGCGCGCCCTGGTGGCGCGGTACGGCCCCGCCCCGCGCGCATTCCTCGTGGTGCCACTCGTCGGCGCTTTCTTCATCGACTTCACGAACGCGATCATTATCACGTTTTTCGTGAACTGGCTGAGCTGAAGGGCGCGGTCAGAACACATCCGGCGCGGCGACGACGGCAAGCCGCGCTCGCTCAAGGACGCTATCCCTCGAAGCGGTAGCCGGCCTTTCGTACGGTGATGATGTGTACTGGTCGCGCGGGATTCGGCTCGATCTTCGCGCGGAGTTCGGACACGTGAATGTCCACGGTGCGCGTGTTGACGTCGTGCTGGTAGCCAAACACGGCGCTCAGCAGGTCGCCGCGCGGTACGACGGTCCCGGCCCGGTCCATGAGCGCGATGAGCAAATCGAACTCCTTGGGCGCCAGCGCTACGGGTTTGCCCCGCCGCTTCACCGTCCGCGCCGCGCGGTTGACCTCCACGTCGCCAAAGCGATGAAGCAGCGCGGGAGCCGTCGCCGGGATTCGTGACCGACGGAGCAGGGCGTCCACTCGCGCGAGGAGCTCCATCGCTCCGAACGGCTTGGTGACATAGTCGTCGGCGCCGAGCCGAAGCCCCTTGACCTTGTCGGCTTCTTCACCGCGCGCGGTGAGGATGAGGATCGGCGTTTCGATTCCGCTCTCGCGCAGGGTGCGAATCACGCGATACCCATCGAAGCCCGGAAGCATGAGGTCGAGGATGATCAGATCCGCGGAGCGGGCTCGCGCTGCCTCCACGCCCTCGGGACCGGTGCCCGCCACGGCAACGTCGAACCCTTCGCTCTGGAGTGCCGTGGTCACCGCAAAGGCGAGGTCGGCGTTGTCTTCAACCACGAGAATGCGCGTCACTGGCCGCTCACACCTCGCGCAGCGATAGGCAGGGCGACGACGAAGCGCGCTCCAGGAACGCCATTGCCATTCGTGGACGCGACGTGGACCTGGCCGCCATGCTCCTTCACGAGCCGGCGAACGACGGCGAGGCCGATGCCAGTCCCGCCGACCGGGCCGCCGGCATCACGCGTCATCCGGTAGTACGCCGCGAAGATGCGCTCGCGTTCACCCGCCGGTATCCCGGGACCTTCATCCGCCACTTCTATGGTCCAGCTGTCCCCGGCGGACGCAGTGGTGATGGTCACGTTCTGGCCCGCTGGCCCATAGCGGACGGCATTGTCCAGCAGATTCAGCAACACCTGACGAATCGCGCCGCGGTCGACGTCAGCGACGATGCCGCGCTCGAGCCGCATCGTGAGTCGAACGCCCTGCGCCTGCGCCAGTGGCTCGAACCCGGAGACGATCTCTTCGATCTCGGTGGCGACGTCCGTGCGGACGGGAGACATCGCGCCACGCTGCGGGTGGGTGAAGCTGAGGATGCTGTCCACGAGGAACGACAGGCGTCGCGCCTCCTTGTCGATGATGCGCAGCGAGCGCTCCCTCTGTTCCCCCGTGGGCACCTTTCCCATGCGAAGGAGCTCGGCGAGGAGCCGGATCTGGGCGAGCGGCGTCCGCAACTCATGCGACACGCCGGAGACGAAATCATCGCGCAATCGTCCCAGCTCCTCCTGCCGGCGGAACTGATAGAGGAGCAAGCCGAGGAGGCTGACCGCGACAAACGCGGTCGCGAGCACCTCGGGAAGGCGTGATCGAGGCAAGCCTCCGATGATCAGTCGGCCGGCCGCGGCGGGATTGATCGCTACCTCGAAGTGCAGACCGCCGAGCCGCGCGTCGAGCGAGTCGGTGGCGGTGTATCGCCGGGCAACGCCTGCGTTGCTCTCGAAGACGACCTTGCGCGAGGGAGTCCTGACTGTGACGGCGAGGATCGAGTCGACGCTCAGTCCGCGTATCAGGGTGCTCGGCAGAACGGGCTGGGATGCCAGCACTGACTTCACGGTGCGGCCGACGGGATGCTCGGCCGGAACGGCAAACCCGTACGCCACGACCGGCATGCCGAGCGCGTCGATGGTGAGCGCGAGCGTGAACACGTACGGGCGCTCGCCCAAGGTCGAAAAGATCGTCACGAGAACCAGTGACGTGATCGGCACACCTGCGGGTCGCGTGCCGGCCAGGTTGGGGAGCGGTGGATCGGGCCGGCCGGGCGCCAGCGCATACGCGATCACGGTATCGCGGATCCGCCGCAGGTTCCCGGGGCTGGCGAGCTCGGACGCGGTGGCCTCGATGCCGCTGTCCGCGAAGGTCACCTGGTAGTAGAAGCTGACGCCATCGAGGCAGCGACACTGCGCGCCCCTGGCCTGGATGAGCTCCGCAGCGCGCTCGGCGCCCAGGGGAGGTGTCGGGCCATCCGTACTGATCCCGCGCGCGACGAGCTCGAAGGCCCCCCGGGCCTGTCCCGTAATCCTTACGCTCGTCGCGTTCTTGAGCTGGAACGCCGCGAAGCCTGCGTACTCTCGCAGCGTCTGCTCGCTCATCTGCCGTTGTGCGCGCGACGCCTCGAAGGCGCGATACGCCAGCAGCGCCGTCAGCCCGATGGCGAAGAGGATGAGGCCGACCGTGATGGACGGCGTCAGGGCGGTGACGCGCTGCGACAATTTCTTCACGGCGGAAATGTACAGTCGCTCCCCTCCCGCGCGACGCTGCCCCCTCGGCACGCACGGACCGCGAACACAAACCATACACGTCGCGAACACAACGAGAGGCTCCTTCCCGCCCCGGCGCGTGTCAATTATGAGCACCTCTCGATCCCATGCCGCGCAATGGCCGGTCGCTGCTCGAAATGACCGGCATCTTCAGTTCCTGTTCACCCTAGCCTGAACCCTCATGATCAATCGTCGCGACTTTTTCGGCATCAGCCTCGGCGCGGGCGCTTCGCTGGCACTCACGCCGCAGCTGCTGCGCGCACTGCAGCAGGGAAAGCTCATGCAGCGGGCCATTCCGTCTTCCGGTGAGATGCTCCCGGTCATCAGCTTCGCGCCGCGACCCACCGTGCGCGTGTCAGGGCCCGGTGAGACCAAGCCGGCGCCGACGGATGTTCCTGCGGCCAGGCAGGTCCTCAAGACTTTTCTCGACAACGGCGGCAAGGTCGTCGATGTGCTCCACGGCGGTCCAGTCGGAGAAAACGCCGCCCGCACGGCTGCCACCGAGCTCGGGATGCAGGACAAATTTTTCTGGACGACACCGCTGGGCGTCAACTTTCCCGTCCTGCCCGGATACAACGGTCCGCCGCTAAAGGTCACCCCCGCCATGGTGAGAGCGGCGATGGAGGAGAAGCTCGCGGCGTTCAAAGTGCCGAGGATCGATTTGGTCATGGTCGGATCCGGCGTCGACATACCGACGCACATGGCCGTCCTCCAGGAGATGAAGAAGGAGGGAAGGGTGCGGTACATCGGCGTGCACCACCTCGCGTTCCCGCCGGGCGCGCCCATGCCCACGTTCGGCCCACTCGAGTCGATCATGCGCAATGAGCCGATCGATTTCGTGGCCACCGACTACTCGGTGGGAGACCGGCGCGCGGAAGAGACGATCCTGCCGCTTGCCCTGGAGCGAAAGATCGCCTTCATGGCGTACTTCACTTTCGACCGTGCCCGCTTCTTCAATCGCGCGACCGCGGTGCCCCTCCCTGAGTGGGCCGCGGAGTTCGATGCGAAAACGTGGGCGCAGTTCTGCCTGAAGTACGTCCTCAGCCACCCCGCGGTCATCGTCGCCCGCACGGGCACGACCCAGACGGCGCACATGCTCGACAACATCGGCGGCGGCATCGGCCGCCTGCCGAACGTGGCGACGCGGAAACGCATGGCTGCGTTGGTGGATGCCCTCCCGCCGACGCCGGTCTCCGCACCGCAAGTGATAACGCAACAGCCGCAGGCGCCCCAGACGTCTGTCGTCGCGCTGTCCGCGGCCATCATGGATCGCTACGTGGGCCAGTACAAGTACGCCGCCGCCGGACAAACCGTGAACGTTCGCCGCGAGGGCGACAAACTGTTCATGAAGGTGTTGGGCCCCGCTCCTGAGTTCCCGCTCGCCGCGCAGTCAGAGACCGCCTTCGCCGTCATCTGGGGAGGGGGAGGCACGGTCGACTTCCGGGTCGATGGTCAGGGGAAGGCGACCGGTGCGTTGATGGCGTGGGGTCCAAATCGCATCCCGCTGACGCGGGTCCCCTAATGAAGTAGTGAGCCGCGTGCGGACGCACGTCTGCACGCGGCTTCGTTCCCCTTAAACTCCAACGAGAACCCACTGTGATGCATCGTCGAAGCTTTCCTGGAATCGCCGCCGTGGCCGGCGCTGCGCTGGCAATATCGTCGCAACTGCTCAGCGCCCAAGGGCTGAGCGGAAAACTCATCGAGCGCGCCATTCCGTCTACCGGTGAGAAGCTCCCGGCCATCGGACTCGCGTTCTCGAACCATCCGAGCTGCGCGGATAAGGGTGCACTCAAGGAGGTCGTGAAGACGTTTGCCGACAATGGCGGCAGGTACTACGACGCGACCCTCGGCAACGCGGCCAACCAGCAATTCCACATCGCTGCCGCCAACGAGCTCGGAGTGGCGAACAAGCTCTTCTGGTCGACAACCGCCTTCATCCCCGGCCCGAGCAGCAGCGGACCTGCTGGAGTCAAAACGCAGATCGATTCCACGCTCGCGAGGACCAAGGCGTCCAGGATCGACCTGGCCTGGGTGACGGCCGCGGGCCCTCCGGAGGTGCTCGCCGCGCTGAAGGAGGAAAAGAAGGCGGGACGCGTCCGGTACATCGGCGTGATGACGATCGTCGAGAAGGCTCAGGCAGCGCAGCTCGAGGCGCTCATGCGCAACGAGCCGATCGATTTCATCGGCGTCGGCTACGACATCGGCAATCGCTTTGTCGAGGAGACGATCCTGCCCCTGGCCGTGGAGAAGAAGATCGGCGTCATCGCGTTCTTCCCCTACGGCAACAATTCCGGGGTCAGTTGTGGGAGCCTCAGCCTCAACCTCTTCGCGCGCGTCGGCAACAGGCCCGTTCCGGCGTGGGCCGCCGAGTTTGATGCGAAGACGTGGGCGCAGTTCTTCGGCAAGTACGTCATTAGCCATCCGGCCGTCACCGTGGCCCGTGTGGGGACGACCAAGCCGCACCACATGCTCGACAACATGGCCGGCGGCGTCGGTCGCCTGCCGAACGAGGCGACACGGAAGCGCATGGCGGCGCTGATCGATTCGATCCCCGCACCGCCGCGGCCGGCGCCGAACCCGGCGCAGGCAACGGGCATCGCGCTCTCCGTCGCCGTCCTCGATCGCTACGTCGGTGCGTGGACGACGCCGGGCGGTAACACGATTGCCTTCCGCCGCGAGGGTGCAGCGCTTCTCGTGAAGCCCGGCACCAATCCGGAGCTCCCGCTCAACGCGCGCTCGGAGACCCGCTTCCAGGATCCGCGAGGCCCCGTCTTCGAGTTCCAGCTCGACGCCGGGGGAAAGGTGACCGGTCTCATTCTGGAGCAGGGCAACCCCGTGCAGCGCATGACGCTGGTGCGGAAGTAGAGCAGCGATCGTGGTCGTCACACGGTGACCACGATCCGCCTTTGTACGTGAGGAATAGCGTGAAGACAATCGTGAGAAGGCACGTGAATTACGGCGTGAGCGAGCGTGGAACGTCGCGTACAGTTGGCACCAACCTCCACGCTTTCTCACGTCCTTCTTCACGTCCTTCTTCACGTCCTTCTTCACGTCGTTCTTCACGCCGCATTTCACGAGCCTCTTTACGCCGTTCGTTCCAACCACCTGAACTTTCATGATCGATCGTCGCGAATTTCTCGGGCTCACCCTCGGCGCCGGCGCTACGCTGACGCTTACGCCGCAGCTGCTCCGCGCGCTTCAGCAGCAGGGCGGAAAGCTCATCCAGCGGGCCATTCCGTCGTCCGGTGAGATGCTCCCGGTCATCGGCCTCTCGTTCTCCAACCACGCGTTGTGCGCGGATACCGCCGCGCTCAAGGAGGTCCTCAAGACGTTCGTCGACAACGGCGGCAGAGTCTTCGACGCGCAGCACGGCGACGCGATCGCGGAGCAGTTCCACGCCTCGCTTGCCACCGGGCTCGGGATCCAGAAGAAGGTCTTCTGGTCGACGCGCGGGACCGCCCCCGGCGGCGGCGGCAGCCCGCCCGGGCCCGGCGCCGTGAAAACGCACGTCGGGATGTGGAGAGCGAAGCTCAAGGGACCGAGGATGGACCTCGTCATGCTGCCCCCCCAGGGCGACCCGACGCACCTCGCCGCCCTTCAGGAGGAGAAAAAGGCGGGGCGCGTCCGGTACATCGGCGTGCAGGTGATCGGCGACAATGTGTACCTGCAGCTCGAGTCGGTCATGCGCAATGAGCTGATCGACTTCATCGGCGTCGACTACGACATCGGCAATCGTGCCCGTGTCGAGGACACGATCCTCCCGCTCGCCCTGGAGCGGAAGATCGGCGTGATGGCGTTCTTCCCCTTCGGCAACAATGGAGGAGTCAGTTGCGGGAGTGGCAGCAACCTCTTCGCCCGCGTCGGCACCCGCCCACTTCCGGAGTGGGCCGCCGAGTTTGACGCGAAGACCTGGGCGCACTTCTTCCTCAAGTACGTCATCAGCCACCCGGCCATCACCGTGGCCCGTGTCGGGACGACCAAGCCGCACCACATGCTCGACAACATGGGCGGCGGCATCGGCCGCCTGCCGGACGAGCCGACGCGGAAGCGCATGGCAGCGTTCATCGATGCACTCCCCCCGGTTTCACAGTCATTTCAAGCGCCCCGGGGGCCGGCCGTACTCTCCGCGGAAATCCTGGACCGCTACGTCGGTAAGTACAGGACGGCGGCCGGGGCCATCGTGACCGTTCGCCGGTACGGGACGACGCTGACAGCAAAGCTGGATCCCAATCCGGAGACCATCCTCGTCGCGCGCTCACAGACCCGCTTCTCGCTCGGCCACCGAGGCCCCGACGTCATCGAGTTCCAGCTCGACAGCGCCGGAACAGTCGCCGGTCTCGCCTATGAGCAGGGCAGCGAGAAGATCCCTGCATCGCGGATTCGCTGAGGAATAGGAGAATCGAATGATCGACTGTCCATACGAAATCCGCATCGTCCAGCACTGGGGAGACATCTCGTGAGCATTGCAACATCAGCCGGGATCGTGGCCGGTGTCCTCGCTCTCACCATTGCGGTCCGGCCCATGGAGGCGCAGCTGCAGGCAGCAGTGCGCGTTCCCAGGTCGGTGCTCGAGCGGTACGTGGGCGAGTACGTGTACCCGGACGGAGCCACCTTCGGGGTCGGCCTCACGGGAGACACCCTGTTCCAGGAAGTACCGGGACGGCGGCTTGCCTACGCGCCGATCTCCGAGACCCTGTTCATGCTGGGACCGGTGTTCACGGCGGAGTTCGTGATCGATGGGGCGGGCGGGGCGACGCAGATCCTCAGCGACGGCGTCGGCATCGAGTATTGGCTCCGCCGCAGGGGGTCACCGCCGGCGCCGCCGGCCGCGTCTCCCGACCCATCGGCCGCAGTGCACGTTCCCAGGTCGGTGCTCGAGCGGTACGTCGGCGTCTACGAATTCATCCCGGGGCAGATGAAGCGAACCGATCTCAGGGTCGTGGTCCGCCTCGAGGGAAACACACTGATCCGCGAGGGAACGGGACCGACGGCTATCCTCGAGCCGATCTCCGAGACCCGGTTCAAGGTGCGCAACACATCGTTTGTGGTCGAGTTCGTGGTCGATGAGGCGGGGGTGACACAGGTCATGGGCTCGGGCTTCCAGCAGATGTTGGTCCGCCTCACGTCGAAGCGCTGATCGAAGCCCCACCATTCCGATCGAGGAACGTCAGCATGTCAGTCGGATCGACCCGATCTCTCATCGTCGTATTCTGTCTTGCCCTGAATACCGTCGCGGCCCGAGCGCAGCGCTACGATCCGGACAAAGGGTCGCCAATGCGGCTGCTCGTCGCGCCGAAGGACGGCGTTGCCTACTACGAACTGCGGAAGCACGCCGCTGGGCTGGCCTTCGGAAATGCCGCTGAGGCCGAGCCGTTGATCGAACAGCTCGTTCGCGATTACCCGCGCGACGCGGAGAACTGGATGCTTCTCGGGGTGGTCAAGCGAGGAGTGAACAAGCCCGCCGAGGCGGCGGTGGCCTTCGAGAAGGCCAGAGAAATGGGCGGACGCCGCGACCCGGTGCTTCCCGCCGCGGCCCACGTCGCGGCCGGCGATAACGCGGCGGCCCTTGCCGCGGTGCGGCGGGGAGTCTTCGAAGATCGATCCATCTATCGCCAACAACTGTTTGGCCTGCCAGCGCTGGCACCCCTCCGCGCCGAACCGGAGTACCGCGCCATCACGGGCCGCCCCGATACGACTGGAGTATCCCGAGAAGAGGGATGGCGCCGCGATCTCGACTACCTGTACACCGAGGCGCTTCGCGTCAGTCCTGACTACAGGAACGGCAATGCGCCGCCAGCATTCACTCGCGCCTATCAGGAACTGAGGAAAGGCATTCCGGGATTGTCCCGGGAACAGTTCATGGTGGGCCTGAACCGAATGTTGGCGACTCTTCACCAGGGGCATACCGGGTTGTTTGGCGGCGGGGGTGTTCACCATCTGCCGGTCCAGTTCTACGTCTTTCCCGAAGGGATATACATCGTTCGCGCGGCGGACCGGTATCAGAGTCTCGTCGGCACGCGACTCGTGAGCATCGGCCGCACGTCCGCCGAAGACGCTCTTCGGCTCGTGAGTCGCATGCTGAGCGTCGACGGTGATATGGAATACCTCGGGCTTGGCGCCCTCATCCTGCGCAAGGCCGAGTACCTCAAGGGATCGGGCATCGATATCGCGGTCGACTCCGTGCAAATCACCGTCGAGTCACCCGAAGGACAGCGTCGGACCGTCGCACTGGGCGGACCCGACATCCAGGCCTCGATGAAGCTCCCGGCGCCACCGCGAGTGCAACCACCCCTGTTTCTCCGGAATCTTCAGGAGAATCATTGGGAGCAGGAGCTCTCCGAGCGGAGTGCGTTGTACGTCCAGATCAATCAGGTGCGAAATGATCCGGCCGAGACGCTCCCCGCATTTGGAGTACGGCTGTGGAGTGTCCTCGAGGCGCAGAAACCGGGGAACCTCATCCTCGATCTTCGCCATAACACCGGCGGGACCACGAGCCTGTATCCGGAGCTTCTGCGCACCGTTATCGCCTACACCCGTGTTCCCGACCGCCGGGTGTATGTGCTGATCGGGCGGGCCACCTACTCGGCCGCCGGCAATTTCATCACCGACCTTGAACGGCTCGTGAATCCGGTCTTCGTGGGCGAAGCGAGCAGCGAATGCTGCAATCTCAATGGTGACTTCGCACAGGTCCAGTTGCCCCACAGCGGCTTGAGCGGCACCATCAGCGGTGTTCGCTGGAACCTGAGTGGCGATGTCTTCGATGGCCGCAGGGAGATGAGTCCCCATGTGCCGGTTCAATTGACTGCCGCCGCCTACTTCGCGGGTCTCGATCCCGCGCTGGACGCCGTCTTCAGGCTGATCGACCGCGCAAAGTAGTGATGCCGCGCGTGCTCGCCACGCGTGCGATGGTCGTCGTTTCCTTCGTGATGACTACAGTATGAACCGGGAGGTTTCCTTGAAACGCTATCTGTGCGCACTCCTGATTCTCGCTGCCTGCGGCGGATCCAGTGGTCCGGCTGAACCTGGACCCACCGGACCTGGCCTCCCGCTGACCGGCCAGGCAGTGCCCGGGATGGGAAATTTCGATCGTGTCATTTCCGATTTAATGAAGAAGCACAAAGTGCCCGGCGGCGCAGTGTCGGTCGTCAAGGATGGCAAACTGGTCTACGCACGCGGCTTTGGTTATGCCGACGTCGAAAACAAGGTCACCGTTGCACCTGATGCGCTGTTCCGCATTGCGAGTGTGTCGAAGCCAGTCACGGCAGTGGCGATTCTCAAGCTCGTCGAAGCACACAAGCTGGATCTCACGCAGAAGATTCTTCCACTGATATCGGACTTGCAGCCTCCTGCCGGAACGACGATGGATCCGCGATGGCAGAACATCACCATTCTGAATCTTCTGCAGCACACCGGCGGTTGGGATCGCGACAGGCCGGGTGGCTTCGATCCGATGTTTCGTCCGGGCACTGCCGCTGCCGCCGTGGGCGCACCCGCGCCGGCGAGCGCCGAAACCGTCGTTCGTTACATGCTCGGGCATCCCCTCGACTTCGATCCGGGCACACGCTTCGTTTACTCGAACTTCGGCTACGCCATTCTGGGCCGCATCATCGAGCGCGTGTCGGGAATGACGTATGAGACTTACGTAAAGACCGCGGTGCTCGCACCTGCGGGCATTACGAAAATGCGGATCGGGCGGACGCGTCTTTCGCAGCGCGCGACCACTGAAGTGAAGTATTACCACCCGGGCGCAGAGACGGTGAATGTCGATCTGGTGCCGTCGGTGTTTCCGGGCGAAGGGCAGGTGCCGTCGATTTATGGCGGCTTTCATGTGGAAGCGATGGATGCGCATGGTGGATGGCTGGCATCCGCAGTCGATCTGGCGCGCTTTGGTGTGGTGACGGATGGACGACCCACGCCTGCAGACATCATCTCACCGGGATCGATCGCCGAGATGACACAGCGCAACTCCCAGGTTTCGCCCACAGGCACGTCATGGTACGGTCTCGGGTGGGGGGTGCGTCCGCCGCCGCAGGACAATTGGTGGCATGGCGGCTCGCTTCCCGGAACGAGCAGCATCCTGGTTCGGTCGTATCACGGATTCACGTGGGCAGCGGTATTCAACGCACGCACGCCAAGCCTGTCGAGCGAGCTGGATCAGGCACTGTGGAGCGCGCTCGCCGGCGTGAGCACGTTCCCGTCACTCGATCTGTTCGCAAAATTCTGACGCCCCGCTCCCGCTCTTCCCTTCTCGTCGGCCCGGTTACCCAGCACATGCCTGCCAACATACGAGTCTTGACATTGGGTGTTATAACACTTATATTCGTGTCATGACTTCGAGCCTTCGCGACCAACTCCGCCAGCAAAAGCCGTTTCGAAGCCTCTACCAGGAGGCGTTCCTGAACGTCGCTCGCACCGAGACCGTGCTGCATGACGGGATCGACCGGGTGCTCCAGCCGAAGGGCCTGTCGCTGACACAGTACAACGTGCTGCGAATGCTCCGCGGGGCTGGGGATGACGGTCTCTGTCGCAATGAAATCCGGGATCGGCTCATTACGCGCATGCCCGATGTGTCGCGATTGCTGGACCGGATGGAAGAGGGCGGGCTCGTGAGCCGGGTTCGCAGCACCGAGGACCGGCGGCTCGTCAACACCACCCTGACCAAGCGCGGGAGGACTCTCGTCGACCAGCTCGACGACGCCGTCGCTGGCGAACATGAACGACAACTCGGACACCTCAACCAGACTCAGCTCAAGACGCTCATCGAGTTGCTGACCCTCGCCCGCACTAAAGAGTAACCGTTCGGTCTAATAGGTGTTTTCACACTGAGTGTCTTGACTTACAATCCGCTTTCTTTCCCTCACCCACGGCCCTGACCATGCGCTTCACTGCTTCCGTAACGCCCCGTTTCGACGCCGCCCTCGCGATCCTCCGTGCAACCACTGGAGTCATTCTCGTGGCGCACGGCGCCCAGAAGCTCTTCGTCTACGGCTTCGCTGGCGTGACCGGCGCCTTCGACCAGATGGGTATTCCGATGCCCGCGCTCGCCGGCCCCGCGACCGGACTCGTCGAGTTCTTCGGCGGTCTTGCACTGATCGCTGGCCTGCTGACGCGGCTCGCCGGCTTCGGTCTGACGGTCACCATGCTCGGCGCCATCGGCTTCGTGCATCTCGGCAGCGGCTTCTTCGCACCCAACGGCGTCGAGTTCCCCCTCGCGCTTCTCGGAGCGACGCTCGCGCTCACTGTCGCCGGTGGTGGACGCTACTCGCTCGATGCGCTCATCGCCGGCCGCCGCGAGCAGACATCCGCGGTCGCATCAACACCACCGCAGCCTCTCACCAAGGCTGCGTAAACGGCTCCCGCCGTCTTGCAATCACGCGATCTCACTGAAGCAAACCTGACAGCAATCCCACAGAGAACCCAACCATGAACATTCTCATCATCGGCGCCGGCAACATGGGGCGCGGAATCGCCACTCGTCTCGCCTCAGCCAGGACGAAGCTCATCATCCACGACGTTGACCCCACCAAGGCAGAGGCACTCGCGAAGGAGCTCGGCGGGGCGGGCATCTCCGTGGCGAAGACCCCAGCCGAGGCGGTACGGACCAGCGACGTCGTGATCCTCGCGAGCTGGTATGCCGCGAACCTCGAGACGGCCAAGTCGCTCGGCGCTGCGCTCAACGGCAAGATCGTCGTCGACATCTCGAACGCGCTCAACCAAACCTACGACGCTCTCGTGACGCCGCCCGGTACGTCGGCCGCCGAAACTATTGCCGCCGCATTCCCCGCTGGCGCGAAACTCGTCAAGGCGTTCAACACGACGTTCGCCGGTACGCTCCTCACGGGGAAGGTCGCCGGGCAGACGCTCGACGTCTTCATCGCCGGTGACGACGACGCAGCGAAGGCCAAGGTCGTGGAGCTCGTGCGCGCCGGCGGCCTCAACCCGGTCAATGTCGGACCGCTCGTGCGCAGCCGCGAGCTGGAAGCCATCGGCTTCCTCGGAATTCAGCTGCAGTCCCGCCTCAACACCGGCTTCCAGACCGCCTGGAAGCTCGTTCTTCCCACCGCCTGACCGCAGGAGCACCGACCCATGTCGTCCACAACCCGCAGTCGCTACACCAGCTTCGTCGTCGTCGCGCTGCTCGCCGCTCTCGTAGCGCCCTCCGCAGCCGACGCGCAGAACCAGGACGTTGTCCTGCGCCCGAAATTCCCGCCGCCAGTCCCGCAGCGGCAGGCACGTGCAGTCGAGAAGAACCTGAAGACCTTCGACGTCCTCGACTTCGACGTGTTCAGCAACCAGAAG
Organism: Gemmatimonadaceae bacterium; assembly: GCA_031426115.1. GTDB lineage: Bacteria > Gemmatimonadota > Gemmatimonadetes > Gemmatimonadales > Gemmatimonadaceae > JANPKQ01. The sequence goes on along the minus strand of JANPKQ010000251.1, from coordinate 2,045 downwards.
TGGGAGCGCCTGCACGAAAGCCACGCGAAGGACATCGTCGTGACGTGGCCCGACGGACATGAGACGACAGGGATCGACGTTCACATCGACGACCTGAAGGCGATGTTCGTCTACGCGCCCGACATCGAGATCAAGGTCCACCCGATCCGCTTCGGTTCTGGCGAGTGGACCGCAGTCACCGGCGTCATGACCGGCACCTTCACCAGGCCGATGCCGATCGGCGGTGGGAAGTTCATCCAGCCAACAGGCAAGCGCTTCGCGCTCCCGATGGCGACCATCGCTCACTGGAAGAACGGCACGATGGATCACGAGTGGCTCTACTGGGATAGCCAGGAGTTCATGAAGCAGCTGGGGATCGCCCCGTAACGGACCGGAGGCCGGCGCGCGATCATGGCGCGCCGGCTTCGTCGGCCCGCGCATCAGATGCGACGGAAGAACCGCTCGATGGACGTCACCCCAGCCACATACTCGGTGCGACGATGACGACTCTCTCACTCATACACACCGTGCGGCCGCCCGTGCCCGAGGCGAACGCCGACGGCGAGAAGCCGCCGCTGCTGATCCTGCTGCACGGCGTCGGAGCCAACGAGCGGCAGATGACTGCGCTCGCCCCCGCGTTCGACCCTCGCTTTGTCGCCCTGAGTGTGCGCTCACCCGTCGTGCTCGGGCCGAACGCCTTCGGGTGGTTTCGCGTGACCTTCACCGCGCAGGGGCCTGTGATCGTCGCCGAGGAGGCGGAGGCGGGGTGGAAACTCCTCGGGCAATTCGTCGACGAGGCCGTGGCCGCGTACGGGGCGGACCCATCGCGCGTTTTCCTTACCGGGTTCAGTCAAGGAGGAATCATTGCGCTCGCGACACTGCTTACGGCGCCCCGGAAAGTTGCCGGTGCCGTCTCGATGAGCGGGCGGGTATTGCCAGAGGTGCTGCCGCACGCCGCGCCAGAAGAAGATCTGCCGAACAAGCCTGTGCTCATTGTGCACGGCGATGCGGACGAGAAGCTCGGCATCCACCTGGCGCGGTGGGCACGTGAGCAGCTCGAGCGGTTCCCGATCACGCTTACGTACCGCGAGCTGCCGATGGGCCACGCGATCACTGAGGAGAGCCTGGCATTGGTCACGGCGTGGCTCACCAGCGAGCTCGATAGCGTCCCTCGCATCGCGCCCACCAATTCATGCGAGAACCGGGGGAGCGGGAAGCTCGTGGTGGTTCTCGACGAGTGAGTCGCATGAGGGTTGAAGATCCCGCCGGAGACGCGAAAAGCGCGGCTATCGCAGGCGACTCCCGCACATACTCCCGCACGGGGGTCGCGCGACCAGCCGCGCCTTGCCTACCTAAGTTGTTGTCCTGCAAAGTGGCCAGGGAGGGAGTCGAACCCCCGACACGCGGATTTTCAGTCCGGTTAGGGTGGTGACGGGAGGGTACTTGAGTGGACGTAGGACGACTCAACACTACACGCGAGCCTACCTGAAACGACCTGAAAGACGCAAAGTCCCGCGACATCTCCCGCGACATCTCCCGCGACGATCTGGAAAGCCTCAACTGCAGCTCGGGCCCGGCGCGGCTCCCTCTGGCTTCACCGCCTGCGCAATACGACGCACCGGCGCGCTACTCAACGCAGTGCGACACGCGTTCGCCGGGTCTTTGACGCTGCAAGGTTCCGCACTGACGGTAGATATGGGCAGCGCCCCTATGTGTATAGCCAGAGGGACAGTGCAACCTCTGCACTGTCCCTTTTGTTGATCGGCAGCGTCCCAACTCTAAACGCTTCACAAGTAGGATGGACGGCGACTGCATCCGCGAAGGGCCGAAACCTTGCTCTTGCTGCGGAAACGCTTCGGTTTCCCCAGAGGTAGCTGCTTGCCGGGAAGTCTCCATGGCATTCGATGTTGGGTTACCGCCTAAGCGGAATGATGTCGCCAAGCACGTATGTACCGAAGAGCGCTGATGCGAATAACAGAAGAATGTACAGGGCTGCACTGACTCCCACCCGCGCAAACAAATACCAGCCGCGCGACCGGAACACAACAATGGCCACACCAGACACC
>JANPKQ010000250.1:0-8731 GCA_031426115.1 Gemmatimonadaceae bacterium | reverse complement strand
ACTTCCTCGTGAGGCGTTATCAGCGGTGACGGAAGCGGAGCGATGCGAATGACGGCCGAGTCGACTTTCGGTGGCGGCTGGAAGGCGCCGGGAGGCACGCGGAACATGATCCGTGTCTCCGCCAGCGCCTGGACGTTGGCCGACAGCGCGCCGTAGGCATCCGACCCGGCGGGCGCGACGATGCGCTCCGCGACTTCACGCTGGACGAGGAACACTGCCCGGGTCGGGCGTGGAGGCACCAGCGCCTGGAAGAGGAGCGGCGTCGTGATGTAGTAGGGCACGTTGCCGACGACGACATACTCAGCGGATTCCATCTGCGCCGTTGCGGCGTCGATCGGCTCCCCATCGCCGAGCGAGCGCAGCATTCCGCGGGCGGCATCCGAGAACGGGACGGTCAGCGCGTCGCGCTCGATGACCTCGACCTTCGGCTCGTTCGCGTACTTCGTCCGCAGCAGTGCGCCGAGCGCGCGATCGATCTCGATGACGACGACACGGGAAGCACGGGGAATGAGTCGGTCGGTCAACCCGCCGCGACCGGGCCCGATCTCCACGACGATCTCGCTGCCCTGGAGGGCGAGGGCCTCCGCGATGCGATCGAGGATGCGCGGGTCGGAGAGGAAGTGCTGGCCGAGCCGCTTCAGCGGGGGCGGGTAGTTGTCCGGGGAATCCCGGCGGCGCGGTGGCGCCATCCTCGTCAGCCTCGAACCAGGACCAGCGTCAGGTCGTCGCGACGCGGCGTGTCGCCGATGTGTTGGTTCAGCGCCTCGAACACCACCTCGAGAATTTGCGCCGGTGTGGACGCGCGATGACGGAGGACGATGTCGAGCACCGCACTCTCCCCGAGCCTGTCGTCCCCCCGGTCGCGTGCCTCGCTGATCCCGTCCGTGAACAGCAGGAGCAAATCGCCGGGATTCCACGGCCTGCTGCCCGTCTGCGGCGAGCTTTCCACCATTCCGAGCGGCGGGTCGAGCGCGGGCAGGCGCTCAACCGCCCCGGTAGCGCGGACGACGAACGCGTGCGGATGTCCGGTGTTCGCGTACCGAAGCATGTGGCGCTCCGAATCCACGACGGCGTAGAACGTCGAGATGAACATCTCCGTGGTCGCGAGCTCGTCGCGCAACGACGCCAGCAGCGCGTTCAGCGTCTCGCCGGGATCGGCGGTCGTCTGCGCATGGATGGCAGATGCGCTCATGGCCAGGGCCATGATCAGCGCCGCGCGGTATCCATGGCCGGAGACGTCGCCGATCATGATGCCCGTCCGTCCCTGCGGAAGCCGGAAGAGATTGTACAGGTCTCCTCCAACGCTGTCGGCCGGTACGACACGCGCCGCTACCGTCGCCTGCGGGGCCACGACGGATGGATCGGGAAGCAGTCGCATCTGGAGATCGTGCGCGAGCTGCATCTCCGACACGAGTCGCTGCTGATTCAGCGACGCGCGCACGAGCCTCGCATTCTGGATCGCAGTACCGATCTGCGTCGCGATCGCGGCGACGAGCTTCTGGTCGCCGGCCGTGAAGGGCTGCCCTGCCCGACGGTCCGACAGGTTGACGACGCCGAGCGGCTCGCCGCCCTCGGGGGTGGTCCACATGATCGGCACGGAGAGCATCGCGCCGCGCCGATACGACTCTTCTGCGGCGCAGCGCATCTCGTCGGCCTCGACGATCTGCGGATGCTGGGTGCGGAAGACGCGGGCGGAAACACTCCCTTGATCATCGGCTGCGATCGGCGGGGCCTCGAGCGGCGACACGCCGAGGGCAGCGACGACCTGCAGCGTGTCGGTCACACGGTCGTGCACCAGGATCGACGCCTTGCGTGCGCCCACCGTTTCCGAGATCTCGGTGAGAATGGTCGCTGCCGCCTCCTCGAGCGTAACGGTGCGTCCGAGGATCTCGCTGATGGTGTAGAGGAGGTTGATCTCCTCATAGCGCTCGGCGAGCTCGTTCGCGGCATGCTCTACTTCCATCGAGGCCTGGAGGTATTGGCCGACGACGGGGAGGAGGAACTTGAGATAGCCCTCGAGCGTGTGCGTCGACGCGATGCACGGGCCGACCGTCAGCCACGCACGGCGGGGCCCGGGAATGACGGCAACCAGCCGCTGTCCGTGTGCGAGATGCTCAATGACCGGGGGACCGGTCCCGGCGAGCGTTCCTGCCTTGGGCGCGAGCGCCGAGGAGGGGGCTGCAGCCTGCGCTGTCAGTGTCCCGTCACTTTCACGCTGGGTCCAGACCGCCGCTTCACACTTCGTGGCGTCGTGGAACGCGTCCAGGACGACGACGAGCTCCTTCATGCACGTCGCAGCGTCAGCCGCACGACGTTGCCGCGGTCGTTGAACCGCTCGACGCTGTCCATGAGCTTGCGCATGAGGAACAGGCCGCGCCCATCCACACGCTCGAGGTTCTCATCGGTGGTCGGATCAATCGTGCAGTCGTCGAGGTCGAACCCCTCGCCCTCATCCGCGACTTCCATCACCAGCCGCATGTAATCGAGGCTGGCGTGGATGCGGACGTGCTTCTCCCGATCCTCGCCGTTGCCGCGGAGGATCGCATTGGCGAGCGCCTCCGAGAGCGCCACCGGGACATTGAACGCACAATGCCGCGCGGTGAAGCTGAGCTGTGCACACTGCCTCGTGACCAGCTCCACCACCTGCTCGATGTACCGGACGTCGCTCGGGATCTCGAGGTCGAGCGCGAGGCGCATCGAGTCGAGCGGCAGGGAGCCGTCGTCGGAGCCGTCAGTCATCGTTTGCCGAGCTGAACGGGGGAGGCGGGGGCGACGTGCCGTTCGGCTGCCGCCGCCCGCCGGGGTGGGGCGCTCTCAGAAGCTCTCGAGGGCGCGCTCGCGCGTGTCGGCGATCTGGAAGAGCGTGTCCAGCTTGGTCAGCTCGAAGAGCGTCTTCAGGTCATCGTTGAGATTGGCAAGGCGAAGCTCGCCGCCCTGCTCGCGGATCTTCTTCGACAACGAGACCAGCACGCCGAGCCCGGAGCTGTCGATGTATCCGGTCTGGCTGAAATCGATGAGAAACCGCTTCTCCCCTTTTTCCAGCTCGTCCAGAACTTTCTGCTTGAGCTCCTGTCGATTCCCGACGATGAGCTGGCCTTCCACATCTACCACGACAATCTCTCCCTGCTTCTTGATCGAGAAGCTCATGACTCTTTCTCCCGGGGGGGCATACGGCTCTGGACGAGGGGTGACGGTTCTACTTGAAGCGCGGTGACCGCCGCCACATGAACAATGTCATCTGAAACAGCGCCGCGCGAAAGATCGCTGCACGGTCGAGCCAGGCCCTGGATGATCGGGCCGATGGCAGTCGCCCTTGCCAATCGCTGCACCAGCTTGTAAGCGATGTTGCCGGCGTCCAGCGAGGGGAAGATGAGCACATTCGCCCCTCCTGCCACTGGGCTGCCAGCGGCTTTCCGCTCGGCGACAGCCGGCATGAGCGCGGCATCCCCTTGCAATTCTCCGTCCACCTGAAGGCTGGGTGCACGCTGTTGCACGAGGGCGACGGCCTCCCGCACGAGCCGAACGCGGGCCCCGCTTCCGCTCCCGCGTGTGCTGTACGACAGCATTGCCACCCGCGGCTCGTCGCCCACGATTCGACGCCGGTCGGTGGCGGCCGCGATCGCGATGTCCGCAAGCTGCTCGGCGGAAGGGTCGATGACCACGGCGCAATCGGAAAAGGTCAACACCTCCTCTCCGGCGCCGCGAAACGCAGGGACGACCATGTAGAACGCGCTCGATACGGTGGTCACCCCCGCCGCGGGGCCGACGAGCCGCAGCGCCGCTCGCAGGACGTCAGCCGTCGTGTGCACGGCGCCGGCCACACACCCGTCCACGTCGCCGGCCTCGACCAGCCCATCTGCGAAATACAACGGAAGGGCCGACAGGCGGTCCGCCTCTGCGGCCGGAATTCCCTTCCGCTTACGGCCTCGCTCGAGCGCCGATGCGATCGAGACCCGTCGCGGGTCGGTAAGCGGATCGAGCGTCTCGAGTCCGAGCGCTCGCACAGCGGCGTGAGACTCCGGCTGCGCCGGATCGAGCACCAGCACCGGTTCCACGATGCGATCGCCGGCAAGGGTTCGAACCGCCGCCAGGGTGCGTGGATCCGCGCTCTCCGGAAAAATGATCCTGCGGCGGTGCGACGCCGCTCGTTCCAGGAGGTCGCCAAGAAACGTCACGCCTCGCCCTCGCCCCCCTTGGCGAACTTGGTGCGCAGCGCCCGCGCGACTACGGGATGCACGAGCCCGGTGACGTCGCCCTGGAAGCGCGCGACCTCGCGCACCATGCTCGCACTGATGTAGGTCGTGTCGAGCGAGGGAACCATGAAGACAGTCTCGAGGCGCGGCGACAGGTGCCGGTTCATGAGGGCCATCTGGTATTCGTACTCGAAGTCGCTGACAGCGCGCAGGCCGCGGATGATGAGCCGGGCATTCACTTCCCTCGCGAAGTCCACGAGGAGGCCGTGAAACTGCCGGACCTCGACGCGCTTGTCATCACCTACCGCCATCTGAATGAACTTCACGCGCTCATCGGCCGTGAACAGCGGCTGCTTCGCGATGTTGGTGGCGACGGCGACGACCAGCCGGTCCACGAACTCGAGACTCCGCTGGACGAGATCGAGATGTCCCTCGGTGATGGGGTCGAAGCTGCCCGCGTAGATGGCGATCCGCGACATATCGGGAGGTGTAAAGGAAGCGTGGCATCGCCGGCGGCCACCCGCCGGCGCTCCTACGCGCGATAGAACGTAATGGCTGTATCGCCGTAGCGCCGCGTCTGCCCACCGGCAGGCATTGTCTCGCTCGACGCGTGTTCCACACCGAGGAGGGCGGCGAACGGAACCGCGAGCCAACGCGCCGCCACACGCTCCGAGAATCCCTTGCGATACGGAGGGTCGGCGAAAGCGACGTCGTACGCCTCTGCGTCCAGCGCGTCGACGAACTCGGCGGAATCGCGCCGGTGGACGGTCATCGCATCGCCCGCGCCGAGCAGGTCGGCATTCGCGCGCAGCGCGCGCAGCGCGACGGGATCCGTCTCCACGAAATCCACGGATCGCGCACCTCGCGAGAGGGCCTCGAGTCCCAATGCTCCCGAGCCCGCGAACAGATCGAGGACGTTGGCGCCAGGCAGCGCCGTGTTCACGATGCTCATCCAGGCTTCACGAACGCGGTCGGACGTGGGCCGCACGCCTCCATCCGGTGGGGCCGTGATCTGGCGGCCGCGCCACCGACCGGCGACGATGCGCACCGGTCAGCTCCTGAAGTCCACGAGCTTCGCCTGAAGCTTCGACTCTCCATTCCATTCCTCGCGCTCGAGCCGGAACGCGACATCGATCGGCGTGCCCCGGAGCTCGGTGGCGCGATGCGCCATCCCCCACCCCAGGGCTTCCAGCTCACCGGTGGCCGTCGCGAGGCGTAGCTTCAGGCCGTTCTGCCCAACGACGCGCGGCGTCCCGACGACGCGGACGCCGCGGCTCACGAGAACCGGTCCGGGATTGCCAAGGCCGAATGGCTCGAAATGTCGAAGCAACGACTCGAGCTCGGGTGTCAGGTCCTCAAGTCGGAGCTCGAGATCGATTCTCACTTCGGGTGCGAGATCCTCCGGCCGCAGTACCGCGCGCGCCGCGGCGTCGAACCGTCGCGCGAGCTCCGGGATCTGCTCGGCGGCTACCGTGACCCCCGCCGCTGCGCGATGGCCGCCGAAGCGCAGCAGGATGTCGCGGATTCCGGAGAGCGCGCCATGGAGGTCAAAGGCTGGGATCGAGCGTCCCGATCCCTTGCCTTCGTTGCCGGACACGGCGATGAGGAGCGTCGGCTTCCCCGTCTCCTCGACAATGCGCGATGCGACGATCCCGATCACACCGGGGTGCCACCCTTCGCGGGCGATGACGAGCCCGTACGCATCGCGGAGCACCGGGTCGGCGAGCTGAGCCCGCGCCTGGACCAGCGTCTCACGATCGATCTCCTGGCGCTTTCGATTGAGCTCCTCGAGCTCGCGGGCGATGCCGAGCGCTTCGTGCTCGTTCTCGCACATCAGCAGCTCGACGCCCCGCATCGCGTGCCCGAGTCGCCCGACCGCATTCAGTCGTGGCGCCAGGATGAAGCCCACTCGGCCCGCGGTCAACGGCTTGCCGTCGAGCCCCGAGGAACGGATCAGCGCGCGCAGCCCCTGGTTCCGGGTCTGGGCAAGCAGGCGAAGGCCGTACCGGACGAACACCCTGTTCTCACCGCGCAGCGGCGCGATGTCCGCCACGGTCGCCAACGCGACGAGATCGAGCATCCCGAGAATGGGCGCGGTGCTCGCGCCCAAGCGCTCGGCGAGCGCCAGGGCGAGCTTGAACGCCACTCCTACGGCAGCGAGGTCTTCGTCCGGGTATTCGCAACCCGCGCGCTTCGGGTTGAGCACCGCGAGGCACTCCGGAAGGCTTCCGCCCGGGACGTGATGGTCGGTGACGATGACATCGATGCCTTCCGCGCAAAGCGCGGCGACTGCCGCGACGGCCGACGTGCCGCAGTCGCACGTGACGACGACGCGAGCCCCGGCCGCGCGAGCCGCGCGCACACCGGCGTCGGTGAGGTCATAGCCGTCCTCGATGCGGCGCGGGATGAAGGGCACCGCGACGCCCCCGAAGCCCCGGATCGCACGCGTCATGAGGGTGGTGCTGCACATGCCGTCCACGTCGTAGTCCCCGTGGATGAGGATCGTCTCGCGGTCGGTGACGGCGCGTGCCAGGCGGTCGACCGCGCGATCGAGGTCGAGCATGGATCCTGGCGCGTGGAGCTGCTCGAGCCGTGGCCGGAGGAACCGCTTCGCGGACTCCGCAGCACCGTGGCCGCGTGCGACCAGCAGGCGGCAGATGCTCTCCGGAAGGTGCAGCGCCTCGGCGAGCGTTGCGACGAGGCCGGGGTCTGGCGCGACGGGAAGGACCCAGCGTGCCGGCGGCCGGCCGGGAGCCGGCGCGCTCGAGCGCTCGGGCGGGCGGACGGTAGGTGCGGTCACTCTTCCAAGCTACCGGGGCGCCGAAACGTCAACAAGCATCATTCCGCCGCGTACAGCAGCACCCCGCACGCTTCACAGACCTCGATCTGCCCCGTGCCCATCATCATGTTCCGGCGCTGCATCGGGATGGCGGTGTCGCAGTTGCCGCAGGACGGGCCGCGGAGGGGAAACACCGCCTGGACGCGCTTGCGTCCGCGGATGCGATCGTACTTCGACAGCATCGCGCGCGGGACGCGTTGCGCCGTACCCTCGCGTTTTCCCCGCGCTCCCTTGAGCTGCTCCTCGAGCGCCGAGCGCTCCTCCCCGATCTTCTCACGGGTCGCGGCCTGGGCCTTTTCGAGATCGGCGAGCGCCTTCTCCTGAACGTGCACGGCGGCGCGCGCATCGCTGACGCGTCGCGTCAGACCCTGGAGCTCCATTTCGACGTCGCTGAGCGCCTTCCGCGTAGTTTCGAGCTGCGACATCGCGGCGGCCGCCTCCTTCGCCTTTTTCACCGCATCGAGGTTGGCGAGGTTGCGCTCGTGGGAGTGCTTCAGCTCCCCGAGTCGCGTCTGCAGGTCATGCTGACGCTTTTCCTCGGATGCGACCAGGGCGCGGGCACGCGTCAGCGCATCGGCCGCAACATGCCGCTCGCGATCGAGCTCGGTGAGACGGGGCTGCAGCGCAAGCATGCCTGACTCGATTCCGTGGATCGCGACGTCTTCTTCCTGCAAGGCCAACAATGTCTGGATTTCCGCGTGCACCGTTTCTCCTCCCGTGAGTTATCGACGGCTCTTCCCGAACCGCATGCCGACACCACCAAGGTCCTGGATCTGCCTGCGCAGACGACCCTTCTCCCCGATCAACTGATCCTTTTCCACGTCCGTGGCGAGCGGAAGCTCGCGGTCGATCGCAGTGAGTCGCGACTCCAGCTCCCGGACACGCAGCATCGCAACGCTGCCCTCGATCGTGCTCTCCGTGTCGGAGACGGAGGCGTGCTCCTCGAGCAGCTCCTCCAGGATCGGCATGTCCTCCTCCTCGAGTGCTGCCGCGAGATCCTCCGGGGTCGCGTCGGTACCCTGGGCCAACAGCGCCGCGAAAATGCGGCGGTGCGGCGGATGCCAGAAGTCATCCGGGCTGACCCGCTCCGCGATCCCCTCGATCCTGTTCTTTGCATGGATCATCACGGCGAGCAATGCGCGCTCCCCCGCGGCACCTCGCTGCGTTGAACGGCGCTTGCGCTCCACGATGCGCGGGCGGACGCTGGCCGATCCCGTGGAACCCGAGGCGCGGAGTGGTCCGCCAGCATCACGCGTCCGCCCGGCATCCTCGCGGGCGGGGTGAGCTGCGTTGGATTGCGGTGCTGCGCCTGCTTCCCGGAGCAGAACGTCCTTCCCGACTCCGGATGCCTCGCTGGCGCGTGTGACGTAGAGATCTCTGGTCAGTGGATCGCTGGTGACGCGGATGGTGTCGAGCAGCCGGTCGAGCGCCGCCCGCCGCTGCCGGAGATTCGCAAACCAGCCTGCCCGCTCGAGCAGCTGGATCTTCCGTTCGAGCACGTCGAGTGACGCCGTGATGAGCGCCTCCAGCGGGTCGCGGCCATGCTGGCTCACGAAAGTGTCCGGGTCCTCGCCCTCTGGAAGGGTAACCACCTGCACGGCCGCGCCCTGACGCAGAAGCACGTCGGCGGCGCGGAAGGTGGCCGAGAGCCCAGCCTTGTCGCTGTCGTAGAGCAGGTAGACGTTCTTCGTGTAGCGGC
>JANPKQ010000249.1:0-2426 GCA_031426115.1 Gemmatimonadaceae bacterium | reverse complement strand
GTCGCGCACGACTCCGGTCGTGAGGGTGAGAGATCCCAGAAAAGCGAGAACGGCGGTCAATGTGCTCATCTTCAGCGCTCCGTAGCAGCCGCGGCGGGCTCGGCCTCGAGCTCCGCCAGGGATATGATTCGTGCGCCGCGCGCAGTCCACGCGGCGAAGAGAGTGTCGTCGGGCAGGAGTCCAAGTCCCCAGACGGCGTCGCGGACGACGGTCACGGCATGACCGCGGTCAAGGAACCCTTCCACGGCCCAGCGTACGCAGACGTCGGTGGCGACACCGCAGACGATGATGTCGAGGTGCGTGCCGAGCTTCGCGGCGAGCGCCGCGAGGAACCGGTCGGTGCGCGCCTGTCCCGTGAACACGGAGAACTCCCGCTTCTCGATCATCACGGTCCCGCCAGCCGCGGCGACATCGGCCGCACGGTCGGCCACGGCGTCCGACGCATCGCGATCGATGACGGACACCGGCCCGCGCGGCGCGATCTCCGGAATCAGTTCGGCGCCGCGACGCTCATCGCGGCTCGAGCCAGCTCCCATGCAGTGCGCGGGATACGTGTCGCGGAAGTCAGGGTGCTGGCGGTCAATCTCGCGGTCCTCGTCGGCGTGCCAGTCGCCGGTGTACACAACGGCCGTCGCGTGGTGGTGCAGCCAGTGGACGGTGCGAGAGAGCGTTGGAAGAATGCGGATGGCACCGCGGTCCGTCGGGTCATCGAGGTGGCGCACGTACAGGCGGCCACCCTCATCCGCGGGGGTCATGAAATCGCGCTGGACATCCACGACCCAGCCGATCCGGGCGCTCGAACGCGCGCTCATCGTGCACCTCCATCGCTGGCGGCGAGCCGTGCGACATCCAGGCGAACGAGCTTCGGATTCGGCCGGGCGCCGCGCCCGATCTTGCTCTCGTCCCGGTCGCCGACGCGCACGATGTCGGCGGTGAAATCGAAGCCGCTGATGAGGCCATCCACCTCGCCGCGGTTGTGGCCGAGCAGGCTGGAGCCGACGCCGTAGCCGGCGACGGGAACGCGCGCATCCTCGAATCGACGGATCTTCGTCGGCGTGAACCCGCCGGAGACCCAGATGCCGACGTCGCCGAAGCCTTCGGCGTCGAGGCCGTTGCGAACGTTCGTCACGAGCTCGGGGACGACCCCGCTGAGGCGTCGCTCCGGCTCGCGCGCGGCGAGCCCCTCGAGCGACCTGTCCACGAGCTTCTCGCTCGTGTCGAGCCGGACGCCGGCAAGTGCGCCCTCGCCGAACTCGGCCCGCATCGCCCGGGCGACCGCGAGAGAATCGCCGACGCAATCGTTCCGGTAGTCCACGAGAACGATGACTTTGGTGTCGGGCTCCACGTCGCGCACGTAGCGACCGAAGGCGAGGCTCGCGGCGACGAGGTCTCCATCAAAGGCCGCGATCATCGCGTGCGGCATCGTGCCGACCCCGCGCGCGCCCCACCACGCGCCCCCGGCATGGCTCGATACCGCGCCCGCCCCGCCGACCATCGCGGCGAATCCGTCCGGCGTCTGGACACGCCAGTCGTCGTGGCGTGCGCCCATGTAGATCACTGGCTTGCCGGCGGCCGCGTCGATGACCCGGCGCACGTTGCTCGCGACGAGCGATCGCCGCGCGAGGACGCCGAGGTAGGGTGTCTCGAGGTGTGCGAAGGCGAGGTAGGGACCGCGGATCCACATGACCGTGTCCCACGGCGCGATGAGGTCGCCATCGATCAGCGTGTCGATCGTGAGATCGCCGAGGGAATACCGCGCGGCATCCGCCGCTGGCGAGGCGAGCTGTGTCTGGAGCATGCGGACGACCTCGCAGATCCCGGCAATGACGCCGTGCTGTTTGGCGAACACCTGGATCGTGACGATCGGGTTGCGGCCCGCGTGGGCCAGCGTCGCCGCGGTCCGTTGGAAGTAGCGATCGGAGAGCCACCCCTCGGCCATGCGCGGATCGAAGGTGAAGACGGATGCGGGATATCGCGCGAGGTCGGCGAGCAGGGAACTCGCGCGGTCGGAGGGGTCAAAGGCAGGGAACGGTTGGCGGGTCGGCACGGGTGTCGCTCCCGAAGAGGGACGAGACATACTCAATGTGAGTATATTGTAGGGTATACGGCTGGGCTCGGCAAGGCTTGACATTCGCCTAGCGCCCCATCGGAGCCCACGGGAGGCGTATCGCCGTCTCGAGGCGGGCGTAGTCCACGTCGGCGGGAAAGGCGTAGAGCGCGGCGCGGGGCCCCGACCCGCCGCCGGCGACCTGGCGGCCGGCGGCGCGCAGCAGCCCATGGGACTCGGTGACGACGCGCCGGAAGTTGCTCGCGTGGAGCTTCCGCCCAGCCGCCGCCTCGACCGCCGCCTGGAGGGACGGGAGCGTGACCTCGCGGCCCGCCAGGGCCGCGAGGACGCCCGGGACGTAGCGCATCCGGGACCGGAT
>JANPKQ010000248.1:0-2284 GCA_031426115.1 Gemmatimonadaceae bacterium | reverse complement strand
CCACGGAGTGGTACGTCGGCCGCGCGCGCCGGTAGATGTCCGTCGCCAGCGTGCGACCCCAATCTGTCTTCGCGAGCTCGGTGTACAGCGGCGTCAGGAACTTGCGTCGCCCCTGTGACGTGAGGAAGCGATCGAGGGCGGGGAACGCCGGCTCGTAGCGATTCCGGATGGCGATGAGGAGCCACGCTCCAAGGATCTCGCTGTTGCCGCTCGCCGAGAGCTTGAACGAGCGGTCGAGCTCCGCGAGCCGCACGGCGGGAATCGTGTCGGGAAGGGCGCCGAGGAAGTGGAGCCATTCGTGGGTGGACCATTCGCTCGTCGTCAGCGCGGCGGTCGCACCACCGTTGTTCCAGGCGCCCACCTGCCGGTCAACGTTCACGAATGCCGCGGATTGGACTGCCGGCATGTTCGCCGGGATGCCCGGCTGGTAGACCCACGCCTGCACGTCGACGCGCTTCGCCTCGTCGCCGCGGAACAGCGTCTCGTTCATGTAGGCGAGCAACTTCTCGGAGCTCATCGGCTGGAAGGCGAAGCGATCGAAGTAGTCGCGGAGGAATGCATCGAGTCGCTCGCGGCCGACGACCGATTCGATCGTCTGCAGAAACGCAGCGCCCTTCTCGTAGGCGATGTCGGTCATCCCTTCGTCGGGATCACGGCCGGCGAGCTCGAGGTGGAGCCGGGTGTCGGAGCCCATCGGTCCGCCGGCTTCGCTCACGGCGCTCTTCATTCCCTGGCGGCCGAGCTCGCGCAGCATGTCGGCGTAGGGCTTGCCGCGCACCTCTTCCATGATCCGCGTCTCGAGGTACGTCGTGAATCCTTCGTTGATCCAGAAGTCATCCCACGTCGCGTTGGTGACGAGGTTGCCCGACCAGGAATGCGCGAGCTCGTGTGCGATGAGGCTTACCAGCGAGCGGTCGCCGGCGAGCACCGTTGGCGTTGCAAAGGTCAGCGTCGGATTCTCCATTCCGCCGAACGGGAACGACGGAGGGAGCACGAGGATATCGTACCGGCCCCACCGATATGGCCCGTAGAGCTTCTCCGCGGCGGCGATCATCGCGTCCACCTCGCCGAATTCCTCCTCCGCCTGTGTCACAACGCGAGGCTCGGCGTAGACGCCGGTCTTCGGTCCGATCGGGCGGAAGTCGATGTCCCCAACGGCGAGCGCGATGAGGTACGGCGGGATGCGCTTGTCCATCCTGAATCGATAGACGCCGCGCCCCTGCGCGTCCTTCTCGCCCTCCGTGCCGATGTAGTCGGCGCTCATCACCGCGCGCATTCCGGGCGGAACGTGCACGACGGCGTCCCACGTCTGGCGGATGCCGGGACTGTCCTGGGTCGGCACCCAGGTGCGGGTGAGAATCGCCTGCCCCTGGGTGAACAGGAAGGGCAGCTTCTTCCCCGCGGTCTGCTGCGGCGACAGCCACTGCACCGCTGCCGCGCTCGGCGACGTCTCGTACTCGATGACGATCGTGTCGCCCTGCGGGGGGAGCGCGATTGCGAGCGGAGAGCCCATGAACTCCTTCGCCGCGCCGAGTGCGTATCCGAGCGTATCGCCGGCCGGCGTACTGATGCGCTTCACGGTGAGGTCGCGGACGTCGAGCACGATGCTGTCGGCGGATGCCGCACGCTGCACCGCGAGGCGCGCGGTCCCGGCGATGCGCTTCGTCGCGAAGTCCGGCACGAGCTCGAGCGAGACGTTCGTGACCCGCGCCTCATCCGGACGGGCGTAGGAGTGCACGTCGTGCGGCAGGGCAGCCGTCGTGTCCGGTGGGGTCTCCGACTTGTCGGTGGCTGGCGTGCACGCGGCGGTGAGCAGCGCGACGGCGAGTGCACGCGCGCGAAGGGAAGTGCGTCGCATGATCGAGTTCATGGGGAGAATGGGTGCGGTAGCTCCCCGCAATGTAGGGGCGGGTCGGTGGCGTTCATGAAGGGGAGGGGTATGCCGGGCGCCGTTCAGTCGATCGTCGCGTACCCCGCGCCGCCGCCGACTCGCCGCCCCTTCCCGGCGCCCGGCTCACCGGCAATGAGCTCGGCGTAGAAGTCGAGCGTCACCTTGGCGATCTGCTTCCAGCTGAACTCCGCGAGCACCCGCAGCCGGCCGGCGCGGCCCATCCTCGCCCGTCCCTCAGGATCGGCGAGCAGCGTGTCAATCGCCGCCGCGAGCGCGCGGGAGTATCCCTCCGGATCCCGTGGCTCCGCGCTCGCGTCATCCACTGCGTCGAATGGCACGAGGGTCCCTGTCTCGCCCGGCACGATGATCTCGGGGATGCCGCCGACGGCCGCG
>JANPKQ010000247.1:0-1608 GCA_031426115.1 Gemmatimonadaceae bacterium | reverse complement strand
CCTCGACGCACCAGCCGATCGACTGGCGAGTGTTGGCGTTCTGGACCTTCACCGCGCGTCGTTCCCACCCCTTCGGCAGGACCGCGGTCTCGATCGGAACGCCGTGAACGTAGAACCCGTGCGTTCGATGAAACATTGAGTCCTCGCCAAGCACTGCATCGATCAGGTCAACCTTGTCGATCGCATGCCGGGGAGCGATGTCCGCTTCCGCTGACTGACGCAGGGCATCGGGCGCGTCGGGATACTGCCCGAGTATGGCTTGCGAGCCGAAGACGATGACTTCGGTGTCCTGGGTCAAGTCGCAGGCGGCGCGGATCGCGTGCTCGAGTTCTTCCCGAGTCATTAGAAACCGGCTGTTGTTGAGTCACTGAAGGCGATTCTTTCGCCGGGCGATGGCTCAGGTATCTACCTTGTCGTGTTTTTGTCCGCCCGCGGTGGTCTTTCGCGATCGAGGCATGCGCTTCTTTCCGCGCGCAACCAGTTCTTCCTTCGCGCTGAGGGCGGCGTCTCGCTCCTCATCCGTGAGGATATCGAGGAACGGCAGCGTTTGTCGCAGCCGCGTCGCACGCTCGCCCGAATCTATCAAGATCTGCCGTAGTCTACTGGGCGAAGCCGAGCGGAGCAGTCGATCCCATTCTTCCAATTCCTTTCGCTCTCTCGAAGACGCTGAAGCGAGCCGGAGAGCGATGCGTGCGCGCGCGTCCTCGATGAGGGATGGGTTCTTTGCGAGTTTGCCCGCCACCGCGGCGGCGATTGTTCTCGCGCGCGCATCCAGATCCCCATGCGATCTGATCCCTCGGTTCAGTTTTTCCGGCGGTCCCTCGAGAAACCCCTGAGGAGGCACTCCCAGCAGGGGAATGGCATCCCGCAACAGGTCACGATCGCCGGGGAGCATGGCCGCGATATCGGCGGGCGTTGCGCCCCGCACTTCGATCGTCACATCCAGCCGACGCTCCAGGTCCTCCACGACATCCCGCAACGATTCGGCTGCCGTCGTCACCGAAGCCGCGCGGTCAATCAGCCGCACGACCACGGCATCGCCGGGCCTGTCAGAGCCGCTCGCGACCGGCCCTTCGAGCCACGCCGCCATGGGGGGCGGGCTGAGAGCAGTGACGGCCGCTTTCAGACCCGCGACTATCTCCGTTGCGCGGCCTCTCTCCGCTTTGAACAGGGCCGTAATCGGCGCTGCGAGCGGGTGCTGGGACGAGAGCTGAAGCTGCGACCGGGCACCGGCCCCGACGCGTGTGACGAGGCCCGTCGTTTCCAGGGACTTGAGGGCTCGATGCACGCTGGATCGTTGCAACAGCGTCCGGCGGGCGAGTTCCGCTGCATTCAGAGGCCCACGTGTTTCCGTCAACACGCGAAGCATGCGGACATTTGCTTCTGTGGCGAGAATGTCGTTCAGTGGGGTGCGGAGGGCACTCTCATGACGTGCTGTCGGGCGCATTATGCGAACCTGGCGAGACGTTGCTTATTGACGACTGTAGTTGCGTATACGCAACACATGTCTATTTTAAGCAGCGGCATCACGCCTCGCAAGCACTACCAATGTCGTCCCCTCCAAGACATGGGCCAACGTAGAGCGGCTTGGCGGACGACCCAGAATCC
>JANPKQ010000246.1:0-1955 GCA_031426115.1 Gemmatimonadaceae bacterium | reverse complement strand
TGGCCGAGCGCCGATGGCAACGTCTACGTCGCGGTGTACGGAGCGCGCGCTGTCGTCCGAGTCAGGGTCGCCGATGGGAAGCTCACCACGGTAGCCCGCTCGCCCGCAACGTGGGCTCCCTCCGGCGTGCTGCTCGCGCCGGACGGTCACATGTGGATACTCGAGTACTCAACGACGAACGCAGCACGTGTTCGACGCATTGCCCCCAACGGCGGCGTACGAATCTTCTGAGCGGCGCGTCGGGCTGGCGCGCTACATCATCCGGCAGTAGTCTCCGCGAATCCCTGGCTCTGGCTGACACCATGACACTCGCAACACACTGCCTCTCGGCCACTGCGGCTGCGCTCATCCTGTTCTCCGCGACGGCGCCAACGGCATCGGCGCAGGCGCGGGCCCCGCGAAAGCTCATTCCGGTCGAGCAGTTCACGCTCCCGAACGGCATGAAGGTCATCTTCCACGTTGACCGCTCCGACCCGGTGGTCGCCGTGGCGCTCAACGCGCACGTCGGCTCATCGCGCGAGGTGTCGGGCCGCACCGGGTTCGCGCACATGTTCGAGCACCTTTTCTTCCTCGATTCGGAGAACCTCGGCAAAGGCGGCCTCGACGCGATGAGCGCGCGGATCGGCGGGTCAGGCGCGAATGGCTCGACCAGCCGGGACATCACCGACTATCTCCAAACCGTCCCGAAGGACGCGCTCGAGAAGATGATCTGGGCGGAAGCCGACAAGATCGGGTTCTTCATCAACACCGTGACCGATCCGGTGCTCGCGAAGGAGAAGCAGGTCGTCAAGAACGAGAAGCGGCAATCCTACGACAACCAGCCGTATGGCCACACGTCCACGGTCATCTCGGAGAATCTCTACCCTGCGGGACACCCGTACAGCTGGGAAGTGATCGGATCGCTGGCCGACCTCGACGCGGCAACGCTGGCGGATGTGAAGGATTTCTACCGCCGCTGGTACGTGCCGAACAACGTCGCCCTCGTCATCGCCGGTGACTTCGATCCGGCACAGGCGCGCAAATGGGTCGAGAAGTATTTCGGTGAGTTCAGGCGCGGCGGCGCCATTCCGCCGCTGCAACCGCGGCCGGCGGGGCTGCGCGCCACGAAGAAGCTGTTCCACGAGGACAACTTCGCGACGCTTCCGGAGCTGACGATGGCGTGGCCCTCCGTCCCGGCGCTGCACGCCGACAGCTACGCGTTGACCATCCTGTTCGACCTCCTCGCGGATGGAAAGGAAACCCCTCTTCACGCGGTGCTCGTGGACGAGGCGAAGGTGACGAGCGGAGTTGCAGCGTTCGGCGATCATGCAAAGCTCGCGGGAGAGTCGTACCTCTCGATCCGCGCCTTCGACGGGATCGATCTCGACAAGGTCGCGACCGCGCTCGAGCAGGGCTTTGCGCGGTTCGAGAAAGATGGGATCGATCCCGCCGACCTCGAGCGGGCGAAGACCGCCCGTGAGGTTCGCTTCTACGATGGGATCGGGAGCGTCCTCGGCAAGGCGTCGCGCCTCGCCCGCTACAACCTCTACGCCGGTACCGCCGACTTCGCCGACGCCGACGTTGCGGGGATTCGCGGCGTCACCGCCGCAAGCGTCATGCGCGTCTACCGCACCTACATCAAGGGCAGGCCCTTCGTCGCGACGAGCTTCGTGCCGAAGGGACGAATAGACCTCGCCCTCGACGGATCCACACGTGCCAGGATCGTCGAGGAAGCGATCGTGCAGGGCGCCGAAGACGCCGTCGATGCGAGCGCAAAGGCGACATACGCGCGCACGCCGTCGCGCTTCGACCGGACCGTCGAGCCGCCGTCCGGCGACAGGCCGGGGGTCGTCGTGCCGACGGTGTGGACGGCTGCCTTCGCGAACGGACTCGAGGCCCACGGCATCACGGACGAGGAGCGTCCGGTGGCCAACTTCGAGCTGGCGATCGAGGGCGGGCGGCTGCTCGACGACATC
>JANPKQ010000245.1:0-7688 GCA_031426115.1 Gemmatimonadaceae bacterium | reverse complement strand
GGCCGCTACCGCTACCGCCGCTGCCGCCCGTCGAGCCGCCTTCACGCGACCCGCCGCCCGGCACGTTATCAGCCGCGGGGGGATTCTGAGACTCTGCCATTTAGAACTCCAGCCCGCCTTCGCGGGCTCCATCGGCCACCGCTTTCACGCGGCCGTGATACTTGTATCCAGCACGGTCGAACACGACTCTCGTGATCCCCGCTTCCTTTGCACGCGCCGCAATCTCCTTCCCGACTTCCACCGACCGCTCCGTCTTCTTGCCCTCGGCCTTGTGGTCCGAGACGGTCATCAGCGTGCGCGCGGCGACATCGTCGACGAGCTGCGCGTAGATGTGCTTCAGCGACCGGAACACGACGAGGCGCGGACGCTCCGGCGTGCCGTTCACCCGCTTGCGAACGCGCAGGTGACGCCGCGCCCGCATCTCGGGGCGCGTCTTCGGAATACGCAGCTTCGCCATTACTTGCCTCCTGCCTTGCCGGCCTTCCGGCGGATCTGCTCGCCCTGGTACTTGATGCCCTTGCCCTTGTACGGCTCGGGGGGACGGAGCCCGCGGATCTCCGCGGCGATCTGTCCGACGACTTCCTTGTCCGCACCCTCGATGATCACCGAGGTCGGCGCCGGCGCGGTGAGCTTGATCCCCTTCGGCGCACGCACCTCGATCGGGTGCGAATAGCCGAGTGCCATCTGCAGCCCGTACGGACGGACCTCGGCCTTGTAGCCGACGCCGACGATGTCGAGCTGCTTCTGGTAGCCCTTCGTCACCCCTTCCACCATGTTGGCGATGAGGGTGCGGGTGAGCCCGTGCAGCGCCTTGTGCTGCGACTCATCCGACGGCCGCGTGACGGTGATCTCGCCGTTCTCCATGGCGAGCGCCATCTCGCGGTGCAACTCGCGCTCGAGCTCCCCCTTGGGACCCTTCACCTTGACGCGCTGGCCCTCGATCGTGACGGTGACGTTCTTCGGCACGGCGATCGGGCGCTTTCCAATTCGGGACATTGCTTCGAAACTCCTTACCAGATGAGGGCGAGAAGCTCGCCGCCGGTGCGCGACTGACGCGCCTGGCGGTCGGACATCAGCCCCTTCGAGGTGCTCAGGATCGCCATGCCGAGCCCGTTGCGAACGCGCGGGATCTCGGTGGCCCCGACGTACTTGCGGAGGCCGGGCGTGGAGACGCGCTCGAGCTGGCGGATCACCGGCTGCCCGCCCTGCGCGTAGCGCAGGATGACCCGCAGGATGTGCTTGCCCTCCTCGGTCTCCAGCGTCTTGTAGTCCTGAATGAAGTTGTTCTCCTTCAGGATGCGCGCTATCTCGACCTTCATTTTCGAGAGCGGCATGTCGACACGGCGATGCTTCGATCCGCAGGCATTGCGGATGCGCGTCAACATGTCGGCGATCGGATCGGTCATGCTCATGGTCGTGGCCCTCTCACCAGCTCGACTTCTTGACGCCCGGGATCAACCCGTTCAGCGCCAGCTCACGGAAGCAGATACGGCAGATGCCGAACTTCCGAATGAATGCGCGGGACCGGCCACAGCGCTGGCAGCGATTGTGCTGCCGCACCATGAACTTCGGCTTGCGCTTGCTCTTCTCGATCATGGCTTTACGCGCCATTCCGATCTCTCTCACTGAAGGTCTCGCCGGCCCCGCCGGCCCGTCCATGCATCGCGAACATTACATGTTCACCACGATCGGCTTGTCTTCCCCGCGGAACGGCATGCCAAGCTCGCGCAGCAGCGCGAGCGCCTGGTCATCCTTGTTCGTGCTGGTGACGATCGTGATGTCCATTCCGTGGATCTGCTCGACCATGTCGTAGTTGATCTCCGGAAAGATCATCTGCTCCTTCACGCCGAGCGAGTAGTTCCCGCGGCCGTCAAACGACCGCGTGCCGAGCCCGCGGAAGTCGCGGATGCGCGGGATCGCCGTCGAGATGAACCGGTCGAGGAACTCCCACATCCGTGCGCCGCGCAGCGTCACCGCCGCCCCGATCTCCTGCCCCTCGCGCAAGCCGAAGTTGGCGATCGACTTCTTCGCCTTCTTCCGCACCGGGCGCTGGCCGGTGATGATCCCGAGCTCCTCGACGACCTTGTCGAGAACCTTCGGCGTCTTGATCGCCTCGCCGACACCGACGTTGACGACGATCTTCTCGACCGTCGGCACCTGGTGCGGGTTCGTCATCGCGAACTGCTTCATCAGCCGCGGACGCACCGTCTCGCGATAGTAGCCGTAGAGCCGCGGCGGAGGCGCGTCCGTGCCCATGCCGGCATGCTCGACCCGCGGCGCCGCCTCGGCAGCCCCACGCTTGCTCCCCTTCTTCTTTTCCTTCCCCTGCTTCGGGTCCTTCTCTTTCGTTGCCATATGATCCTCGGTCAGCGGTTACGCGGGATGGCTTGTCCGCTCTTGGCGCTGACACGCTCCTTCGTTCCGTCGGCGTCGATCAGCGCACGCAGGCGAGTCGGGTTCCCCGACTTGGGGTCCAGCAGCATCACGTTCGACACGGCCATCGGGGCCGGGAAGTCGATGATGCCGCCCTGCTCGTCCGGCGAGCGCTGCTTCCGGTGGCGCTTCGCGATGTTGATCCCCTCGACCGTCACACGCCCGGTCTTGGGATACACCTTCAGCACCTTCCCTTCCTTGCCCTTGTCATCGCCGCGCATCACCCGGACGGTATCGCCCGCCGTGATCCGCATCTTCACCCGCTCGACGTTGATCGCGTGACGGGTCCGGCTGCGCTTCTTGGCCGTCTTTCGATGCGTCAGGATCCGCATGCTACAACACCTCCGGCGCGAGCGAGACGATCTTCATGTACTTCTTCTCGCGCAGCTCGCGTGCGACAGGGCCGAAGATGCGCGTCGCGCGCGGCTCGCCGGCCTCGTTGATGATGACGACCGCGTTCTCGTCGAAGCGGATATAGCTCCCATCCTTGCGGCGGGTCTCCTTCGCCGTGCGCACGACGACCGCGCGCGCGACATCGGACTTCTTCACCGTCCCGTTCGGGAGGGCGTTCTTGACGGCAACGATCACGGTGTCGCCAAGACCGGCGTAGCGACGCCGCGTCCCGCCGAGCACGCGGATGACGAGCGCGGTCTTCGCGCCCGAGTTGTCCGCCACCTTGACCACCGATTCCTGCTGGATCATGGCGTCTCTCCCTTACCGTGCGCGTTCGACGATCTCGACCAACCGCCACCGCTTGTCCTTGGACAGCGGACGGGTCTCCATGATACGGACCGTATCACCGGTCTTCGCCGTGTTCTCCTCGTCGTGCGCCTTCACCCGCTTCGTCCGCGTCACCATCTTGCCGTACACCGGATGCGGCACCCGCCGCTCGAGGGCGACGACCACCGTCTTCTGCATCTTGTCGCTCACCACGAGGCCGACACGCGACTTCCGTGCGGCGCGCTCCGTGGCGCTCTCCGTTTTCGTCATCTCGGCCATCGCCTATCGCTCCCCTGCGCCACCGGCGCGTGATCTTTTCGTCTTGCGCGCCGACGTCGTGCGCGGTGCGGTCTTGCGCGTCGCGGCCTTGCGTGCGGTTGCCGCGCGCCGGGTCGTCACCTTGGTCGCCGCCGTGCGGGTCGTCCGGTTCTTCCGCGGGCTCGAGCCTCTCGACTTTGCCGCCGCGCTCGCCCCGGTCGCGCCCGCGGCTTCACGCTCGCGCTCCCGCAACACCGTCTTCATCCGCGCTACATCCTTGCGAATCAGGCGGAGCCGGAGCGGATCCTCCAGCGTCTCGGTCGCCGCGCGGAACTTGAGGCGGAAACGCTCCTCCTCCAGCTCGGCCACGCGCGCCCGGACCTCCGCGTCCGTCAACTCGCGAATCTCCTCAGCTCGCATCGGTGTGCGCCTCCTCGCGCGCGATGAACTTGGTCTTGATGCCGATCTTCGCGGCGGCGAGCCCCATCGCCTTCTCGGCGATCTCGCGCGTTACGCCCTCGAGCTCGAACATCACGCGGCCAGGCTTCACCACGGCGACCCACCCCTCGGGCGAGCCCTTGCCCTTCCCCATGCGCGTCTCGGCCGGCTTCTTCGTGATCGGCTTGTCCGGGAAGATCCGGATCCAGACCTTGCCGCCACGCTTGATGTGCCGCGTCAGCGCGACACGCGCCGCCTCGATCTGCCGATTCGATACCCAGCCGGGCTCGAGCGCCTGCAGGCCGTAATGGCCGAACGAGATCACGGCACCCCGGGTCGCGAGACCCTTCGTGCGACCCTTGAACATCTTGCGGAACTTCACCCGCTTCGGACTCAGCATCGCTCGATCTCCTAGACGCCAGTCGAGTAGGTCTTGCCGCGGCGATCCTCGACGATCTCGCCCTTGAAGATCCAGACCTTCACACCGATGGTGCCGAAGGTGGTCTTCGCGGTCGACGTCGCGTAATCGATGTCGGCACGCAGCGTGTGAAGCGGCACCCGACCCTCATGGTAGCCCTCCACGCGCGCGATCTCGGCGCCGCCAAGACGGCCGCCGCACTTGATCTTGATTCCCTGGGCGCCCATTCGCATCGCGCTCTGCACCGCGCGCTTCATCGCGCGGCGGAACGAGATGCGCTGCGCCAGCTGGTTCGCGATGTTGTCCGCCACGAGCTGCGCGTCGAGCTCGGGACGCTTGATCTCCTCGACGTTGATGCCGACTTCCTTTCCGCTGAGCTGCGCCAGCTCATCGCGAAGCTTGTCGACTTCCGCGCCCTTCTTGCCGATGACGACGCCCGGACGCCCGGTGTGCACGGTCACGACGACCTTGCCCGGCTTCCGCTCGATGTGAATGTCGGCGATGGCCGCGTGCCCGAGGCGCGCCTTGAGATACTTGCGCAGCAATTCGTCTTCCTTCAGCAGCGCCGGGAAGTCGCGGTTCGCGTACCAGCGCGAACGCCACGTCTTCGAGACGCCGAGGCGGAAGCCGATTGGATTGACTTTCTGTCCCATTAGCGTGCGTCCCTCTCGGCAACGATGATTTCGACGTGGCTCGTCCGCTTGCGAATCGGAGTCGCCCGGCCCATGGCCGCGGGCATGAAGCGCTTCAGCGCCGGCCCTTCGTTCACGATGGCAAGCTTGATGTAGAGGTTGTCCACGTCGATCGACTCGCTGGTCTCGCGGGCATGATGCTCCGCGTTCGCCACCGCCGACGTCAGGACCTTCTCGATCTGCTTCGCCGCATGCTTCTTCGAGAACCGGAGCAGCGCCAACGCCTCGTTGACGTCCTTCCCCCGGATCTGGTCGATCACCAGGCGCATCTTGTAGGGCGACTGCCTGGTCGACCGCTGGATCGCACGTGCTTCAGCCATGATCACCGGCCTCCCTTGCCGCCGGCACCGCCGCCGCCGCCGCTCGCGGGAGCCGCGCCGCCGCCGACCGATGCCTTCTTGTCCACGACCTTGCCGCTATGGCCGCGGAACAACCGCGTCGGCGCGAACTCGCCGAGCTTGTGGCCGACCATGTTCTCGGTGACGTACACCGGGATGAACTTGTTCCCGTTGTGCACGGCAAAGGTGTGCCCGACGAAATCGGGAATCACCGTGCTCGCGCGCGACCACGTCTTCACGACACGCTTCTCGCTCCGCGAGTTCATCGCGGTGATCTTCTTCATCAGCGAGTCGTGGACGAAGGGGCCCTTCTTGACTGAACGAGCCATTATCGAAGCCGAAAGTGAAACGTTGAACGAGCAGACACTGAAATCGTCATCATCATTTACTGGGTCGCCTTGCCGCGCTTCCGGCCGCGCACGATCATGCGCTGCGACGCCTTTTTCTTGTTGCGGGTCTTCACGCCTTCCTTCTTGCCCCACGGGCTGACGACGTTGCGTCCGCCGCGCGTCCGGCCACCGTGCGGGTGATCGACGGGGTTCATGACCTCGCCGCGCACCTTCGGACGCCGACCGAGCCAGCGGGTCTTGCCCGCCTTGCCATGCGACTGGAGCTCATGCTCCGAGTTGCCGACTTCGCCGATCGTCGCCATGCAGCTGCCGTGGATCAGGCGGACCTCGGTCGACTGCGTGCGGACGGTGACGTACTCACCCTCCTTCGCCATCACCTGCACCGACGTGCCCGCCGACCGCGCCATCTGGCCACCCTTGCCGATCTTGAGCTCGACGCAGTGCACGTCGGTGCCGAGCGGCACTTCACGCAGCGGCAGCGCGTTGCCCAGGCGCACGTCGGAGCCGGCGCCGGAGACGATGCTGTCCCCGACCGACAGGCCCTTCGGGTGCAGGATGTAGCGCTTCTCGCCATCCGCGTACTCGACCAGCGCGATACGCGCCGAGCGATTCGGATCGTACTCGATCTCGCGGACAGTGCCGACGATCCCGAACTTGTTGCGCTTGAAGTCGATGATCCGGTACATGCGCTTGTGGCCACCGCCGCGGCGGCGCATCGCGATGTGACCGTGGTTGTCGCGCCCGCCCGACTTCTTCAGCGGCTCGAGCAGCGACTTCTCGGGCGTCGTCCGCGTGATCTCGGCGAAATCGGAGACCGAGCGGAACCGCGTGCCCTTCGTGACCGGCTTGAATTGACGAATGCCCATGCGCTTAACCCTCGAAGCCGAACGTCTCGATCGAGTCTCCTTCGCGGAGCTTCACGATCGCCTTCTTCCAGTTGGACCGACGGCCGACGGAGCGGCCCACGCGGCGGGTCTTGCCCCGCTGCTGCGAGGTCCAGACACCCGTGACCTTCACACCCCACAGCTGCTCGACAGCCTGGCGGATCGCCGGCTTCGATGCGTCGGGGTGCACTTCGAACGTGTACTCGCCACGCTCCTGATATGCCATCGAGCTCTGCTCGGTGACGATCGGGCGGACGATGGTCTGATACAGCGTAGGCATTGCTTACGACCCCTTCTTCTTCGGCTTCGCAGAGCCGCGGGTGGTTGACTTCTTCGCCGCCGACTTCTTCGTCGAGCTCTTCTTGACGGCAGACTTTCGATCCGCCGACATCTTCGTCCGGGTCTTCGCGGCCTTGCTCTTCGTCGTGGCGGGGCCCTTCTTCGACGCGCTCTTGCGCGCCGGCTTTGCTGCCGCCTCATCGCCCTCGGACGCAGCGGCCTTGCGCGCCGTCTTCCGTGCGCGCTTCGGCGCCTCGGCCGGCTCGCGCTCGGCGATCGGATCGAGGCTGTGGCCGATGGCCGTCGCTTCGATCATCACGACATCGGACCACAGGATGTGGTACGTCGAGACGTCGGAGTACGGGAGGATGTTCACCAGCGGAAGATTGCGCGCGCTGAGGTACACGTTCGGCTTCACGCCGTCGGTGAGGATCAGCACCTTGCGATGACCGAGATCGAGGCGGCCAAGCAGCGCCGTCATCCGGCTCGTCTTCGGCACGTCGAAGTTGAACGTGTCCACGACGACGATCGCGTTCTCACGGGCACGCGCATTGAACGCGCTCTTGCGCGCGAGCGCGCGCACCTGGCGCGGCACGAACTGGGCGTAGCTGCGCGGATGCGGTCCGAAGACCGTTCCACCGCCGACCCATTGCGGCGCGCGGATCGAGCCCTGGCGCGCACGGCCGGTGCCCTTCTGCTTCCACGGCTTCTGGTTGCCGCCGACGACCAGACCGCGGGTCTTGGTCGACGCATTGCCCTGCCGCTGGTTCGCGAGGAACGCCTTCACGGCCTGGTGCATCACCGGCATGTTGACCGTCCCATCGAACAGGTCGGCCGGCAGCTGCACGCGGTCGCGCTCGGTGCCCAGCGCGGTGTAC
>JANPKQ010000244.1:0-13093 GCA_031426115.1 Gemmatimonadaceae bacterium | reverse complement strand
AGGGCGGTACCAGTCGTCGTAGAAGCGTCGGAGCTTCTGCGGGTTCGCCGACTCGATGCTCTCCCTCGTGCCGATCGGCAGCCGGCTCGCATAGCGCGAGCCCTTGAGCGCGATCGGAAGCCACTGCTGCAGCATGCGGTCTCCCGCGCCCTTCCGGCCCCGCCATTCCTCGACGACGATACCGCGCTCGTTGGTGACCTCGGTGGGATCGAAGAGCTGCCCGTGTGCCCAGTCCTCGAGGATCTGGAACGCCTTGTCCACGATGTGAGCGCTGTCCGTCGGGACGGGAAGAATGTAGATCGTCTGGTCGAAGCCCGTTTGCGCATTGAGGTCCGCGCCGAAGCGCACCCCGATCGACTCAAGATAGCCGACCAGCTCGTTTTTCTTGAAGTTCGTCGTGCCGTTGAATGCCGTATGCTCGAGGAAGTGTGCGAGCCCGAGCTGATCATCGTCCTCGAGGATGGATCCGGCATTCACCACGAGGCGAAGCTCGGCTCGCTTTTCGGGCTTCGCGTTCTGCCGGACGTAGTAGCGCAGCCCGTTCGGGAGCGTGCCGATGCGAACCCTGGCGTCCACCGGAAGCCGCTGGGTGAGTACGGGCGCGGTCGCCGCGGCGGTCGTCGGTTGCTGGGCGAGCGCGGGGGCGCCGGCCACGATGGCGAGCATGGCGATCAGCAGTCTGCGAAGCATCTTTCTGAATCCTTGGCAATGGGAAACGCGCGCCCGGCGGCGGGCAGTCATCTGCATTAGTAGCCGGGCACCGTCGTAGTATGCGACGACGCCTGTGACTCGTGCAACGATCGCGATCGCCGCCGCTCAGGAACCGGCGGGCGGATTGCCCCGGGGACCGATCCGCGGCCGCGGGTGCTCATCCGTCGTCAACCGAAAGATGGGGAGCTCGAGTTCCCACCGGATCGACGCGAAGCGGAGGCTCGCTACGACGATCATACCCGCGATCGTGGCGAGAGGTCGCTCGAGCCCTGCCGCGCCGGCGGCGAAGTAGGTCGCGGTGCCGGCGATGGCCGCGGTCGCGTACAGGTATCCACCCCGCAGCACGAGCGGAATCTCCATGCTGAGAACGTCGCGCACCGCGCCGCCCGCGGCGCCGGTGATCGTGCCGAGGAGCACGCAACTGATTGCGGGCAGGCCCGCCCCCTCGGCGATGCGCGCCCCAGCGACGCTGAACAGCGCGAGCCCGAGCGCGTCGGCAATGAGCAGCGTCGCCTCGGGCGCCCGGCGCCACCGCGTGTATGCGACTGTAAAGAGCGCGGCCGAGATGATGACGACGAGATACACCGGGTCCACCAGCCAGAAGATCGGATGCCGGTCGAGCAGGACGTCCCGGATCGTCCCGCCGCCCACGGCCGTCGCAAGCGCGAGTGCCATGACGCCAATGAGGTCCAGCGACTTGCGGCCGGCCGCCAGCGCGCCGCTGATCGCGAAGACGGCGATGCCTACGAGATCCAGCGCGTACAGAAAACTCGTTGGCATGGGCGCGACGTGGGAAATGCGTTGGCGCGTCCGATGGTGAACGCGCAAGGGAAATATGCGACGCATGACGTCGTCCTGCCCGCTCGCGCCACGACTTCTGACGCCTTCGACGTCGCTCGCCCGGGGCTTGCAGAGGGGTCGCTCACCCTCGACCGGAGATCGACGTGCCCGCCACTCGAACGAAACGTGCTCCGCGCACGCGTGCGCTGACGACCTATGCACGTCCCACCGCGGATGAGATCCCGCGCCGGGCGCTCGGACGCTCGGGCGAGTACGTGTCCGCCATCGGGCTCGGCGGCTACCACCTCGGGCTCGTCCGGACGGAGAAGGAGGCCACGCGCATCGTGCATGAGGCCGTCGATGCTGGGATCACTTTCATGGACAACGCGTGGGAGTATCACGATGGCAGGAGCGAGGACCGGATGGGCAAGGCGCTCGTCGGCCGCCGCGACCGGGCCTTCCTCATGTCGAAGGTGTGCACCCATGGTCGCGATGCTGGGGTCGGGATGCGTCAGCTCGAGGACTCGCTGCGCCGGCTGAAGACCGACTACCTCGACCTCTGGCAGGTGCATGAGCTGGCGTTCTACAACGATCCCGAGCGCCACTTCGCGAAGGGTGGCGTCATCGAGGCCCTCGACCGCGCGAAGTCGCAGGGCAAGGTGCGCTTCGTCGGCTTCACGGGTCACAAGGATCCCGCCATCCATCTCGCGATGCTCTCGTACGACTACCCGTTCGACTGTTGCCAGATGCCCCTCAACTGCTTCGACGCAACCTTCCGGAGCTTCGAGCAGCAGGTGCTCCCCGAGCTTCAGCGCCGGGGCATCGCGCCCATCGGGATGAAGAGCATGGGCGGCGAGGGCGACATGGTGAAGAAGAAGGCGGTCACTGCGACGGAGGCGCTCGCCTACGCCATGAGCCTTCCCGTCGCGACGACGATCAGCGGGATCGACTCGCTGCGTGTGCTGCGGCAGAACCTCAAGGTCGCCCGTGGCTTCACTCCCATGCCCGCGAAGGCCATGCACGCCCTCCGCGCCCGCTCCGCCGACCTTGCCGCGGATGGGCGCTTCGAGCTGTACAAGACGACGGCGAAGCACGAGGGGCCGATCGCGCGAAAGCTGCATGGGTTCCCCCCGCCGGATGACGGGGAGACCTAGGTAGCGTGGCGTGACAGGAATTCCATTCGGTGCTGTTGCTCCAACCCCGATGAAGTTCCGCTATTCCGCCGTTTCTCCCAGGCGATCAGCTCGTCGCTCGTGCCGTTGGTTCAAGCGCCAAGCGCGCCCTTGAAGTTGCCGTTCAGTTTGAAGTTGCAGTTACAGTGAGAACCTATCTGATGAGATGGAACCGCTCCTGTCGCGAGAGCACCCAGCTCCGTGCGCCCGTGGCGTCGAGCGCGATCTCCTCCTCCTGCGCCATCCTGACACGCTGCCCGTTCCATTCGGGGATCGGGCTCGTCACCTGGAGCTCCGTCGAGAACCACGTGCTGGGACGGACCGGCACATCACCGCGCCCCGGGACGCCCTCCTGACGGTCCCACAGTCCGATCATCGTTCCCGCACCATGTCCGTGGTCGCCGATGGGATGCGTATACACGGAGCCATCGAGACCCTCGGCACGCATCCGCTTCAGCGTCGCGGCGAGCACGGCGTTGCCCGTCGTGCCGGGTCGGGTCTCCTCGACGAGGATGTCCTGCAGCCGGTTCGATCGGCGAAGCGCCGCCTGCAGCCCCGCCGGGGCATCGGTCTCGCCGGGCAGGAGCACGTAGCCCATGTGCTGGGTATCGGTGTTGAGACCCAGCGCGCTGATGCCGAAGTCTGTATGCAGCACGTCGCCGCGAAGGATGACGGGATTCGCCGAGTCCGCCATCTCGACGCCGCGCCGCTGGACCGTGACCGACGGATGAAACCACGTTCCGAGCCCGAGATCGTTCACGCGCTGTCTCAGCCACCATACCACATCCTCGGTGCGCGTCGTCCCCGGTGTGATGACAGTCGATGAGAACGCGGTCCCGATGATTGCGTGGACCTGCCGCTGCATCTGCACGTACGTCGGCATCATCTCCGGGATCCGCTCGCCGATGTAATCCAGCGCGAGACGTTCGCGGCGCACGACACGCGCGCGGTATTTCGGGGGAAGCGCCCCCTGAAGTGCCTCCCACTCGCCAGCGGTGAGGCCGTCGGAGAAGGCATGCACCGCGGAGATGTTCACGGCGATCGTGCGCGGGTCGCACTGCTCCACCACCGGCGGAAGCAGCGTCCACTGCGCGGGCCCAAACGGCTCGGCGAGCCTTCGCTGCGCCCCGGCACTCCCGACAGCCGCATTGGGATCCCGCACGACGCGGTACAGCCCGCCCTGCGCCGATCCTCCGATCGCGATGCGCTCGACGCCTCGCTCCGGTCCGCGATCGCAGAACACGTAGATCGTCCGTCGGCGCGCCGCGAGCGTCGTCGGCGACACCAGCGACCAGAACACCGGATCCTCGTTGTACTCGCGCACCGGCACGATCCACATCGCGACGTCCTGCTCCCGCATCACCCGCGGCAGCACGCGCTCGAGGCGCAGGCGCAGCCACTCCTGCTGCACGACCGCCTGCTCGCGGAGCGTGCCGAACGGCCGCTCCTGCGGGCGCGCCACGGCCGGCATCGCCACCAGCGCCACCGCGGCGGCGCCGGCAACCCAACGTGTCCGCACGCTTCGCGCGTTCACCACCAGCCTTGCACCGTTCATCGTGTCGCTCCTCGTGATTGAATGCATCGCTACCGTGCTCCGTGTGCGTCAGGCAGGGGGAGTGATCTTCACCTCGGCATCCCGGCCGATGACGGTCGTCCAGGGACGCACCCGCCATCGCGTGACGAGCCCATTGAGAACGTAGGGGTCGGCCATCGCGAAGGCCTCTGCTCCGGCCGGAGTCGGGCCTCGAAAGAGGAGGATCGCACCGTCCACCGGATCGGCCAGCGCGCCGCCGAGCACGAGCTCACCGCGCTCGACTGCCTGCTTCGCGAGGTCGAGGTGGGCCGTTCGATACCCCGCCCGGCGCTCCACATAATCGTCGGTGACGTCGTACATCAGGAGGTAATGCATCTTCGAGAAGTGAAGTTGAAGGGTCAGGGACTAGCCAGTGCTCGACTGCTGGTTCTCGACGGCGAGGAGCGCCTCGAGGCGGTCGATGAGCTCCGCCTGCGCCGGGTTGATCCTCGCCTTCGCGGTCGCCGGGTCGAACCACTCGCACCGGTCCACTTCCGGGAAGGTGATGAACCGTCCCGACCCGCGCGGCCACTCCGTGCGCATCTCGTTGCTGAACGTGGTCGACGCGTCGGCGTCCCCCTCCCACGCCCACGCATGGATGGTCTTCCCGGCGCGCTGGCGGATCGAGCCCAGCGACACGAACGGTCCCGTCGGCTGCAACCCCGTCTCCTCGGAAAACTCGCGACGTGCGGCGTCGAGGGGATCTTCGTCCGGATCGAGCACTCCCTTCGGGATCGTCCACGCGCCCGCGTCCTTGTCCTTCCAGAACGGACCTCCCGGGTGGGCGAGAAATACCTCGAGGCCGTTTTGTGACCGCCGATACATGAGCAGTCCCGCGCTGACGTTCGGGCGTTTTGCCATGCAGACCTGAGGGTTCGGTGGATGAATACAGCCCCATTCCTCGGCGCGCTTCCTGCGAAAGCATCTCGCAACGTACATGACAGCCGCCCTGTTTGCGTGGCAAGCCACGCACCGCGGGCGGCGGAAAAACGAGCGAGGAGGAGTGATGCGCTGGACACGCGGAAGCAGCAATGCGAACATCGAGGATCGGCGCGGGCGGGGCATGGGGATCGGCGGCGGGATGGGCGTCGGCGGCGGCATCATAGGCCTCATCCTGGCCCTGATCTTCGGAGGTGACATCCTCGGCGGCGGTGGCGACCCCGGGGTAGCGACGAACACCGCTGGCGGTGATGTCGGGCCGGTCAGCGAGTCCGCTGGTGAGGCAGAGCGGCGCGAGTTCGTCACCTTCGTCCTCAACGACGTCCAGGATGTCTGGCGGACGACTCTCCCGAAGTACGGCGACCAGTACCGCGACGCGAAGCTCGTACTCTTCCGCGACGCTACGCGCTCCGCCTGCGGCGTTGGCCAGGCGGGCATGGGGCCGTTTTACTGCCCGCTCGACGAGCGCGCATATCTCGACCTGAGCTTCTTCGACGAGCTGCACCAGAAGTTCGGCGCAAACGGCGATTTCGCCCAGGCGTACGTCATCGCTCACGAGCTCGGCCACCACGTGCAGCACATCCTCGGCGTGGACAACCGCGTGCGGCAGATGCAACAGAGCCGCCCGAGTGAAGCCAATGAGTACTCGGTGCGCCTCGAGCTCCAGGCCGACTGCTTCGCAGGGGTGTGGGCCAATTCGACGAGTCAGCGCCGCCTGCTCCAGGAAGGCGACGTCGAGGAAGCGCTGAACGCCGCTTCGGCCATCGGCGATGACCGCATTCAGAAGCAGACGCAGGGAAGCGTCAACCCCGAGTCATTCACCCACGGCTCATCGGCGCAGCGCGTGACGTGGTTCCGGCGCGGCATGGAGTCCGGAAATCCGGAGTCCTGCGACAGCTTCGCGGGGGCAAAATAGAGGCTAATACCGACGGGTACAGTCGTTGGTGGGCAGTGGTCAGTTGTCAGTGGTCAGTTCACGAGCGACGCATCAACCCCGCTCACCGAGAACTGACCACTGAGAACTGACCACTGTTCACTAGCGCCTTCAGTTTTTGTCGGCGTCCCGGTACATCACCCGGTCGGTCTGTACATCCGAGCCAAGCACGAAGGTGTGTGCGCCGATGTCGCGAAAGCCGTGCTTGGCGTAGAAGGTCACCGCCCGGACGTTGTGCTCCCACACTCCCAGCCAGACACCGCGCGCACCGCGCGCGCGGACGTCCCTCATCGCCGCGGCCATCAGTGTGCCGGCGACGCCCGCCCCGTGCCACGGGCGATCTACATAGAAGCGTGCGATCTCCACTGACGGACGGTCCGTGACGCACTCCGGCGCGTCCTCGCCCGGCCGGATCAGCACGTATCCGATGATCGCCTCGTCAGTCTCCGCGACGAGGTAGGTGTTCGCGGTATCGGCGAGCTCACGCGCCTGCTGCTCCGGCGAGAAGGCGATCGCCATGTACGCGACCATGTCCGCCGGATCGTTGTCGGCCGCGAACGACTCGTGAAAGATCCGCGCGGCAAACCGCGCGAGGGGCGCCGCATCCTCCGCTCGCCCTGCGCGTATCGACACCGACGTGCGCTCGTGGATGCTCACCGATCCTTTCTCTCGCCGCGGACACGTAATGCGGCAGTGCGGGCCAGCCGCGGATAGTGTGACTGCTACTGCGACTGCATGAATCGGCGCAGACGAACGCGGACGCACTCGGAGAACTGCAACCGCAACTGCAAAGGGCAACCACGGATGCTCACGGAAGCCACGGAAACGGCGATGACAATCTGCATTGTGGCGTCCCGGCGCAGACGTGCCCTTCCACCACGCGTACAAGGGAACTGCCGTTGCCCTTCTTCATGCTCTTCATCTCTTCATGCTCTTCCAGTTCGGCTTCCGGAAAGCCAGCCCTCCATCGGAATCCTGACGGCCCCAAAGATGTTGCTGGCCTGCGCCCCGGGGCAATGCTAGGTTGGGCGCACCAACCTCCCGCATTCAACGCTGGCCGAACACCCGGCGTACACCCAACATCCGTGCACCCGATCCTCCCCCCCCCGGGGATCGCACGCCCGCTTCCGACATCCCCCCGAGATGACCTCGCAACGCCTCGCCTCCCCGGCGACGACTCCCACGGTCTCGCCGCGCTTCCTTCCCCTGCTCGTGCTGCTCTTCGTCGGGAGTGGCTGCGCGGCGCTCATCTACGAGATCGTCTGGTTCCAGCTGCTCTCCCTCATCATCGGCTCGTCCGCGCTGTCGCTCGGCGTGCTGCTCGTCGTGTTCATGGGCGGCATGTGCATTGGCAGCGTCGGGTTCGCGCGGGTCGTCTCGGCGAGCGAGCACCCGCTTCGCATCTACGCGCTGCTCGAGCTCGGGATCGCGGTGTTCGGAATTCTCGTCCTCTACGGACTTCCGTACGCAGGCGGCCTCTATACTGCGATCGGCGGGCCCGGCTTCGGCGGATTGTTGCTGCGTGCGGTGTTCTGCATGATCTGCCTCCTGCCCCCGACGCTGCTCATGGGCGCAACCCTTCCCGCGATCGCGCGGTGGGTCGAGGCGACGCCCAAGGGTGTGTCCTGGCTCGGCTTCTTCTACGGCGGCAACATCGCGGGCGCGGTATTCGGCTGCCTCCTCGCCGGCTTCTACCTCCTGCGCGTTCACGACATGGCGGTTGCGACCTACGTCGCGATGGCGCTCAACATCATCGTGGCAGCAGCCGGCTTCGCCCTCGCGAAGGCGACGCCGCACACCGCCCCCGCGGTGACGCCGACGGCAGAGGACAATGCGATCCCGCGGGAGGTATGGCCGGTATACGCGGCGATCGCACTCTCGGGGATGACCGCCCTTGGCGCCGAGGTCATCTGGACGCGACTGCTCTCGCTGATGCTCGGCGCCACGGTGTACACCTTCTCGCTCATCCTCGGCGTCTTCCTCTTCGGCTTAGGCATCGGCAGCTCCGTCGGCTCGGTCCTGGCGCGGACGATCGTGTCACCGCGGCGCGCGCTCGGCTGGTGCCAGTTCCTCGTGATGGGCAGCCTCGCGTGGGCGGCCTGGTCGATCTCCCAGGTGCTTCCGTACTGGCCGATCCACCCCGGTCTCTCGACGGCGCCGCGGTTCCTCTTCCAGATGGATCTGCTGCGCTCGATGTGGGTCGTGCTTCCGGGGGCAGTCCTCTGGGGTGCGAGCTTCCCGCTCGCGCTGGCTGCGGTTGCGTCGCGTCGCCAGGATCCCGCGCGGCTCGTCGGGACGGTGTATGCCGCCAATACCGTCGGCGCGATCGTCGGCGCAGCGATGGCGAGCCTCATCCTCGTCTCGTGGCTCGGGACGCAGAACGCGCAGCGCGTGCTCATCGCCGCCGCCGCGGTGAGCGCGATGATCATGCTCGCTCCCGTCCTTTCGAGCGATACGGGCAAGTGGCGCCTGGAGACGCGCAGCGCCCTGCGCGTTGGTGCGACGCTCGGGGTGGCCGCACTCCTCATGTGGAGCGTCACGCCGATCCCACCGCTCCTCATCGCCTACGGCCGGTGGATGGTGACGTGGATCGGCAACCACGGCGAGATCCTGTTCACCGGCGAGGGAATGAACTCATCGATGGCCGTCTCGCGCCTCGCCAATGGCGACCTGAACTATCACAACGCGGGGAAGGTGCAGGCGTCGAGCGAGCCGCAGGACATGCGCCTCCAGCGGATGCTCGGCCATCTCACGACGCTGATCCCGACGAACCCGAGCAATGTGCTCGTCATCGGTTGCGGCGCCGGTGTCACCGCGGGCGCGGTGAGCATCAACCCGATGGTCCAGCGCGTGACGATCGCCGAGATCGAGCCGCTCGTCCCTGAGTTCGTCGCCGAGCACTTCGGGGAGCACAACTACAACGTCGTCAGGAACCCGAAGGTGAAGGTGGCGATCGACGACGCGCGCCACTTCCTCCTGACGACCGACGAGATGTACGATGCGATCACCTCCGACCCGTTCGATCCGTGGGTCAAGGGCGCCGCGACGCTGTACACGAGGGAGTTCTTCCAGCTCGCAAAGCGGCACCTGAAGCCCGGCGGTGTCATCACCGTGTTCGTGCAGCTGTACGAGAGCGGACTTCCCGCGGTGAAGAGCGAGGTGGCCACTTTCCTCGAGGTGTTCCCCAACGGCGTCGTCTGGGGCAACACCCACCAGGGCGGCGGTTACGACGTCGTCCTCATGGGGCAGGCCGAGCCGAGCCGCATCAACGTGGACAGCCTCGAGGCGCGCCTTGCCCGGCCCGACTTCGCGGTCGTCGCGCAGTCGCTTCGCGAGATCGGCTTCAACTCCGCCACCGACCTGCTCTCCACCTACGCCGGCGACGGGCCGCATCTCCAGCCCTGGCTCGCCGATGCCCAGGTGAACACCGACCGCAATCTCCGCCTGCAGTATCTCGCGGGACTGGGCGTCAACAAGTACGAGCAGCGGGAAATCTACGGCCAGATGCTCTCGTACCGTCAGCCACCGGACGGCCTGTTCACCGGCTCACCGGAACGGCTTGCCGCCTTGAGGATGGGGATAATAGGATATCCCTGAGGTATGGAGCGCGGGGGGGGCATGCTTGACTGACCGCGCTACGTACTGAACTTCACTGCTTACTCCGCACGCACTGCGTACGGGCTACTGCGCACGGGTGCATGAGGGCGTAACTGGCGGCAGTGCGGAGTGGTGCGCAGTCCCAGTAGTCGGCCACGGAGGGAAGGAACCGAGCACGGGCATCCGGCCCTCCTCGGCCGGTTGCCCGGATTCCTCCGAACGCCCGCCGTTCCGCCTGCCGTGCCCGTCCCGCCCTGGCAGTGTGTACCGAGTACTACTTCGTACGAAGTGCGTGCGCAGTACGCAATGCAGGTCCGTACGCAGTCGCGGTCAGTAGAGCCGAGATTTCTTCGTGACGTCGCCGCGCCACTGCGTCTTGCCCGAGGAATCCCGAACCTCGAACGCGGTCACACGGTCGCCATCGAGCAGGAAGACCACGACCTCGCCAGTCGTGACTTCGAGAACCCGGCCCCGATCGCCCGCGCCCATGTAGAAGCGGTGCTCCCCTCCCGCGGGAATGAGTGCGAAGGTCGCGTGCATGCCCGGCGCTGGATTCTGGCGCGTGGCCAGCAGCGTGCCGTCCGCATCGCTGATGACGATGTCCGCGGCGCCCCAGCCCCCGCTCATCCGGTACGCACCGACGTAGCGCGCGCGCTGGTCCGCGGTCAGCGAGTCGAAGGCCATTGTCGAGGAGACGTCGACGCTCATCGTGACGACGGTCGTCCCCCAATGCATCCGCAGGGTGGTCGCCTCGGGCCCGACCACGGGGAAGTACCAGGCCAGCGTCTCCATGTGCGAGCCCTGCTCCGGCTTTACATCAAAGCGCAACTGCTCATCGGTCTCCGTTGGACGCTGCGTGTGGAACAGGCGCGCATTCCGATGGAGGATCACCGTCCACGCTTCGGTCTCCCTCGGGATCATCCAGACCGAGTACTTCCCCTTCGGAAGCGGGTTGCCGTTCACCCGGACATCCCTGTCGACCTCGAACGTGGTGGACGCGTTCGCGCCCGGCGTCCACTTTTCTCCCCAGTGCACGACCTTCCCGAAGAGCGGGTCGCGTCCACGCGCAACGGGACGGTCGTATTCCATCTTGATCGTCGTTCCATCCACTTTCTGCGACACCATACCGTGCTCGCTCGCGCGACGCTGCGCCGATGAGGGCGAGGAGATGGCGATGACCATCCCCGTGATGACACCGAGAGACCACGACGCACGACGCACGAACATGTATCCTCCAGCGGAAAGCGGGTACGGCGAGAGAATCGAGACAGCGATGGGGAGCCGCGGGCCAGATGCGCGTCAGCGCGCGCTGGAATCGACGGCGGCGCGAATCTGCGCCAGCGTCTTTCCCTTGGCATGGAGTCGGTACGCGAGCCGCGCATTTGCCTGGCACACTTCGCAGTGCCGCGCCATTCCGTCCCGCTCGAAGCAGGACAGCAGCGAATAGAATCCCTCGACCTCGTCGCAGCCACACGAGCAGCGAATGCCGTCCACGACCTCGGGAATCTTCCGAACGAGATCGAACGCCTCGATCACCTTCTCGTCGCCGTCGAGATCCTTCGCGCGAAGCACGTGTGATGCGTCGATGCCGCGCCGCGGCTCCGGATGCTTCTTCTGACGCGCCGGGGGGGCAGCCCACCCACGCCCACCGCTGACGGCGACGAGCACGATGGGCAGCAGCGCGAGGAATGTGCGACGACTGTGCAGCGGGCCCTGCGGCATGCTCACCTCTCCTGCGGCGCGGCGACCGACCTGTCCCGGACGAAGCGCCGGAGAAAATCGTCCATTCGATTCCACGTGTACACCCAGCGGCTGTGCAGCATCGACTCGTGCGTGTCGTCCGGAATGACGATCAGCTCGTGGTAGACGTTCCGTGCGCGCAGCAGCTGGACGAGCCCGACGGTCTGGCTGAACTCGACGTTCCGATCATCGTCGCCGTGGACCAGGAGCACCGGCGACTTCCACCCATCGATGACGGCGATCGCCGACGACCTGTATGACACATCCGTCGAGTCGAGCGTTGAGCCCCGGAGGTGCACCCCGGCAAGGTCCACACCGGCGACGAAGACGTCCGAGTTCCGCGCCAGCGCCTGCGCCGTGAGGATACCGCCGTACGACAGGCCCCAGATCCCGACACGCGCCGGGTCCACATCCGGACGCGACTGGAGGTACTTCCCGCCGGCCAGCACATCCTGGTACTCCGAGTTCCCGCGCGCACCGGCGTTCGCGGCCGTGCGGAACGAGCGTCCATACCCGATCCCGGTGCGGAAGTTCACCGACAGGACGATGTAGCCCTGACTCGCGAGATGCTGGTTGTACGCGTATGCCCAGTGGTAGAACTGCATGTAGTGATAGCCGGGCAGCATCTGTCGCGACGGACCGCCGTGAACGAACACGATCGCAGGCCGCCGCTCGCCGGGTACGAGGTCCTTCGGGAGGAAGAGCTGGTTGCTGATGTCGAGCCCATCCGCCGCCTTCGTGTGCACGATCTCCGGCACCACATGCTCGGCCAGCGGGAAGTCCTTCGGCAGCGTCGGGAAGACGATCTTCGCCTTGCCCCCTTCCACCGGCACCAGCCCGACCGACGCGGGCTGGCGTGCATCGAAGTACAGCACGCCGAGCCGCTTGCCCGAGGCAAGGGGCGCCGGAGTGGTCTCGATGCCGTCGCCCGACGTGATCTGCCGCGGCGTGCCTCCCGACGTCGGCACCGCCCAGATGTGCCGGCGCTCGATGTCGCTCGCGTTCGTGGAGTAGTACAGCGTCCTGCCATCGCCCGAGAGCGCAGCCATCGCCGCGTTCTCAATGAGGCCGTTCGTCGTTGTCAGCAGCACCGGCGCCTGCGCCGGGGCCGCGATGCTGATGGAGTAGTACCGCTCGAACTCGTCGGTCGCCGCGTTCAACGGGAAGATGATGTTGTCGCCGGCCCATTGGAGATTCGCGATGTTGCCGAACAGTCCGTCGCCCGGCTGGTTGTGCCACAGCTCGCGGGCGACGCACCCGGCGATGGCGCGCGAGCAGCCCCCCACGTCGGAGATCATCACCGACAGCGTGTAGCCGCCGGTGAACGTCGCGCGATACAATCCCGGGCTCCCCCCTGCGCGCGTCGAGTCACCGGCGGCCCCGCCACCGCCACCGCCGCGCCCTCCCCGGCCGCCCGCCGGATTCGCGGCCGCCTGCACCTGCTGCCCGAACGACATTCCCGGCCGCCGCGTGAAGACGATCCGCTTGCTGTCCGGCGACCAGGTGGGGCTCCCATCGAAGTCCACGCTCGGCGACACGTAGCTCACCGTGCGCGTCGCGACATCGTACAGCCCGATGAACGCGTGCGTCGTACGATTGCTGATGAAGGCGATCTTCGTCCCGTCGGGCGACCACCGCGGAGCACTG
>JANPKQ010000243.1:0-9257 GCA_031426115.1 Gemmatimonadaceae bacterium | reverse complement strand
GGCGTCGCGCGGCGATGCGGCACCAGCCCAGCCGTCGGCCACGACCACGGCCGCGCAGCGTCCCGCGACGCCTGCTGCTGCATCGGCGAACGGTGCACGCGAGACGCGCGAGAAGATGTCCACGCGCCGCAAGCGCATCGCCGAGCACCTCCTCGAGTCCCAGCATTCCACCGCCCACCTCACGACCTTCAACGAGGTGGACATGACCGCGGTCATGCACCTCCGCGATCGGCTGAAGGAACGGACCGAGAAGGAACACGGCTTCAAGATGACGTTCATGCCGTTATTCATCAAGGCGGCGTGCCTGGCACTCGAGACGTATCCGGTGATCAATGCCCAGGTCGATGGCGACTCGATCGTCTTCAAGCACTACGTCAACATGGGAATCGCCGTCGCGTCGGAGCAGGGGCTCATCGTTCCCAACATCAAGAGCGCCGACACGAGGGGGATGCTCGACGTCAGCCGTGAGATGGCCGCGGTCGCGAAGCGCGCGCGCGATGGCAAGCTGACGATGGATGACCTCACTGGCGGGACGTTCACCATCACGAACGGCGGCGTCTTCGGCTCGCTCGTCTCGACCCCGATCATCAACTATCCCCAGGTCGCGATCCTCGGCCTCCACAAGATCCAGGAGCGCCCCGTCGCCATCGACGGGAAGGTCGAGATCCGGCCGATGATGTATACCGCCCTCTCATACGATCACCGCATCGTGGACGGCCAGCAGGCCGTGCTCTTCCTCGTCCGCATCAAGGAACTGCTCGAGGAGCCGGCATCGATGCTGGTAACCTGAGGTCGGGAGCTGACACCGAAGTACACGGTGAACAGTGAACAGTTATCAGTGATCAGTAAGGCCCCGGGGAGGAGGGGAACTGATGACTGAGAACCGACAACCGACAACCGTTCACTTCCGTCCGCGCCAGAAATCCGCTCGCCCCGTTCCGCTCTGACGATTGAGCGAAACCGGGGCGCGTGTTTTTCGTATGACGTCTCGAAGCAACCATTCACCGCTTCGATGCATCAAACGAATTGAATACGTCGCCCCGAGCGCCACTCACCGCGCTCATGCCGTACACCGTGCCCCCGGAGGGTCTCATGCGTTCCTTCACCGCCGTCTCCGCGCTCGTGCTCGCAACTGCGTGCGCGCACCCATCGCTCGACCTGCACAGCGTTCCCACACCAGCAGAGCCAGCAGTGGCCAGCGCGATGGTCGGCATGTGGGCAGGCACGGTATTCGAGTCGGAGGCTGATCCCGGAACCCCCTTCACCCTCGTGCAGATCCAGCATCGCGATGGGACGGTCACCGGACAGCTCGCCTTCAACGGCTCGACCATTCCGCTCACCGACGTCAAGGTCCTCGAGGCGACCGCCGATCGCTATGTCGCCCTCATCGGGCCGTATGCGAGTCCTCGTGACTCCCGGCAGGTCGTCGCACGGCTCGAAGCCGTGCGGGTCGGGGACCGGCTCACCGGAACGGTGTACGCGCGCGCGACGGAAGGCGGAAAGGCCTACAAGGGGCACTTCACCGCCGAGCGCGCGCCCGGGGTCCGCGGCATGTAAGCAGCGACGGGGGTGTTCGGCGCCGGGACGCGGGTGTGGTCGCACGTGGCCACACCCGCTAGTTTTTCCCGTCACCGTCTCCTTCCCCAGCCATTTCATGCCCAGCTCCTCGACTCCCGCTGATGTCGTCGTCATCGGCGGCGGCCCCGGCGGCTACGTCGCCGCCATCCGCGCCGCCCAACTCGGCCTCCAGACGGTCTGCGTCGAGATGGACAAGACCCTCGGCGGCACCTGCGTCAACGTCGGCTGCATTCCATCGAAGGCACTCCTCCAGTCGTCCGAGCACTACGAGTTCATGCGGCTGCACGCCGCCGAGCACGGCATCAACGTCGGCGAGGTGACGTTCGACCTCGCGACGATGCAGAAGCGCAAGACGACGGTTGTGTCGAACAACACGAAGGGCGTCGAGTTCCTCTTCAAGAAGAACAAGATCACCTGGGCGCGCGGCAAGGGTACACTGCGCGCAGGCAATGTCGTCGAAGTTGCGGGAGCAGACGGAACGGCGACGGCGTACCAGGCGAAACACGTTATCATCGCCACGGGATCGGAGCCGATTGCGCTTCCCTTCCTTCCCTTCGACGAAGAGCGTGTCCTCTCCAACGTCGGTGCCCTCGCGATGCCTGAGGTGCCGAAGCACCTCATCGTCATCGGCGGCGGCGTCATCGGACTCGAGCTTGGCTCGGTCTGGCGCCGACTCGGCGCGAAGGTCACCGTCGTCGAGCTCGCGCCGTCCATCCTGCCGGGCAACGACGCCGACATCATCAAGGAAGCGGACCGGATCTTCCGGAAGCAGGGACTCGACCTGCGCGTCGGAACGAAGGTCGTGGGCGGCGCACGCAAGGGAGATGGCGTCAGCATCGAGATCGAGAAGGACGGCAAGCGCGAAACGCTCGACGCCGACCGCGTGCTCGTCTCCATCGGACGGCGCCCCCTCGTTGCCGGCATCGATGCCGCGGCGCTCGGCATCACGACAGGCAAGCGCGGAGAGATCCAGGTGGACAGCCGGATGCGCACGAATCTCCCCAACGTCTACGCAATCGGTGACGTCGTGGGCGGAAAGCTTCTCGCCCACAAGGCCGAGGAGGAGGGCGTCATCGCCGCCGAGGTCATCGCAGGCAAGCCGTCGGAGATGCATTACCGCTCGATGCCGTCGGTCGTGTACACCTGGCCGGAGATCGCTACCGTCGGCCTCGCCGAGCATGAGGTGAAGGAAAGCGGCCGCAAGTATACCGTCGGCAAGTTTCCCTTCTCCGCCAATGGACGCGCTCGCACGATGGGCGACACCGGCGGATTCGTGAAGGTCATCTCGGACGCCGAGACTGACGAGATGCTCGGTGTCCACATGCTCGGGCCCAACGTGTCGGAGCTCATCGCCGAGATCGTGCTGGCCTTCGAGTACCGCGGATCGTCGGAGGATGTCGGCATGACGGTGCACGCGCATCCGACGCTGTCCGAGACGGTCAAGGAAGCCGCGCTCGGCGCGCTCGGCCGCTCGATTCACATCTAGCCGCGGCAGCCAGCGCATGCCGGGCACGCATGGCCGCTCCGGAGATCGTGTGATTCGCGCGCTGCGGGGCGCGGATGCCGATGCGGTGGGCGACTTCGCGTCCGCGGCACTCGGGAGATCGCGCTGGGAAGCAAGCGCGCGCGCGGCGTTGGACCGGGCTGTCTCGGGAGCTGACCCCGAATGTCGTGCGAGCGCGGCCTTCGAGAGCGACGCGATGGTCGGGGTAGTCGTTTTTGGTGCAATCGCCGGATCGGTTAGTGCCGGGCGCGTGCAGCTGGTGGTCGTCCATCCCGCGCATCGTCGCCGCGGCATTGCGACGGCTCTTGTCGAGACCGCGCTCGAATCCCTTGCCGCGGATGGATCACGCGTCGCGTTTGTCGAGATCTCCGCCGATCCCATCTTCGCCGCAGGAAAGCATCTCCTCGTCCGCTGCGGCTTCCAAGTCGAGGCCACTGTCGCCGATTACTACCGAGACGGCGTGCACCTCGCGATCCTGCGGCGGGATCTGTCAGGCAACGGCAAGTTGCAGCCGCAGATTTCGCGGAAACGACGCGGATAATGCAACTGCTTTTTTCGCCGCGCACTAACGCGGACTAACGCGGACTACGGCAACGGCGAACTACGACTACGGAGGCCACAGAAGCGGTCGGTGGGTGGCACCTAGGCGCAGAGGATCTGCCTAGCCACAACACCGGCGTTGAAGTTCCGCCGTCAAGCGACCAGCGATCACCGTCTTTCAGCAATCAGCGCACAGCGCGCTGTCGAGCCCACATGTTCGCCCTGGCAGTTCGCCGTTATCCCAATCCGGCGTCATACCCCTCGCCCAGGCTTGCCCGCGCACCAATCCATCGACAACCCTCGCCCAGCCAGCACCACCGAAGCCGCGACGACCCCTATCGCCCACCCCTCCGCCGCCGGCATTTTCAGGCTCCCTGCTGTCACATCCCTGAGGCCTTCATGAAGCACCTCCGCCCCGCGCTCCTGGCCCTCGTTGCGATCGTCGCTGCCCGACCCACCGCAGCCCAGCCCGCGACTGCCGACCTCGCGATCGCAAATCTGGCATGGGACCGCGGCGCCTACATCGTGGCGCTCGAGACCTACGCTCGGCTCCTGCAATCGCCGCAGGCCGATCAATACCTCGAGCCGATCGCCCTGCAGACCGGTGAGCTCTTTCGCACAACCGAGATCACCCCCGACGGCCGCGCGCCGCGGCTGTCATGGGATGGCGAGATGCTCGCCTACGAAACCGGCACGGGGAACGCATCGGTGCTGCGACTGGTGAACCTCGAGACGGCGAAAACGATCGATCTGCCCGGAGGCTACGACGCCGCGTTCCTGCCGAGCGGTGAGAAGCTGCTCTATCTCCGCGTCGTCCAAACGCCGGCGCTGATCCGCGCGCAGATGGAGGTCGAGCGCACCGCCGCGCAGACGCCGGAGCGCACTCGCGCTATGGCAACGCTCGCCTGGCTCCAGGCGAAGGCGACGCAGATCATCGTGCGCGATCTGCGCACGGGGATCGAGGGGCGGGTCGAGACTGGCAACCTCATCCCGACGACGCCGATCTGGAGCCGTGATTCGAAGTCGCTCTACTTCGTGGGTACGCGCGAGGGGGAGACGGACCGAAATCAGATCTATACGGTGCGCCTCACGCCCGCCGCGTGCCGCGCATCGGGCGGACGGATCACCGGCTGCGTCGCCCCCGAGCCGCCCACGGCGATCACGACCGGCGATGGCTACAAGGCCCGACCTCGTTCGGTGGACGTTGCAATCGATTTGCCGGACGGGGCCGCTCGACCCCTGGCGCTCATCTATGATCTCCCGACGCAGCCGACGGTCCGTGAACCGGCCGCTGGGGCCGAGGGTCCGGCCGCCGCTGGGGGTCGAGGTGGCCGCGGGGCTGGCGGCGGTGGCGGTGGCGGTGGCGGGCGAGGTGGCGCTGGTGGCGCGACGGCAGCCTTCGCCATTCACGACCTCACCACCGGAATCGCCCGAAGGCTA
Organism: Gemmatimonadaceae bacterium; assembly: GCA_031426115.1. GTDB lineage: Bacteria > Gemmatimonadota > Gemmatimonadetes > Gemmatimonadales > Gemmatimonadaceae > JANPKQ01. Next base: position 4,195 of record JANPKQ010000243.1, on the reverse strand, counting down.
ACGGGTACTGCAGTCGCGCTCTCGCAGGGCGGCGAGGTCGCCGCATACCTGCGCCGGTCCGGTGCAGAGTATCAGTTGATGATCGTGCCCATCCTCGGAACGGCCGAACCCACTGTCGTGAAGACGTCGTCGACACCCATCGACGCACCCGCGCTGTCGCACGACGGGACACGCATCGCTTTCCAGAGCATGCTCAAGGAAGACTGGGAAGTCTTCAGCACCGGCATCGACGGGACCGGCGAAATGCGCCTGACCCGCGAGATCCAGCATGATCTCATGCCGCGCTACCTCCAGCCTCAACGCCTGCTCATGGTGATGGGCGAGGCGCGACATCGGCGGTCCTACCTGTACGACCTCCACGACTCGGCGACGGTGAAGCGCACGCGGCTCTTCCACAACAACACCGTGCGCACGATCGCGCCGGAGTACGAGTGGATTTCCGACGCGAACGGCACCAGGGTCGCAATTGTCGCCGAGCGTGATGGCGATACCGTATCGCCCGAGCGCGGCATCTATGTCGTGGACCTGCAGAGCAAGGTGACCGTGCCCGAGGTGCTCGCCCGCGTTCGCGCAAACCTCGCATCGGAGATGGCCCTTCGCGACAAGGGGATCGCATCGTTCCGCGTCATCGCCGACGATGTCCGCCGCGTCACGGAGCAGGTCTCCGTTCCGCAGGTCTACAACTACCAGAAGGCACTCTTCGACGTCGACTCGAAGCACATCACCCGGCCCGGGAACGCCAAGGCGATCGAGTACCTCGCGGACCAGTACACGTCGTTCGGCTATGAGCCCGAGCGACAGTGGTTCTCACCGTCCAATGCACTCGGCGGACGCACCGCGAACGTCCTCGCGACGCTCCGTGGAACGGAGAATCCCGAGCTCGTCTACATCGTCAGCAGCCACTTCGACTCGCGCGCCGAAGGGCCGGGCGCGGACGACAACACCTCCGGAACCGCAGCACTGCTCGAGGCAGCGCGGGTGATGGCGAAGCATCCGCAGCCTGCAACGATTGTCTTCGCGGCGTTCACCGGCGAGGAAGGCGGGCTCCTCGGCAGCCGCGAATGGGTGCGCCAGGCGGTGGCAAACAAGGTGCAGCTCGTCGGCGCGCTGAACAACGACATGCTCGGCTGGTCGAACGATCATCGCCTCGACAACACCATCCGCTACTCGAACCCCGGCATCCGCGACATCCAGCACGCGGCAGCGGCGCAGTTCTCGAAGATGATCACCTACGATGCGCTCTACTACAAGAGCACCGATGCCGCGGCGTACTACGAGGCGTACGGGGATGTTGTCGGCGGCATAGGGTCGTATCCGGTGCTCGGCAACCCGCACTATCACCAACCGCACGACATCCTCGAGACGATCAATCACGAGCTCGTGGCGGAGGCGAGCAAGACGACCGTGGCGACGCTCATGCTGTTGGCATCGAGTCCGTCACGGTTGAAGGATCTCAGGGTCGTGCGCTTCGGGGGCGGCACGGCGGAGATCTCGTGGACGCCGAGTCCGGAGAGGGGCGTGAGCTCCTACATCGTTACGGTCACGTCGCCAACCGAAGCGGCAACGCCGCTGGTGACGGTCGCACAGCCCTCGGCGACACTGCGGAACGTCGCGCCAGGCTCGGTCATCGCCGTGAAAGCGGTGAATGCGCGCGGACTCGAGGGCTGGGACTGGGCGCGAATCACCCTCGGCCGACCCTAGCTCCCCCGCTCGACGCGCGGGTCAGCGCTTGATCGGCACTCGGGCTGGGGCATCGCGCAGTGCGGCGAGGCGCCGCCGCGCGACGTCCACGAGCGGCTGACCGCCGGCGTCGGCGTTCTTCCACAACTCGATCGCCTGACTGTAGAGGCTGTCCGCGCGGTCGGGCTCACCGAGTCGCTCGTGAAGATCGCCACGCTGGATGAGCGTGCGCGGATAGAACGCCCAGCGCGGATCGAGATTGTTCACGGCGAAGTCTTTCGGGTTGATCTGCTCGAGCGTCACCAGCGCGCCGCGCAGGTCTCCGAGTCGTGTCTGCACCTCTGCTTGAACCATCGGTGAGATCTCGCCCTGCGACGCAGCGACGAGGCCATCGCCGTCGCTCCGGCGAAGGGGCTGCACCAGCTTCGCCGCGGTGGCGGTATCCCCGGCCTCGATCGCAGCGAGCGCAAGGATGACTGGAATCGGTTCCGACCCAGTCCAGCGCCGCACGATTCCGAGGTACACGGAATCGCGCGTCACCATATAACCGGCGTAGGCGATCTGCACCGACTGCTCGCGCGCCATGTCTCCCATGCGCCCGGGTATTCCATCGATCTGCTTCACCGTCGCCGCGATCTCGGCGCCCGCCGCCTTTGCGTCGAGGTCGAGCCCGGCATTCATCACCGTGCGAAACGGTCCGAGCATCATCCCCGACGGAATCGGGCGCGGTGTGCGCTCCGTACCGGGAAGGTTCGGATCGACCGCGGTGACTCGGGCAAACACTGCATCCATGTCCGCGACAGCTCCGGTCGCCAGCGCGACATTGGCCGCAGCGAGCACGTTGTTGAACCGCCGCGCGCTCGAGCGCAGTCGCAGGGAATCCACGGTCTGCTCTCGAAGCGCGCGCCGAAGCGTTTCGATTGCCTCCGGCGAGCCTGCCCCGAGCTGGTACGACGCGATGCGATACGGGAAGTCTGCCTGACGCGTCGTCGGCCGCGCCATCGCCTGGCTCAGCGTCGTGGCCGCCTGGCCGAAGTCGCGAGCCGCAGCGTACGCCTCGGCGAGTGCAAAGTACGCAAGCGGGGCATCCTCATCAGTGTGCACCCAGTGCTGGGCATTGCTCACCGCGCGCGCGCGGGAGATCCGGCGCAGCGAGTCGATGTGCGCTCTCCCGAGACGCTGCGCGTCCGCTGGCGAGATGAATCGAACCGTGTCGTTCTCGATGAGGATGCCCGCCCCGTCGCGGCTGGCGTCGCTGTACAGATCGACTCGATGGGAGTAGGCGAGATGGAACGTCGAGTCCAGCTTCAGTGTGCGCTCGAACGCCGCCAGCGACGCCGTAAGATTTGCGGCGCGCATATCCTTGTTCTGATCGTGGTAGTGCGCGTCGGCGAGCGCGTACCACGCTTCAGCGTCCGTGGAGTCGTTCTTCAGCAGTGCCATGTAGCGGGCGCGTGCCGCGCCCCAGTTCTGCTGCTGCTGCTCGAAGTTCCCCTCGACCAGCCCGCGCTCTCGTGCGGGAAGACGCGATACGAAGTCCAGTGCCTTTCGCGCATAGCGCACCGTGTTGGTGTCGTTGGCGCGCCGCCAGCCGCTCGCGAGCGAGCGCTTGTACCACGCGAGCGCAAACGTCGAGTCCGCAGCGACGGCGTCGCCAAGCGCCGAGTCGGCCGCGTTGAGGCGCCACTCGTTCAACGCGCGTACTCCGGTGAGATAGTGCCGGTATGCGTTGACCGAGCCGGTCGTCGTCTTCGCGAGCTCCACCTCGACAGGCTTCGCGCCGACGACACCGAGCAGCTGGTTGGCGAGCTGGTCGAACAGCCGTCGAGGGTCGGCGCCCGCCGCCGCGCGAACCTCCGCCGGTGGCCCGATCGGGTTTCCGGATTCGACCGCGAACAGCCGCGCCGTCACAGACAGCGAGTCGCCGATCGGCGTGATACTGCCGGTCACCAGCGTCCACGCTGCACCGCGCCTCGCCAGCGACAGCCCCTGCTCCAGGCCGATCTCGGCGCCGCCATCGAGCTTCGCATCGCGCAGAAGGTCGAGGCTTCTTTCGTACTCGACCACCGAGATGTCACGCCACTGCGCGAAGTTCAGCGCGAGCATGCTGACGCTGCCATCGCGCAACCACGCGAGCGACGCATCGGCGCCCTGAACCCTGAACGGAACGATGAGAAAGGACTTTCGCGGATCCACGCCATCGGGCACTCCGGATCGCGAGGCTCCGAGGTACCAGGCGATCGGCGCGAGGACCACCAGGGCGATGACCCCGATGAGGGCGGGTGGCACCCGTCGTCGCGAGACAGGACGGGCTCCGCGATCGATGGCGCCCGAGGCGGTGACTGGCGCGCGCTGACCTGCGCTCGTTGTCGGCGCTGCCAGTCCCGGCACATCGTGTCCCGCGGCAGCGGCGGCGAGCGCCCGTCCCATCGCATCGCCGTCGGGCCACCGCGCGTCCGGGTCTTTCGCGAGCGATCGCTCGATGACCGCCGCGACCGACGCGGGAACATCGGAT
>JANPKQ010000242.1:0-7087 GCA_031426115.1 Gemmatimonadaceae bacterium | reverse complement strand
GTGGCGGTGCGGGCGGCGGTGGCGGACGCGGCGGTATCCCGGGCGTTCCGGGCCCCCAGACGCCTGCGGGCTATCTCCCGCTGAATCCGTGCGCTGCGGGTGGTCCGGGCGCGGGCGGGGGTGGTGGCGGCGGCGGTGGTGGATTCGGCGGCTTCGGCGGCGGTGGTAACGCCGGCCCGCACGTCGCGCCGGGCACCTACACGGTCGCACTGATGGTCGATGGAAAGTCCGTCGATACCAAGCCAATGAGGATCGTCATGGATCCCGAGGTGCGGATGGCTGACGCACAGCGCGCCCGCTACAACACCATCGTGGTCGAGCTCCACGACCTCCAGCGTCGCGGCACCGAGATGGCCGCGAAGCTCAACGCCCTCCACCCGCAGATGGTCGATGCCGCCGGCAAGGTCTCGGCGAGCACCGCACCGGCCGCGGCGAAGACGCAGTTCGAGACGCTCAACAAGGACTACGAGGCACTGCGCGTGAAGTTCGGCGTCCCGACACCCGTTGCACCGGTCGGCGGCGGATTCGGCGGCGGCGGTGGTGGCGGCGGACGCGGCGGTGGCGCGGGCGACCAGCAGAACCTGGTGGCGCGCGCGGGCAGCGTGAAGACCGGGATCATGGGAATCTGGGAGATGCCGAGCGAGGCGTTGGTGAAGCAGTACGCCGACATCAAGCTCGCGCTTCCCAAGGCGATCGCCGATGCCGAGGCGCTGCTCGCGCGTGCCCGGACGATGAGCACGACGCTCGGCAGGTCGGGCGTGACATTGACCGTGCCGCCCGCGCGCTAGCGGCTCCGCAGGGCGATGGACAACGACGCGCGGTGAGCACAGTGCTCACCGCGCGTCGTTGTCACATCGCGGCTCAGTTACCCGAGGATCCGACGCGCCGATAGAACCGGACGTCTTCGGGAACGAGCGCGTCCTCGACGAACATCCGATCGCCGTTCCGCAGCCCGATGAGGTGCGGCCCGGCAGTGCAGAGCGCGTTGATCGGACACACGTAGAAGATCTCCACCGTTGATAGATGGACGGTGTATCGGAGCGCGGTCTCGAGGCGTGAGGGTCCCGCGGGAGAGGGATTCCCATCGGCGTCCACGATGGCCTGAATGCGAACAAAGCGCCCACGGCCAGCAGTGCCGAGCCGCAGCGTGTCGGCGAGGATGCGGACGGTTGTCCCGCCCTGGCGGAAGATCACCGACGGCACCGGATCGTCCCCGATCCGTTCCAGCACCCACGTCCCCGACACCTGCCCCGGGCTGGTTCCGTCCCGGCAACCGAGCATGGCGGCCGACAGGACACCAGCGGCAAGCAGAGTCAGGGTGCGAACGGACATCGGGGCTCCTTCAACGGCGTGGGCGGGTGAATCGCGGAGTTCAGACCCTGCCCTTCCGGCCGGCGTCACCGCATGGGTCTGCGGCGCGCGGGCTCACCTGGGGCATCCGCGCACTTTTCGCAGCGCCCGATGCCCGAGACCAGGTATCAGCGGCTGGCACCCGGAGGCGGAACCGTGCCGATGCTGCCCACGACGACCTGGCTGATGCGCGTGACGCCGCGCTCGCACCGGATCGCCTCGAGCGTTGCCAGAGGGAGCGTCGCGGAGAACCCGCTGAATGCGCCCTCGTAGCGATGTGTCGCGGTGAAGCCGTAGCGCCGGGAGAGGCTGTCGGTGACAGCGTCGGCGTTCGCGCCGTTCATCTCGCCGAAGGTGACGATGAACTCGTTGGCGACGCCGCCGCGCGCGTAGTAGGTCACCGGCACGGGTCGTGGGCAGGCAGGTCGCCCGGCCGCCGGAAGGGAGGCGTCGGAGTTTGGCACGTTCGGCTGTGCTCCTGCCGCCGGTGCTGGCGCGGTGCCGGGCGTCCGACCGGAGTCGGATGGCGCTGATGTCGCAGCCGTTGGCACCGTGGAATCCCTCGGCGAATCCGCGCCGGGCGCACGGTCCGCACACGCCGCAACCGCGATGATCGAGACCCACGCGAGATAGCGGTGAACAGTCAAGGCACGCATCGATATCTCCACCTGTCGAGTGAGCGGCACCGGCACGGGGTCCGCCGAGGGGCCTTCCGTCATTCGATAATACTGACTGTTCACCGGCCCGTGCGCCGGCGAGATTGCTCCCGCGGCCGCCGCGAGTTTCTCGGCGGCCAGTTCGCGCGTCTCCACAGGGACCGTCATCCCTCATCGCACGACTCGCACTCTCTTACATGCCCGCATTGCCGTACGGCTCACCGTCCCCCGATTCCGAACCCGCGTGGCAGGGGACGACCACTGGCGTCCGGGTTGCCTTCCAGGGAGAGCGCGGTGCCTTCGGCGAGGAGGCGATCCATCTCCTCTGGCGCGGTGAGGCCGATCCGGTCCCGGCGGTCTCGTTCGAGGATGTCATGCACGCGGCCGAGACCGGCCACGTGGATTACGGACTGCTTCCGATCGAGAGCACTCTCATCGGAGGGCTCGACGTCGCCTACGACCTGCTGAGCCTCTTCGACGGGCTGTACATCGTTTCGGAAGTCATCATTCCGGTGAACCTGTGCCTGCTCGGGCTGCCTGGAGCGACGATCAGGGAGCTGCGGACGCTTGCGAGCCATCCCGTGATGCTGGGGCAATGCTCGCACTTCCTGAATCGCCACAAGCAGATCGCGGCCATCCGCGCATGGGACACCGCCGGTGCCGCGCGCGAGGTGCGCGAGCTGAATGACCCGACGCGCGCGGCGGCTGGTACGCGCCGCGCTGCGGAGCGCTTCGGTCTCGCTGTGCTGCTCGAGCATCTCGAGGACCGGCCGGACAGCCAGATGCGCTTCCTTGCCGTGGGCCGCAGCCCCGCCACGCTCGCCGACGACGCCCCGGCGCGTACCGCGATGCAGTTCGTCGTTCCATCGTCGGCGGGCCGGCTCGTCGCGGCGCTTCAGGGCCTCGCCGCCGGGGGATTCAACATCGCGAACCTCGCATCCCGGCCGACGCGTGAGCCGTGGCGCTACCAGTTTTTCGTCGAGTTCGATCATCCCGCCGGCGATCCGCGGGCCGAGGCGGCGGTGGGGGCGGCGAAGAGTGTCAGCGCCGAGTTCCGCTTTCTCGGGACGTACCCGCGCTGGCCGGTGTCCACCGATCTCTCCAAGGGCCTGCGGCCCTGATCCGCGTCAGTCGATGGTTTCCTTGAGCACGGACGGGTCTGCCTTCGGCCAGCGGAGGTCGAGCGACCGGAGCGTGTCCGCGACAGTGCGAGCGATGAGGTAGTCGCGCACCTTCTTGTCGTCGGCAGGGACGACGTACCACGGCGCCCATGGTGTGCTGCAGCGGCGGAGGGCATCGCGATAAACCTTGGTGTACGCGTTCCACTTCGCGCGCTCCGCGAGGTCGCCGGGGTTGAACTTCCAGTTCTTCTCCGGGTTGTCGAGCCGCTTCTGGAGTCGCTCCTTCTGCTCGTCGCGGGAGATGTGAAGGAAGAACTTGAGGATGCGCACGCCGTTCGCGGCGAGCATCTGCTCGAAGTCGTTGATGTGGCCGTACCGCGGCTTGTAGACGTCCTTCCGAATGATGCCGTGCACCCGCGTGACGATGACGTCCTCGTAATGCGAGCGATTGAAGATCCCGATCATCCCGCGCGGTGGCACGTGGTGGTGGATGCGCCAGAGGAAGTCGTGCTGCTTCTGCTCCTCCGACGGCACCTTGAAGCTCGTCACCATGACGCCTTGTGGGTTCACGCCGGTAAACACCTTCCGGATCGTGCCATCCTTGCCGGACGCGTCGCGCCCCTGGAGCACGATGAGCAGCGCGAAGCGCCCATCGGCGTAGAACATCCGCTGGAGGTCCGCAATCTGCTCGACCATCTCATCGGTCTTGCGCTCGAGCTTCTCCTCATCGGGCGCATCGGTGACGCGCGCGTGCTTGTCGAGCAGCTTCAGTGGCGCGCGCGGGGAAACGGGGGCGAGCTTCATCGGATTCCGGTGATGGGGGTCAACTGAAGATCAACGCGATCGCGGGCACCTCGCCGTTCTCGATGAAACGCTGGTTCACCTCCGCGGTGGCGAGGACGAGTCCTTCGATGAGGTCGGGCACCCGCTCGCGGAGCCCGTCGGTATCGGTGAGCTCAAGCTCGAGCAGCTCCCCCGCCGGGAGTCGGATGGAAACGAGGCCGTCCTCGCTGCGGAGCGACGACATGCAGTCCACCCACGCCTCCATGCTCCGCGCGTAGAACGCCGGAAACCCGAAGGCACGCTGGCACTCCGCGTGGAACGATGTCCAGTCGTAGATGGCGTCGGTTTTCAGGCCGACGTAGGGGCCGCCTTCCATGGCGCTCCGGGAGATGGTTCACGTGAGGATTGCGTACTTCGTGCCGCGCTAAAATTCCTGAGCGCTGGCAGCGTAGCAGCTCACCGCTCGTCGCACGCCTTTCCGGCCGTGAACGCCGAGGATGCCCAGCCCTACCCGACCCGCCCCACCCTGAGCGCGATCGGCCACGTCACCCGCCTCACCCGGTCCTCATCCCCCCACCACGGCGCAAGCTGCCTCTCGAGGCCGATCACCGGATCGATCCCCTTCGCTGCCCGGTACCGCTCCACCGCCGACCACGTCCGCAGGTAGCCGAGCAGCTGCGCGAGCGTCCATTGCGCGACCATCTCGAACGCGGGCGGCGATGCTTCCTCGAACGGAAAGGGAATCGTGCGATAGCCGGCTTCGATGAGCCCGCGCTCGGAGGGCCAGTACGGACCGACGATGTGCTTGTAGAAGAACGCGATCGCGCGGTCGATCTCCCCGTCGCCGGTGCGGTGCAGGCTGTAGCTCCACGCCGCGAGGATGCCCCCCGGCACGAGGACGCGCTTCGCCTCGACGTAGAAGCGGTCGATGTCGAACCAGTGCAGTGCCTGGGCGACCGTGATGAGGTTGACCCACGAGTCGGCGAGGCCGCTCGTCTCGGCGAGCGCGACGTGGTACGAGACCTTGGGATGCGCCGGCGCGGCCGCGAGCTGCGCGGCGCTGGCATCGGTTGCGATGACCCGGTCGAAGTACGGGAGCAGTGACATCGTCGCCTGGCCGCTCCCCGCGGCGCAGTCCCATGCGACCTCGCGACCGGATGTGAGGCCGGCGAGATACGCGAACAGCTCCTGCGGATACTGCGGACGGAAGCTCGCGTAGCCGTCGGCGACGCCGGAGAAGTGATCCGCGAAGGAGTGGGTCATCGCCCCGCGTCCCGCACGCTCACGAGCGTCAGGGCAGGCCGGCGCCCCTCGCTGCGCGCGTCACCGCACTCCACGCGGCCTTGGCCGTCCCATCGACCTTCCGCAATCCCAGCGAGCACAGAAACGCCTCGAACTCGGCGTTGTCCGGTAGTCCGTAGTAGCTGCCGAACAGGTCGCATTGCTGCCGGGTGAGATCGTGGAGCAGGAAGATGCTGAGGAACGGCATCGTGGATGCATCGCGTGCGGCCCACGCCGCGATGGCGTCGGTGAAGAACGCGGCCTGCTCTGCCTCCGAGCTCCCGAGCAGCGCCGCGGATGGATATCCGAGCTCCTGCACCAGCACCGGCTTGCCGGCGGCGAACGATATCATGTCGGCGAACGCTGTACGCGCCGACATCGCTCCCGTCGGATGAAAATTGGAACCGAGCGCGTAGTAGGTAAAGACGCTCACGTCGCTCGAAGCGTTGAGCGCCGCGATCCGGGCGCGATCGGGGCCGGCGATGCCGCTGTGCTGCACCGTGACACCGACCAATACCCCGGGGGCCTTTGCATGAACGTAGGCGATCGCGTCTGCGTAGAAGTCGCCGTACGCGGCCCAGCCGTTCGTCGTCGCGAGCCACGTGTCCACCTCGTTGCCGATGGACAGGTATGTCGTGGCCGGAAGCACGCCGATGGCGAGCGAGTCGATGAGCGTGTGAAAGCGCGCCTTCATGCGGGGCGAGTCGAAGGGCGTCGCTTTTAGGTCGAGCGGGACTTCCTTGGCGGTGGTATTGATGACCTGAATGCCCACCATGACCTGCAGTCCCCGCGACGCCGAGAAGGCGACGTCGTCCCGCACGTGCTTCACGTCGATGCGGCCCGTGTCCGCCTCGAGCGCGCTCCAGGGATAGGAGAGGAAGTTGCCGCGCGCACCGGCATCGTACGACATCTGGAACGCCGCGAGGAAATCTGCGGCGGTGGGCGCCGGCTCCTGCTTCGGGCTCATGGAGATCGCGAGGACACGCTCCCCTGGCTTCGGCGGGTCGGGATCGACGGTCCGCTTGGAGGAGCTGCAGCCAAGCGTTGAAGCGAGCACCCCGAGCAGCAGCGCGCGCAGTGTCCCCGTGCAGCGTGAGCCGGCGCGTGCCGGCCGCGGCACCCGCATCAGCGCCGTGACCGGAGCCGCAACGTCCAGAAGTAGATGGCGCCCCGCGCGATGAAAAAGAGGGCGAAGGCGACATCGAGCAGCACCGTCCCGGTGAGCGGCTGCCCCGGACGCACGAGCAGCCGCCCCGCGACGAACAAGCCAAGGATGATCATCACCGCGCTGATGATCGCACCGGGGCCGAACTTCACATTCGCCATCACCCCTCCCTGCGCATGCGCGCCCGGAAGCCCTCCGCCAGTGGGGCGCTCCCCCCGAAACCGCGCTCGCGAAGCAGCGACTCGATCGATGCCGACGATTCGAGCCCGTACACCTCGACCCATTCGAGCGCCGGCGCCTCGTCATCGATGCCCTCATCCTTCTGCACCGAGCGCAGCACGCCGGCGAAGTGATCCTCCGGCGAGAGCCCGGGGATCGCGCGGAAGACGGTGACGTCGTACGCCGCGTGCTCCTTCCGCCGCGCGCTCCACAACGACTCGATCGCCGGACGATTGCCGCTCGAGTCGATCACCCACACCGCCACGCGCTGCGCCAGCGACGAGAGTCGCGGGCCGAAGTCGGGATCGAGCACGATCGCGACGGTGCGCGCCGGCGACTGGTTCACCTCAGGGCGTGATGACCCGCGGCGGTGCCCCGGACCGGTCCACCGTCGGCCGCCTGTCGAGGTTCGCGACATCCACCGCGAGGTCGTGCACGTAGCTCGTGATCCGCGCGTAGTGCGGGTAGTCGATGTACTGCGGCTCGTCGGTGACCTGGTGATAGTCGCCGTG
>JANPKQ010000241.1:0-6859 GCA_031426115.1 Gemmatimonadaceae bacterium | reverse complement strand
CCGCTCTGGTATGGAAGCACCGTCGAGAGCTGAGGGTGGATCATCGGGCAGTGCAGGCACTCCGAGTAGTTCTGGAAGACGAGCTTCCAGTTCGCGTTGACAGTGTACTCCACCTGATGGCCGACCTTCAGCCCGGAGAGCCCGAAGCGCGACAGCCGGTGCAGCATCGGCGCGAACCATTCGGCGAACGGCACCGGATCATCGGCGATGTTCACGAAGATGAATCCCTCCCACTCGGCCAGCGCGGCCGCGTGGAGCGGATAGTCCCCCTTCCGGAATCCCTCGACCTCTCCCATATGCGGGGCGCCGATGAGCCGGCCATCCGTGGCATACGTCCATGCGTGGTAGGGGCACTGAATCGTTTCGGAGAAACGACCCGATGTGGCGGAGCAGATGCGGGTGCCGCGATGGCGGCAGATGTTGAACAGGGCGCGGAGCCTGTCATCCGTTCCGCGGACGATGATGAGCGACTCGCCGGCGATGGTGCGCAGCATGTAGTCGCCGCGGTTCGGGATCCGGCTGGCGCGGCCGACGCAGCTCCACTCGCGCGCGAAGAGTCGCTCCCGCTCCTCCGCGAGAATGTCGGGCGACGTGTAAAGCTCGCCGGGCATCGTGCGCGCGCCCTGCTGGTAGCTCGCGACCGTACGCTGGAATGCAGTCATCTCCATCCCCCCGGCGAGCGTTTGGCGTCGGCGAGCACACGGCGCGACGCGAGCCAGCCCGCTCCGCCGAGGACGCCGGGCCCCGGATGCGCGCCTGATCCTCCAAGATACAATCCGTCCACCGGCATGGCGTAGCGCCCCGACCCGGCCACCGGCCGCATGAAGAGGATCTGGTCGAGCATCAACTCGCCATGCGTGATCGAGCCCTGGGTGAGTGCGTACTCGTCCTCGATGCGCGCCGGCGTCATGACGGAGACGGCGGAGTGCGAGAAGGGAATCACGCGCTCGATCGCCTGCGTCACTGTCCGGCCGAGCGCGGAGGCGGTCGCGCCATCCCAGAAGTGGCCATCGCGCAGGTGCCAGGGTGCGTACTGCACCCGCGCCACGAGCACATGCTTCCCCGCCGGAGCGAGTGACGGCCACCGCAGCGTCGGGATGCTGATCTCGATGTGCGGCGCATGGGGAATGGTGCCGTACTTCGCGGCATCGGCCGCGCGCTCGAGCGCGTCGAGCGTCGGCGACAGGCTCACGATGCCCGACAACGCATCGACACCGTCCGGCGAGCCGGCCATCTCCGGCAGGCGATCGAGCGCGTAATGCACGATCGAGGTGCAGCCGCGATAGCGGATGTTCTGCATCGCGCGCATGAACTCGGGATCCAGCCACACCGGATCGACCAGCGCCATCGTTCTCGCCGGGTCAGCGGTGGACACGACGATCGGCGCTGTGATCTCCTCTCCGCCGGTGATGGCGACGCCCGTGACGGCATCGTCGCGAATCAGGATATTGGCGACCGCCGCCGAATAGCGAATGGTGACCCCGGCCTTACGCGCGGCGGTCTCGAGGGCAACGGTGAGTGCATCGGGACGGTCCCTCCATGCCCCGCGCGCGCGGACCGAGCCCGCCGGTGCGCCCGCGAGCCAATGCAGCAGCCCGAACGATGTCCCTCCGGAGCGCGGTCCCTGTCGCAAATCCCGAATGGCAGTCGCGCCGATGATCGCCTTCAAGGCGTCGGACTCGAATTCATCGTCGAGCAGGTCCTGCACGGGCATCGGCATCACCCGTAGAAGCTCCGTCATGTCAGCGCGGCCCAGTCCCCGAAATTTCTTCGCGAGGCCGAGAAGCCCCGGCACGTCGGCCAGCGACCGCATGTCGAGGTCCGGGGGCGGGAGCAGGTACAGCGCCTCGAGAAAGCCTGCAAGCTTGGCGATGCGTGCGGTGAAGCCCATCCAGCGCGCCGCGTCGCGCGGCGAGTGGCGGCGGATCTGCTCGGCCGCGCTCGAAGGGTCCTGTGGGAGATGAACCATCGTTCCATCGACTCCCGCGACGGAGGCTGCGATGCGCGGGCCCTTCATCCCCGGCAACTCGAGCCGGATGCCGTGCGCGATGGGGGGAGGCAGCCATCCGCCCTCGATGCCGAGCGACGGCGCGCGATACCCCGGGGCGAACTCGATGACGCGTGACTTGCCGCCGGCAACGTTCGCGCGCTCGAGCAGGAGCACTTGCCGGCCCGACTGCGCGAGTGCGGTCGCCGCGACGAGACCATTGGACCCGGCTCCGATGACAATGACATCAAAGGAGACGCTCATCTTCCGTTCACGATCTCGAGGGCCGCCAATCGGCCCGATGCGCCCATGATGCCGCCGCCGGGATGCGTGCCCGCGCCGCACTGCCAGTAGCCGCGGATCGGCGTGCGGTACCGGGCCCACTGTGGCACCGGGCGAAGGAAGAAGAGCTGGTGCAGCGCGAGCTCGCCGCCGAAGATGTTGCCCTCGGAAAGTCCGGTGATGCGCTCGACGTCCGCCGGACTGAGGACCTGGCGATGCAGGATGAGCGACTCGATGTTCGGCGCATAGCGGCTCAGCGTCTTCACGACGGTGTCGCCGAAGGCCTCGCGCTTCGCGTCCGTCCAGCCACCGTTGAGGTGATACGGGGCGTACTGCACGAAGATGCTCATGACGTGCTTGCCAGGCGGCGCCATCCCCGGATCGATCATCGACGGGATGACGATGTCCATGTACGGGTTGCGGGAGAACTCGCCGTACTTCGCATCGTCGTACGCACGCTCGAGGTAGTCGAGGCTGGGACTGATCGAGAACGCACCGCGCATGTGCGGCCCTGGTCCGGGCATGCACGTGAAGCTCGGCAGGCCGCTGAGCGCCAAGTTCACCTTCCCGGATGATCCGCGGAACTTGTAGCGCTCGATTCCCTGAACGACATCGTCCGGGATCTCGCTCCGCTCGACGAGGTCCAGGAAGGTGCGGCGCGGATCGAGTCCCGAGACGACAACGCGCGCCGAGATCTCATCGCCGTTCGCGAGCGCGACCCCGGTGACGCGTCCGCCCTTCACGAGCACGCGCTCCACCGTGGCGTTCGTGCGAATCTCCGCGCCGAATGCCCGCGCCGAGCTCGCGATCGCGTTGCTGATTCCGCCAGTGCCTCCCTTCTGGAACCCCCATGCGCGAAAGGCACCGTCGATCTCGCCCATGTAATGATGAAGCAGGACGTAGGCGGATCCGGGTGAGCGCGGACCCATCATCGTCCCGATGATGCCGCTCGCCGCCTTCGTCGCCTTCAGCGGATCGAACTCGTACCACTCGTCGAGGTAGTCGGCGCTGCTCATCGTCATGAGTTTGTAGAGCGCGTGGAAGCGCTCCGAGCCAAGCCCGCGAAAATGCTTGCCGAGTTTCAGAAGGGCGGCGAGGTCCGAGGGCGCCAGCGACGCGGGATCCGGGGGCACCATGCCGAGGATCGGGCGGACGGCCATGGCCATGTGATGCATGAGGCGTCCGAACTGCACGGCAGCTTCCGCGTCGCGCGGGGAGTGGCGGGCGAGCTCCCGGCGATTCGCGTCGGCGTCGGGCCAGCTCGCGAGGTAATCGCCGTTGTCCAGCGGGGTGACGGTGCTTTCCAGCGGCAGGATCTGGAGCCCGTGCCGCGGCAGGTGAAGGTCGCGGATGATCTCGGGGCGCAGGAGACTGACGACGTACGAGAAGACGGAGAAGGTGAAACCCGGAAAGATCTCCTCGCTCACCGCTGCGCCGCCGACGAGCGGCCGCCGCTCGAGCACGAGCGTCTTCCGCCCTGCGCGCGCGAGATATGCCGCCGCGACGAGGCCGTTGTGGCCGCCGCCGACGATGATGGCATCGTACCGGGACGAGGGCGTCGTCATGCCTTCTTCCGCTCGGGATCGAAGAAGGGAAGCTTCGTCACCACCGCGTCTGCACGGTTGCGCCGGTGCTCGACGGTGACCTCGAGCGACACCGGCGTATCGACGGCGTAGTACGGCGCCGCAATGTGAGCGAGCGCGATGTACTTCTTGAGGAGCGGCGACCAGCACCCACTCGTCGCGTAGCCGACCTGTTTTCCATCCTTGTACACGGGCGCGCTCACGCGCCACGCCACCGTCGGCAGCTGCGGCGGGAGAGCACGCGCGGCGTAGATGCTCTCCAGCGACTCCCACCGCACGTCGAGGCCGACGAACCCCCATTGCGGCGCGCGCGCCTTCTCGGCGCGAAGCACCCGCCGGCCGTTGTACGGACCCTTGTCGGCGCTGACGGCCCATCCGAGGTTGATCTCGAAGGGCGAGGACTTCTGGTCGTCGATGATCGTGTGGTGTGACGAGAAGTAGTCCACGTCGAGCATGATGAGCCCCGCCTCGATACGCGCGATGTCGAGCGCCCAGATGCCGGCGGGGGTGATGCCGTATGGCGTGCCGGCCTCGATCAGGGCATCCCAGAGCGGAATCGCCCGCTCGGCATCGACCCAGAGCTCGTAGCCGAGGTCGCCGGTGTAGCCGGTGCGCGAGATCGTGACCGGGATGTCGCGGATGGTCGTGTGCACCAGGCGGAAGTACTTCAGCGCGCCGATGTCGGCATTGGTCAGCTGCTGCAGGATGGCGCGCGAGAGCGGACCCTGGAGGGCAAGCGCGCCGGTCCGGGCCGAGGCATCCTCGACGGTGACGTCGAGGCCCACCGCGTTCATCGCCAGCCAGCGGGTGTTGGGCTCGGCGCTCGTCAGTCGAAAGGTCCGCTCGTCGAGGCGGCTGATCGTCCCGTCATCGATGACCTTGCCATGCGCATCGCACCACGGCGTGTAGAGCACTCTTCCCACCGCGCACTTCGCGACATCGCGCGTCACCATGCGGTCGAGGAGCCGCGCCGCGTCGCGTCCGCCGATGAGGTACTTGTACAGCGGGGAGACATCGATCAGCGCTGCGGAGTTCCTGATGCTGGCGTACTCGTGCTCGGGATGCGGCTCGTAGCCGCTCGCGACCTGATAACCCGCCCAGCGGCGCCAGGTCTGCGCCCGGACGAGTGGGGCCGTTCGGGCGTGGAAAGGCGTGGTCTTGAGTATTGCGGTCAGGGTGCGCTGATCCCGGGTGACGGTGAACCGTGACTGCGAGGGAGACTGGCATTGTCGCCGGGTGGGGGCGTTATCGCTAGCCCTCGGGCAGGTGCCTCCGGCGGGGGTGTAGGGCGGAACGGCGCTCTCAGGGCATCTATGCCGAAGGTTGTTGGATTCAGCGGATTGAACGGATGAAAGGGCAGCCCCATCGCGGAGCAGTGTTTCGGGTCCGTTGATATTGTCGGCTCGGTTCACGGCTCTGCTCTCTTTTCAAGCTGCGACGGGTACGTCCCTCTCTAAGACCGCACCTCCCAGTGAATCGCCGTAGCGGTTGCACTCATTCAACCCATCCGGATCTCGATCCGCCACACCGTCAATGAACGAGAGCACGGAGCCGAAGCTCTTTCATCCGTTGCATCCGCTGAATCCCAACAACTTTCGTCATAGATGCCCCCACGGGCTGTTCCGCCGTTTGCCCCGACGAACCCCCGCCCCGTCTAGCAAGGAGAAAAACCCACACGTACGTTGGGACCTCTCGCCTGCTCTTCGTCCCTTCCAGTGAGCCGCCCATGCACTCGAACGGCCGTTTCGTACTTGCTCTCGCAGCGCTCGTGTTCATGCCGGCCGTTGCCGCCGCGCAGCTGACCATCACTGGCCGAGTCACGGGAGATGCCGGCACCGGCGTCCCGACTGCACAGGTCCTCATCGAGGGAACCACAATTGGCACGGCGGCCGGCGACGACGGCGTGTACCGCCTCGTCGTCCCCTCACCGCGCGCGGGAATGGTGCTGCTGGTCCGCTCGATCGGCTACAAGCCCGCTCGGCAGATCATCACACAGACCGAGGGCGCGCTCACGAGGGACTTCCGACTGTTGCCGGACGTGCTGAAGCTCGGCGAGGTCGTTGTCACTGCCTCGCGCGGTGAAGCCGAGCGCACGACCCTCGGTACGACGATCGGCACGGTGAGCGGCGATGAGCTGACGCGGGCCGGAGCTCCGCAGATCGATGCCGCGCTCGCCGGAAAGGTCTCCGGAGCGCTGGTCCAGCAGTCGTCGGGCACGCCGGGAGGCGGCACGAGCGTCCGCATCCGCGGCCTGTCGACGCTGAGTCGCAGCGCGGAGCCACTGTGGATCGTCGATGGCGTCATCATCGACAACAGCTCGACCCAGCTCATCGACCTCGGTGGCTACACGTCGAACCGCGTCGCCGACATCGACCCGAACGAGATCGAGCGTATCGAGATCGTGAAGGGTGCGGCGGCCGCGGCGCTCTACGGCTCGCGCGCGAACGACGGAGTAGTGCAGATCTTCACGAAGCGCGGCCGCTCGGGAGCGCTGCGCACGACTTTCCGCGTTGCCGCGGAAAGCGACGATGTCGAACGGCGCGTCGATCTGAACCGGGCACTGGTGGATGCCAGCGGAAACGCCGTCCAGGAGCGGTACGACTATCAGGACCAGATCTTCCGCACCGCCGGCCGGCTCTCGAGCACGCTCTCCCTCTCCGGCGGCGATGACAAAACGACCTTCTTCGCCTCAGGGACCGTCGAGAAGCAGGACGGCGTCATCAGCGGAACCGATTATCGCCGTCATAATCTCCGGCTCAATCTCGATCGCTCCATCAGCGAGCGCCTCAAGGTCGGCATCAGCACCGCCTACATCACGAGCAAGTCGAACATCACGCCGAACGGGGGCCTCGTCTTCAACCTCGGCGTGCTGACGAGCTTCCTCTTCATGCCGAACAGCTACAACCTCTTCCCCGATCCCGTCAGCGGCATCTATCCAAACGGGTTTGCCGGCGCCAACGCCCTCGACATCATCGCGAACTGGAAGGCGCCCCAGGAGATCGATCGC
>JANPKQ010000240.1:0-5862 GCA_031426115.1 Gemmatimonadaceae bacterium | reverse complement strand
GCCGCCGCACTGCCGACGTACACATCGGGCCAGGGCGGCTTCGGCAGCTACTATGTGCTCGGCGACGACGAGCCGCGCGAGCAGGACAGGAACGAGGTCGGCGGTGCCGCGCAGGCGAACCGCAGTCACTATGTCGAGCTCTATGCCGCACTCGCTGCGCTCGACTTCGCGGCGCGCGGTGGAGAGAAGCCGGCCGAGCGACTGCCTGTGTTCCAGGCGGTGGGGATCGGCCAGCACAACGTGCGGTGGGCCGACCTCCCGCTGAACGACCGGTCGCGCCGCCGGCTGATGGGCGGTTTCGTCGCGGCGCACACCTTCCTCAGCATCTTCCGTCCGGATGCGAAGCCGGAGCCCGAGCTCGCCGATGCGCTGCACGGCGCGACGTGGATGCAGCAACTCGGACTCGGCGCGCGCGACCTCCAGCGGCATTCGAGCCTGCTCGATGATCTCGGCCGGTTCTTCCTTCGCACCTGGCAGTGGGCGGGCGAGATGGGAAGCTCTACGCCCGCGCTCGAGGTCGTGCGCGCGTCAGGCCAGGCGCCCACGGAGCTCCGCCTCGACCAGACGATCGAGGGCCGCCGCCCGATCAAGCGCCTCCGTGGAACGACGGCCGAGGGCTATGAAGTCTTCCGTCACTGGAACGTCGCGGCGCACCGCGCCTCGCAGACGGGAATCAAGGGAATGTTCGATGTCATGCGCGAGGGCAGCGAAGGGTTCGCGGCCGAGCGCTTCGCAGTCGCCAACTGAATCGGACCCACATGCCCCGGAATCTTCTTCCACGCCTGCGCCAGGCTCCGAACCCCGCGAACATCCCGCAGGTGACCGTCGGGAGCTGGTCGCGCATCAGCGTTCCCGATGACCTCGCCAAGCTTCACTACGGCAAGGACGACGGGAAGCTGCGGACGCGCATCCAGTCCATTCCCAGTCCGTGGGCGCGGATGCTCCAGTTCAAGAACGCGCTCGAGGACGATGAGCATCCGGCGCGCGCCCTGGTCCGGAACGAATTGCTCGACGCGTTCGAGTTCCTCTGGTCGATGCGCGAGCGCGGAACCGGGGCCCCGGAGTTCAGGACCGTTCGCGTCGCCGATCTCGAGTCGCTAGCGCAGCACCCGGTGTCGGACCGCGTCGAGCAGTTCGCGCGTGCACTGCTGGAGCTCATTCCGCGTCGCGCGGGAACCAACGATTCCGCGTTTGCGGCAATGACGATCGTGACGGTGGACGGGCGTCCGGTGATGGCCACGTCGCCGTACACCGTACTCTTCACGGCCGAGGATGCGGCGATCGCACCGACGGGCAGCTTCTTCCGGTATTCGCACGGAGGCGAGGCGCGCTCCCTGTGCGAGCGGCCCGCTGGCTTTCAGCGGTACGTGGCGCAGGTGCTGCTGCCCCAGCTCGCGAAGGCAGTGGGCGACGACAATACCGATGGGCCATCGGTGCAACGCCTCGTGAAGCCGTGGCTCGAGGAGGAGGTCGTTGCGTGCCGGAGGCGGGCAGTCGCTCCGGTCGATCGTGCCGCGCTCGACCTGCCGGTCGATGGCGGAGGTCGCGATGCCGCGCGCATGCTCAACCTCAGCGAGATCGATGCGCTCGTCGGCACGATCACCCTGTATGCTCGCGCTGCGGGCGCGGAGATCACCGCTAGCCGGTGGATTCTCATCCCCGGACGCGAGGGCGCCACGGCACCGCCGCTCGTCCTCGATCCCAAGACTTTCGACAACCGGTACTACGCCGGGGCGGCGCAGGTCACCCTGCCGCCGAACCTGCTAGACCTCGATCGCGACACGCTGCCGGTGACGGGAACACGATATCCGTGGGTGAATCCGGCCGCAGACTGGTTCGCGGACCGTGTCCTCCTCCTCGCGGAGCCAGTGGAGCCGGACAATGTCTACGGCTTCGGATTCTTCACATCGCATTACACGGGAGCGAAGGCGCACCTGCGCGCGCCGCACACGACGTTGCCGCTCCGGCGCGAGATACTCGAGTACTTCACTCCCGAGGACCTCCAGGAACGCGTCGCCATCGGTGTACAGCCGTCGGGCAAGATCGAGGTCAGCCTGCGCCTCACCATCGGGGCGGGAAGCGACCAGCGCGAAGTCGTCGTGCGACGCACGTACGATGAGAGCGGCATCCACCAGGTGACGGGTCCTGCGCTCGTCGTCTGGCCGCGGTTCCGATCCGACGAGTGGCACAACTACACGATGTTCCGTCGCGACAGCAATCCGCAGGTTGCGCGCTTCTTCGAGATCAGGGCGAGTGTCGGCGGGCGGGTGATCGACGGCGAGATGGAACAGCGCAACGAGTGGGCGAGTGTCGCGAACTATGCGGACGCGCCGGAGGCGTTCGAAGTGCTCAGCACCGTCAGCGCCGCGGGGGGATCGGAGCACCTCGGCATGGTGCTGCCGCGATACCGCGCGCCGCAGACGCCCGGGGAGACCCAGTGGCGCGTGGGCATCGACTTCGGGACGTCGAACACCGTCGTCAGCATCCGCCCCCAGGGCGCAACGGCGCCAGAGATCTTCGCGGTCTCCGACCTGACACTTCCGCTGACGAAAGCGGATACGCTGAGCCGCACCCTGCTCGACGCGTATTTCCTCCCGCACGAGATCAGACCGGCGCCCTTCGGAACGGCGGTCGTTCATTTCCATCACCTGCCGACGCTCAACATCATGAGCGAGCGGATCGGCGTGCGGGTGAACATTCCGTTCAACGGGCATGTCGAGGCGGACGCGCAGAATCGGGTCGTCGGCGACCTGAAGTGGTCCACCGACAGCAATCGGCATTTCCTCTCGGCAGCGTTCCTCCGGCACCTGCTGTCGGTGATTCTCGCGCAGGCCGTCCAGTCCGGAGTGCATCCGCGGTCAGTATCGGTTGCGTGGGCACATCCGCGAGCCTTCACGCCATCGCAGGTCGCGCAGATGCGCGCACTCTGGGAGCAGGCCGCGGCGTCGCTCCGGGAGCACGGCATCGCGCTCGGTGCGATCGTCGAGGAAGTGGATGAGAGCCGCGCCGTCCTGCGACACTTCTTCAATGCGGGATTGTTCGGGGCCTCGGGCGCGGTCGGAGCCATCATCGACGTCGGGGGCGGCACGTCCGACGTCGCGATCTATGGCCGCGGTGCGACCATCGCCCTCGACTCCGTCATGCTCGGCGGCCGCAACCTCACCGGGCGGCGCCCACAGGCCGCGACGGCGACTGCGCAGCAGAACCCGTTCGTCCGCGAGCTCGTCGAGTGGGCGTTCACCCACCAGCTCTCCGATGCGGCCTATCGCGTCGAGGCCGCAGCGGTCCGCAAGTATCTGGAAGACGGGCAGGACCACCTCGCGTTCAGCTACCTGCTCCAGACGCGGTGGTTCGCGCAGCATGGCCAGAAGTTCAGTGGCGACGACGCGTGTCACCGCTTCCAGGCGATGGTGTTCTACTTCTTCGGCGCGCTGTTCTACCACGTGGGGCTCAGCCTGCGCGGCCTTCCACGCGTAGGCGATGGAGATTCGCGCCTCCCGTACCTCGTCATGCTCGCCGGCAATGGCAGCCAGTACCTCCACTGGCTCACCGACCTCGCGCCGGCGACGCGGCCGAGCGCGTTTCACGCGGCACTCGGACGTCTGCTGCTGCGCGGCCTCGATGCGGACGCGGGCGCGGCGCCGCCACGGATCCAGCTCACCACCGAACCGAAGCGCGAGGTCGCGCTGGGATTGGTGGCGAAGGTCCAGTCGATGGCGCTCGACGAGGACAGCGCGGCGCACCAGCCGATCGTCGGCGAGGCGGTGAAGGTTCGCCTGTCGGCGGACGCCGGTGTCCGCGCGCTCGAGGCGACGTCGCGCTTCGCTCCGCACGATCTCCTCCTCCCGGACCAGGTAGCGAGTCTCGAGTGGATGGACTCACCGATGGAGATCGAGCGGTTTCACGACATGCTGCAGGTCGAGACGCGGTCGCTCGCCGAGCACGGAGCGCACTGGAACGACATCGCGGCGCGCTATCGCAGCTTCTTCGCGATGCTCGACCGCCGCGAGATCCAGAACTCGTCGCGGACGCGACTCCAGTACCTCGCGAACAGCGGCAACGGGTTCCGCGGGTCGCTCTTCGTCCTCGAAGCTTCAACGGTACTCGACTTGATGCTGACCGAGCTGTTCGCCGGTGAGACCCTGGCGGGTGCCGGCGCCTCTCGCGCGAGGGCCTGAGATGGCGACCGCCCTCGAGCCGCGGCCGTCTGGCTACGGACGGGACGACCAGCGCCTCGACTCGGGGCGGCGCTCGCTGGAGATGCTCCAGCCGCCGGGGCGCGGAGACATCGTGGCGCTCCGCTGGTGGTGGTGCGGCATCGCGGGCTACGCGCTGCTCGGTGCGGCGCTGCTTGGCGCGGTCGGGCGGGGAAGCGAGAACACCTTTGCGCGAGACGCGGCGGCGCTCTTCGGGCTCGGGAATCCGCCGAACTACTTCATCACGGTGCTCGTCGGCGGTGGAATCCTGCTCGCCGTGGCGACGATGTACCTCGTGCGCCGCGACATCGGCGACATGTCGCTCGAAGAAGATGACGTGGACTGGGTCCTCCGGACCAAGGGGGATGGCGTGCCGCTCGTCTTCCTCGAGCCGGCCGAGCGGGAAGCGCGCTTCGAGCGCGGCGACTTCACCATCCCCGATCGCGACGCCAAGGTCACGACGCTGCTGGACGATCGCGTGCGTCGAGTACACTCGGCGATGTCGAGTGCGGGGTCCGCGACGGTCTCGCCCGAGAACCTGAAGGCGATCGCCGTGGACCGGACGGCGCGGTACGGAAGCTTCGCGCGATACTCGTCGTCGCTGCTCCTGCTGCTCGCGGTGCTCGGCACCTTCGCCGGTGTGAAGACGGCGCTACCCGCGCTGATCGGCGCACTGGGAACGACCTCCGACACATCGACGCTCATCGGGCCACTCTCTGCCGTCGCGAGTGCGTTCGGCGGAAATGCGCTCGCCCTCGTCGGCGCGATCGCCATCGGCCTGATGGCGCAGGGCATCGGCTTCGGCCGGCGCAACCTCCTCGAGCGGCTCGAGCTCGTATCGGCCGAGTACATCTATCAGGACGGGACGTCCTCGTCGGCGAACCCGCTTCAGGCGGCGGTGACGGCGCTGCGCGATACCGCCAACCAGATCCACGCGGCGACGGGCCGCATGACGGGAATCGAAGGTGGGTTGCGCGGCCTCAGCAACGAGTTCAAGACATCGTTCGAGGTCCTGTCGACGACGCTCGCCGACATCGCCGACCGCCAGGAGGAGGGACTCTACGAGCGCACGTCTGCATCGCTCGATGCGCTTCAGCATCGCGTCGCCGACCTCGCGAAGTCAGTCGAGGCGACGGCGCTCGTGCACAGCCAGATCACCGCGGCGGTGCAGGGCAGGGCCGAGGAGTCGCGCGCGGCGATCGAGCAGATGCGCCAGACGAACGCACGGCTCGGCCAGTCGCTCGACGCGTTCCTGCGCGTCGGCGAATGGGCGGAGCGGTCGTTCAGCGATGTGAGCAAGGCGTCCCAGATGCTCGTCGCGGGAAGCCAGGGTGTCTCGGAGCAGATGCTGGGACTCACGACCGCTGTCGAGGCAGTACAGCCGGGGCTGGAGCAGCTCGAGCGGACGCTGTCGGCTGCAGCAGAGCATGCGTCGCGCGACGATGGGCGCAGCGCGGAGGCGCTCGAGGCGTTCGCGAAGACCATCGGGACGCAGCTCCAGCAGGTGGTCGGTGGGCTCCACGCGGCGACAGAGAGCGCGCGACCGACACGCCTCGACACGCCCGCGCTGATGGCGCCCGTGCAGGGCACCGCGACGCAGGGAATGCCGCGGACGGATGAGAGCCTCGCGCTGTTGCGGCGGATCGCACAGTCTACCGAGATCGCG
>JANPKQ010000239.1:0-1998 GCA_031426115.1 Gemmatimonadaceae bacterium | reverse complement strand
GCGTGAGCGGAAGATCGGCGTGCTCGTCTATGCACCGTTCGGCCGCACGCGGCTCTGGCGCCGCGTCGAGGGACGCGAGGTGCCGGCCTGGGCGGCGGAGTTCGACGCGCGCAGCTGGGCGCAGTTCTTCCTCAAGTTCGTGGTCGGCAATCCGGACGTCACGGCAGCAACGCCGGCGACGAGCCAGGCGCGGAACATGGCCGACAACCTGCGCGGGGGCATGGGCCGCCTGCCGAACGCCGAGCAGCGGCGGCGAATGATCGAGCTCGTGGATGCGCTGCCGGCGGCACCGGGGAGCTAGGGCCCAGGCTCGCGTATCGTCCGGACCACGCCGATGATCACCGCGCGGTCGGGACGCTGCGCCCGACCGTCCTACTCCGCTCGCAACGCAACTGCCGGGGCAACCCGCGCGCCCGACCGCGCGGGGATGAGGCTCGCCACCGCTCCAACTGACAGGAGCAGTATCGCCACGCTGCCCATCGTCAGCGCATCAGTCGGCGTGACATCGAACAACAATGCGGCGACGAGGTGATTCGTCGCGAGTGCGCCGATCAGCCCGAGCGCGATTCCCAGAGTGGCGAGCGACATGCCGCGGCGCAGTACCAGCGTGCCGATGTCGGCAGCCGTCGCGCCCAGCGCCATACGCACGCCGAGCTCGCGCGTCCGTTGCCGGACCATCGTCGCCATGACGCCGAAGAGGCCGACCGCGGCCAGGCTCACCGCCGCGATCGCGAACACGGCGATGAGCACCGCGTTGAGGCGCGCGCCGGCGAGCGGCCCGCGCAGCAGCGTCTCGAAGGGCGCCGCGCTCGCGAGCGCGACACCCGGGTCGACTTCCGCGATGACGCGCCGGATCGCGGGCACAAGATCGGACGGGCGACCATCGGTGCGGATCGCGAGAGTCATCGGCGCCACCGGAAACGATGACTGCCTCAGGGGGAAGTACACCGTGGGCCGCGGATCGCGGAGATCCCGATAGCGGGTCTCGGGCACGACGCCCACGATCGTCACTCCGCCACCGCTCGGTCCCATCACGCGCTTCCCGATGGGGTCGGCGTCGCCCCAGTAGTGCTTCGCGGCCGACTCGCTGATGATCGCCACCTCGGGTGAGCCCATGCGGTCCGCATCCGAAAAGGCACGTCCGCGTACGACGGGAATACCGAAAGTCGAGAAGTAGTTCGGTGACACGACATCCATGATCAGCGTCGGATTCTTCGCCGCTTCTTCGTCGCTCTGCCCCTCGGCCCTGACCTGACCAAAGATGCCGCCGGCCGCAACGAACGGCGCGGTGAGGACAGGAGATGCGGCCCCCACTCCCGGAATCGCTTCGAGCCGAGGGAGCAGTCGCTCGAGGAGGGCGCGCTGCGCCCCCGCATCGCCGAACCCAGCGGACGGAACGGCGAGCTCGGCGATGAGCATGTTCGAAGGATCGAGCACGAGCTTGGCATCCTCGAGCTTCATGAGACTGCGCGCGATGAGCCCCGCGGCCGACAGCACGACCAGCGCGATCGCCACCTGGGCGACGATCAATGCCTCCATGCCTCGCCGGAAACGTCGATCGCCGCCGCCCCGACGCGCGCCGGCTCGCAGGGCGTCTTGCAGCTCGACGCGTGAGGCCAGGAGCGCCGGCGGCAGGGAGGACAACAGGGCCACCGCAGCGGTGATCGCGATCGCCGCTGCGATGGCCGTGGCGTTCAGGTGGATCTCATCGAGATGCGGTGTGCCCGGAGGGGCGACAGCGACGAAGAGACGCACTGCGGCCGCAGCCAGCAGCGTTCCAGCGACGCCTCCCCCCGCCGCCAGGATCGCGCTCTCGGTGACGAGCTGGCCGACGATCTGTCCCCGTCCGGCGCCGAGGGCGGAACGCACCGCGATCTCCTTCACGCGAGCGAGTCCGCGGACGAGAAGCAGGTTCGCGACGTTGATGCATGTGATGAGGAGCAGCAGCGCGGCAGCGGCGGCGAACGCAAGCACCGCGGGCCGGACGTCCCCGAGGAC
>JANPKQ010000238.1:0-6626 GCA_031426115.1 Gemmatimonadaceae bacterium | reverse complement strand
TCTCACCCTCACGACCGGAGTCGTGCGCGACGCTGCGACCGGGAGGCCGCTTCCCGGCGTCGTCGTGCAGATCGTCGGGGATCCGGCCGCACCGGCCGTCACCGACAGCGCGGGCCGCTTCTCGCTCGATCTCGCGAGCCCCGTGCGACTCCGGTTCACGCGCATCGGCTTCGCGGCCGCGGAGATTCCCGCCGTCCCGGGGGCGACGCTTCTCGTGACGCTGACGTCTGCCCCCCAGGCGCTCGAGGCGGTCACCGTCACCGCCCTCCGTGGTGACGCGGGTGCACCGCTGTCGCAGACACGTCGCAGCGAGGAGGACCTCGAAGCGCGCTACTCCGGTCAGGAGATGCCGCTGATCCTCGCGACGCTGCCGTCGATCACCGCAACGAGCGATGCCGGCAGCGAGTCGGGCTACACCTACCTCCGTCTTCGGGGACTCGACCAGACGCGGCTCAACATCACGCTCGACGGCATCCCGTTGAACGAACCGGAGGACCAGGGGCTCTACTTCTCGAACTTCCCCGACTTCGCGAACTCCATCCGGAGCGTCCAGGTACAGCGCGGTGTCGGGACCAGCTCGTACGGGACGGCATCGTACGCCGGCGCGGTGAACTTCGAGAGCGTCGCCCTCGCGGCATCCGCGCGCGGCGGCGAGCTTCAGGTGACAGGTGGCTCGTACGACACGCGGCGTGTAGCGCTCGAATATGCGACGGGCCTCCGGCCCAGCGGGTTCGCCGGCTATGCGCGCCTCTCCGGCGGAGCCACCGATGGCTACCGGCGCCACTCCGGAAACCGGTCCCGATCGGCGTTCCTCAGCGGCGGGTACTTCGGCGCCCGAAACGTCGTGAAGGCGACAGTGCTCAGCGGTTTCGCCTCGAACGACCTGGCATACCTCGCCGCGCCGATCGCATCGCTCGACGCCGATCGCCGCTCCAACCCGCTGGGTCAGGATGAGAGCGACCGTTTCGGCCAGACCTTCCTCACCCTCTCCCACACGATCGCACTCGGCGCATTCACGACCCTCGCCACGACGGCGTACCACGTCCGCTCGGACGGCGATTACGACGTCCGCATCGCTCCCGATCTCTACAACTACAATCTCGGATCGGTCTGGACCGGCCTGCTGACGACGGTGCGCGCCGAGCGGGGGCGGTTGACCCTCGACGCCGGCGCTCATGCGAGCACCTATCGTCGCGAGCACTGGGCGGCGATCCGTCCGGACCGCTCCGAGCGGCTCTACACGAACGCGGGACGGAAGCAGGAGGCAAGCGCCTTCGCCAAGACGACCTTCGTCGCCGGACGTACGACACTCGTCGCGGACCTCCAGCTTCGCGGAGCCCGCTTTGCCTACGCGCCCGATGCAAATGCCGACGTCGCGCCCGAGTCGATCCGCTGGGGATTCCTGAACCCGAAGATCGGCATCACCGTTCGTGCCGCGCCACGGCTCGCGCTGTACGCGTCGCTGGGGCGCACGGGCCGCGAGCCGACCCGCACCGACATGTTCGCGGGATTCGACAATCTGGACGCAACGATTGCCGCGTTCATCGGCCCCTTCGATCGTGTGCGCCCGGAGTACGTCACGGATCTCGAGGCGGGGATCAGCCATGAGACGGCGATCGCCGCGCTCCGCGTCAACGGGTTCTGGATGAGCTTCCGCGATGAGATCGCGGCGATCGGGCAGCTGAGTTACCTCGGATTGCCTTTGCGGAAGAACGTCGATCGCA
The DNA here is from genome assembly GCA_031426115.1 of Gemmatimonadaceae bacterium. GTDB lineage: Bacteria > Gemmatimonadota > Gemmatimonadetes > Gemmatimonadales > Gemmatimonadaceae > JANPKQ01. The sequence goes on along the minus strand of JANPKQ010000238.1, from coordinate 4,902 downwards.
GTGTACGCCGCGGATTCGAGCTCGATGCGACGGTGCACCGCATGGGGCGCCTGTCGGGCAACGTCAGCGCTGCCTACACGCATGCCCGCATTCGTTCCTACGCCGATGACGCGACCGGCTCCGTCTACCGCAACGTGGCGCCGCTGCTGACGCCGCGGATCACCGCCGCGCACGATGTTCGGCTGCGTATTGCGCCGATGCTGCAGGCGTCGGTCGGAGGGCGGTACTCGGGCCGGGCGTTCCTGGCGAATACCGGGGACGCCGACTTCGTCCTTCCGGCTGCGTACGTCGCAGATCTCGGTGTGCGCGCTGGCACGGATCGTCGAAATCTCCAGCTCGTCGTACATAACATCGGCGACACGGACCGTTACTCAGGCGGGTATACCGACGGCGCGACGAGCTACTACTACGTGCACGCGGCGCGGCACATCACTGTCACGGCACGGGTGGCATTCTAAATGTGACGGAGCCGCTGATTGGGCAACGGCTAGCTGCTGCCGCGGATTTCGCGGAAACGACGCGGATACGGCAACTGCAAACGGCAACGGCAACCTCAACGGCGAAGTGCATTACTGGCCGCGGACGAACGCGGAATGACGCGGACAACGGCAGCGGAACGGCAAGGGCAAAGGGAATAAGCCAACACCACCGATGCCACGGGTGAGAGCAATGGTTTTGACTTGTTGGAGTCTCGGCGTCAGGACTCATTCGTCGGCGACAGGGATGGCAATTGCTGCCGTTGCACTATCCGCGTCGTTCCGCGAACTCCGCGGCCGCAGTTCATCACCATTGCCGTGCCTCGCGCCCAGTCTTAAGGAGGAAACGCTGTCCTTCATGCCCTTCCCTCCTTCATGCTCTTCCAGTCAAGGCTTCTGGAAAGCCAGTCGCCGCGCGGACACGTGAAGACCAGCGATGAGCTCCGCGGCCGCGTTCGGAGCCCGGGTTGTTGACCACACTCGAAGCCATCGCGGTGGTCTTCAGCATCGTGTGTGTCGTGCTGGCGGCGAGACAACACGTCGGCAACTGGCCAGCGGGCATCGTGGCGGTCGTCGCGTACTTCGTCGTCTTCATGCGGTCGAAGCTGTACGCCGACGCCGCGCTCCAGATCATCTTCTTCGGCCAATCGCTCTACGGCTGGTATCACTGGCGGAGTGCCGCGACATCCGCGGCGAATGCACGGATCGGGCGTCTCGCGCCGGGCCAGCGGATCGCCCTGGCCGCCACCATTGCGACGGTCTCCATGGCGCTCGGTGCGACACTCGCGCGGTACACGGATGCATCACGCCCCTTTCTCGACGCGACGGTGTCCGTATCGAGCCTTGCCGCCAACTGGCTCCTGGCGCGGCGCATCATCGAGACGTGGGCGCTGTGGCTCATCGCCGATGTGCTCTACATCGTGCTCTTCATCTCGAAGGAGCTGTTCGCATCGGCGGCGCTCTACTGCCTGTTCCTCGGCCTCGCCGTTGCCGGGTGGCGATCATGGCGGCGCGCGATCGCCCTGCCCAACGGGGCGGCCGCGTCGTGAACTCCAGGGGCGCAATCCGCGGGCTCGTCCTGGGCAAGTTCCTTCCGCCCCACGTCGGACATCTTCACCTCATTCGCACCGCCGCCGGAGAATGCGATGAGCTCACGGTGATGGTGTGCACGCTCGAGCGCGAGCCGATCCCGGGACGACTTCGCTTCGAATGGATGCGCGAGCTTGCGCGGGACGTCGGCGCGAACGTCACAGTCGTCCATGTTACCGAGGACGTGCCGCAGGCGCCCGCGGAGCACCCGGCATTCTGGCAGATCTGGAAGGAGTTATGCAGCCGATACGCGGGGAGCATCGACGTCGTCTTCACCTCGGAGGAGTACGGCGACGAGCTCGCACGGATCCTCGGCGCGAAACACCACCTCGTGGATCTCATGCGACTCACGCACCCCATTTCAGGCACCGCCGTCCGCGACGATCCGCTTCGAACGTGGGAGATGATCCAGCCGCCGGTGCGGGCGCACTTCGCTGTGCGCGTTGCGCTCGTGGGACCGGAGTCAGTAGGAAAGTCCACACTCGCGGCTCGCCTCGCCGATGCGTTCGACACCGTCTGGGTCCCGGAGTACGGGCGCACCCATACGACGTTGCTAGCCGAGCGCCACGGCGTGCCCTTCGCCGAAGTCTTCGCGCCGGCCGACATCGAAGCCATCGCGATGGTGCAGGCACAGTGGGAAGACCGTGCCGCGCGTACCGCGAACCGGGTGCTCTTCTGCGACACCGAGCTGCTCACCACACGCATCTGGAGCGAGATGTTCTTCGGGAGTTGTCCCGAGAGCGTCGTCGCCGCCAGCGAGGCGCGCGAGTACGATCTCTACCTGCTGCTCGACACCGATGTCCCGTGGGTGGATGATGGCACTCGCGGTTTCCGCGACCGGCGCGATGACCACTTGAATCGCATTCGAGAGCTCCTCGAGGCGCTGGGCCGCCCGTACGAAACGATCCGAGGGACTTTCGAGGACCGATTCAGTCGCGCCGTCGCAGCGGTGCAGGAACGGTGGCCGTTGCTGGAGGCACGTCACGATGCGTGAGGCCGGGCGCGCCGCGGTGCAACTGGAGACACCCGACGCCCTCCTCGCGGCCGGCGTCAGCAAGCCGGTCTTCGATTGTCGCTGGCCGGAGACGCGACAGGTCGCCGAGCGTCTCTGGCGCGAGCTGCCCCTCGGCCTTGCCGAGCGGCTGTACGGTGAGCCGTGGCGCGGCGGGCAGGATCATCTGCACGAGGAGTTTCTCGACAGCTGGCTCGACTGGAGCACGGGGGTCGTATCGCTGGATCGCGCCGCATTTCCGTACCGCTACGCCACCAGCGGATCGAGCGAGGCGATCAGGGAACGCATCGCCCAGTTCTCGACCGATCGCCGCGCCGTCGGGCTCGAGCCGGTGATGCATGTCTTCGATGGGGAGTACGAGGGGTACGCGGCGTACGCCGATGCGTACGCTGTCCGGATCGAGCGGCACGACCGCGCGCGATGGCGCGAGTGGTTCAAGCAACGCTCCACCGGCCCGGCGGGGGCGGATCTCTGGCTCATCTCCCAGCCCTCGGCCATTGATGGGAATCTCTGGGCAGACTTTCCCGAGTTCCTGCGACATCTCGAGCGCGCGGCTCCGGAGATGCGCGTCGCGGTGGATCTCGCCTATGTCGGCACCGTGGCGCGCGAGTATCAGATTGCGTTGACCAGCCCGCTCATCGATACGGTGTTCTTCTCGCTGAGCAAGGTATTCGGCGTGTACTACCATCGCGTTGGAGGGGTCCTGAGCCGGACCGTGATGCCAGGCCTCGTCGGCAATCGCTGGTTCAAGAACAGCTTCAGCCTCGCCCTGGGCCGCGAGCTGCTCGCGACGCTGCCGCACCACGCGATTCCGGCGCAGTACGGCGCGATCCAAGCGCGCGCCGTCACCGACGTACGCTCAGCGCTCGGCCTGCCGCTTGTCGCCAGCGACGCCTTGCTCATCGCGCATCATGCCGTCATCGATCCCCTCCCCGCGACCGTCGCCGGCCTGCGCCGCGGGAATGTCGTGCGCTACTGCCTCACGCCGACGCTGGACCGGCTGATCTTCGGGAAGGCGGCTGCTCCCTCGCTCGACGGGGTGCGCTGATGCGCAATCTCGTCGTGCTCGTCGAACCGGAGGCGATCGAGGCCCACTACCGCGCGAGGTGGCGCACGGACCTCTTCCGCGAATCCCACGACGATGTCTACGGGTACATCCGTCACTGGGTGAGCCGCGTCTCGCAGGTGCCGCGGGCGTTCTTCGAGATGGACCGCCCCAGCATCGAGCACTCGCACTTCACGCCGATGTTCAACGCGATCCACGCGCGCGAGTACGCCAACCCCTTCGTGCACGATCTCTTTCTCCTGCACGAGACCGTGCACCAGGTTGGGCTCGCCGAGTTGTACGATCCCGACTCCACCTGGGACGCGTGGGCGGATCGCGTCATCCGCAACGAGCACGAGACGGCGCTCGAATCGGAGGTGCACGTCTACCAGGCGCTCCCCGACCTGCGGCCGCACACCTTTCCCTTCGTCATCTGGGCCGATCGATTCCTCGGCATCGCGCCCCTTCCGCGACGCGCCCTCTTCGCGCTTCGTCAGCGCGCGATGACCGACCCGTGGGATGCGGTCGAGCGGCAGATGGCCGTGTATCCACACCAGAATCGCGAGTGGACAGAAGTCTGGCGCAGCCGATGGCGGGAGCCAGAAGCAGCGATGCGGCGCCTCGTCCGGGATTGCAGCAGGGACCGCGCTGGGGCCGCGGAGCGGTACCGCGACTGGTTGCTCGGCGAGACCGGCATGACGCCGGCGCGTCCGTATCCCTTTCCCGATGAAGCCGAGTCGTTCGCGCGGATTTTCTGGGCGAACAAGGACGCCGGGCTGACGCCGGACACCGGCAGCGGAGACGGAGAGGCTCGCGCGCGCACGGTCTAAGTTCGTAGGCACCGACGGGTCGCCAATGCCCCGCGAAAGCCAGACGGGGCCACCGGTTTGACCCGGCAACCCCGCCTGTGGTGGTTCGGGAGCCGCAGCACGAAGGCTGCTAGAACCCTACTTCACCGCTCACGTACTCTCCTACAAGACTAACGGCGTGCGCCGTCCGTAACCCGTTGCGCCGCAATCCCACAGCGCGGCGGACAGCCCACCCGCGACGGAGCGACTGGCGCCGCGTGAGGCGTCAGCGCCAGACGCATTCCCCAACCGTACGTAGTAGCCAGTACGCAGTGCGTGCGCAGTAAGCAGTGCAGATCCGTACGCAGCCGCGGTTAGTCGGTACGAAGTACAACCAGTACGCAGCCCTGAATGAAGACGGGGCGCCAGGCACAAATCCAGGCGCCCCCTACGGCCATAGAGCCAGAGCCAAATTAACCGCGCACAAAATGT
>JANPKQ010000237.1:0-10539 GCA_031426115.1 Gemmatimonadaceae bacterium | reverse complement strand
AGCCCGGAGCGCCAGCACCCATCCCCGCCCTTCTCGGCGCCGAGCGTCCGCAGCAGCTGCTCGGCGCTCCAGTTCTGGCTCGGCGAGAGGATGCTGTGGACGATGACGCTCATCGGGGGCGAGTTCCACGCGGTGAGCTGCGCCACCGGGAGTGTGGCCGCTGTCGATGCGCCGAGCCGGCCTTCGCGGATGCCGGCGGCTTCGGCCGAGTCGTGAACGATGCGCACTGTACCGTCGATCGCGACACCGCGCTTGCGAAGCGCGTCGGCGAAGGCGTGCGCGGCGAAGCGGACGGGATCCGTCATCGACAGGCGCAGGTACTGTCCGCCGGCGTCGAGGCCGATGTTGCCGCTGACGCGGAGCGTGTCGTCCCACGGGCCGCGGTTGTTCTCGGTTCGCCTGGGCGTGCCTGCGGCGGTGGTGATCGCACGATTCAATAGCGGTACAACGCGACGCGGCCCCATCGAGGTGATCGTCGCCGGCGCACCGACGGTTGCACCCGGTGCGACGGCGACGCGAAAGAGGCCCTCGGCGACGACGAATGCGCCGGTCGGCGGTGCGGAGGTGCCGTTCAGGTTGCCGTAGGTCCACGCACCCGGAATGATCTCGGCGTCGAAGTAGCTCGCATCGATGATGAGGTCGCCGGTGATGCGCTTCACTCCACTGGCGACGACCGAGTCAGCGAGCGAGTCGAGCGCGGCGAGATCGCGCTCGAGCGCTCGCGCCGCGAGCGCCGCGGTCATCGGACCCGTCGAGAGGGAGTCGGCGAGCGAGTCGGCCGCCGTACTATGGAAGCGGGACGACAAGGTCGGGTCACCCCGCCCGACGACGACGACTGCCTGTGCGGTGCCGGTCTCGGCGTTCGCGCCCAGCGCGAGGATCGGCGTCCGGTAGCGCCAGTCGGGGCCGAGCTCCTGAAGCGCGGTCGATGTCGGCCACAGCTTCTGGTTCGACGCGGGGACGAAGTGGCGCTCGTTGTTGTGGCGGTAGAGGATACGTCCCGTCGCCGGATCGAACACCTCGATGCCGATGTGAGCGCGGTCGAGGGGTGCGCTCGAGACAATCGAATCGGCGAGGCGCGCGAAGTCGAAATCCGATGACGACGTGCGATTCGCACCACCGGCGGTGGCGCAGGCCCCGGTGGCGACGAGCAGGGGGAGGAGCGCGGCGCGCGTCATGGACACGGCGAGGCTGAGGGGAGTGTGCATGGATGGCAATCGGTCGGTGGCAACTGGGTGTCTGATCTGGAACAGAGCCAGCCGGAGCCGCGATTGCAAGGGTGATGCAGCCGCGGCGCGGGTTTCGCTGATCTGCATTGCCCTGCCCGGCCTGCCCGGGCGCGAACCACGTTTCCGAGGAAGCAATGCGTCCCATCATCGGAGCTTCGTTGCTTTCGCTCCTGGCACTCGCTGGCTGTGCCGCTTCATCGAGACGGGAACCAGCCGAGGCACCGGCCCCACACCCGCCGGAACTCGTCACGACCGCGGCGACTACTGCGCTCGACGTGACGAAGCGATCCGGGCCGGACCTCGGCGTCGTCACCCTGCGTGCATCGGTGGACGATGTGTGGGAGGCACTGATTGCGACCTACGAGGAGCTCGGAATTCCGGTGACGACCCGGGACGTTCCAAGCCTGACACTCGGGAATGGGGAGCTCAGGGTCCGGCGGCGCCTGGGAGCGGTTTCGCTCGCGACGTACATCGACTGCGGCGACACGCAGGGAGGTCGGAGCGCCGACACGTATGAGGTGGTGTTGTCGATCTACAGTCAGATCCAGTCGGCCGGCCCGAACACCAACAGGGTCAGGTCGAGCTTTCAATCCACGGGACGGCCGATTTCCATCGCGTCGGATTACCGACGGTGTCGATCGACGGGAGCACTGGAGACGCGTTTCGGTGAGCTGCTCCGCAAGCGCCTCCGGATGCATTGAAGGCGTAGACCCCGAGCGGGAACCGCGCGGCGCTGGCCGACATTGTGCCATGGCGTGGCGTTGCGTCGCGGAGGGGCCGCGAGTACGGCGGGGTCGAGAACTCTCATGGAGGGGCGAACGGTGGCGGACAAAGCGAAGAGCATCAAGCAGATCGCGGCAATGATGCGCGACCTGGATCTCTGCATGCTCACAACGCGCTCGAGCGACGGCGCGCTCCACGCGCGGCCGATGTCGAACAACGGCGAAGTGGAGTTCGACGGCGATGTGTGGTTCTTCAGCGCCGCCGACAGCCGGAAGGTCGAGGAGATCGAGGCCGACCCGCAGGTCCAGGTGAGCTTCTCCGACACGAAGCGCTTCGTCTTCATCTCGATGAGCGGCGAGGCCGAGATCGTCCGGAGCGTGAAGAAGAAGGAGGAGCTGTGGCTCGAGGAGCTCGAGCGCTGGTTCGACGAGGGCCCGGAGAGCGACGACATCGTGCTGGTGAAGGTGACGCCAACCACCGTCGCGTACTGGAAGGGTGAGGACCAGGGCGAGATCTCGCTCGACTGATGGCGCGATCAAGGGCAAGGTCAACGGCCGGTGAAACGATAAAGCGGAAAAGGCACGGATGCAGCGGATACGGCAACACCGATAGACCGAATCGATTGCACGATCACCGGCGCGTGGTGACAATCAACGACGTTGGTGCAGATAACCCGACATGGCACCAGCAACAACACATATTGCCTGCCCGCGCCTCCGGGTCTTGAATGCAGCAGATGCAATCCGCTCGATCCGCGCCTTTTCCGCATTATCGTTTTTTTCAAGCAGTTGAACTTGAAGTTGAACTTGAAGTTGAACTTGCAGGTTGCCTTTTCGTCGACGCGGGATCGGGGATTCGCATGATCGTCCACGTCATCGACGGGACCTACGAGCTCTTCCGCCACTTCTACGGGCATCGCCGCTACAACGAGGGCAAGGACAGGCCGCTCCAGGCTGTCGCCGGCGTGCTGCACTCGGTCCTCGAAATGGTCGAGACCGGAGCGACGCACGTTGGCGTCGCCACCGACCATGTCATCGAGTCGTTCCGCAACGACCTGTGGGCGGATTACAAGACGGGTGAGGGCATGGAGCCCGCCCTCCACGCGCAGTTCCATCCGCTGGAAGAGGCGCTCGCTGCCATGGGCGTTGCAGTCTGGCCGATGATCGAGCTCGAGGCCGACGACGGGCTCGCCTCCGCAGCGCACCTCGCGGCCGGTGACCCTCGCGTCGAGAAGGTGTGCATCTGGGCAAACGACAAGGATCTCGCGCAGTGCGTGCGCGGTGATCGCGTCGTGCAGATCGATCGGCGCGGGATGCAGATCCGGGACGCCCAAGGCGTGCGTGCAAAGTTCGGCGTGGACCCGGCGCTGATTCCCGACTTCCTCGCCCTCGTCGGCGATGCGCAGGATGGCTACCCCGGCATCCGCGGGATCGGCAAATCGACCGCGGCCCGGCTACTGAATCAGCACGGACCGATCGAAGCGTTTCCTCCCGGTATCCTCGGCGCTGATCGCGAGCTCGCGCTGCTCTTCAAGGATCTCGCGACGCTCCGTACCGATGCGGCGCTCTTCGCCGATGTCGACGATCTCGAATGGAAGGGGCCCACCGCGACGTTCGCCGACTGGGCGGAGCGGATCGCGGATACGAGGCTGCTGGCGCGCTGCCACTCGGCGGCGCGACCCTCGCCCCAAACGGATAGCACGGCGTAATACTCGCCGCGTCGGCCGGGGATCTGGAATTCATCTTGCCCGACCCGTGCACATGAACACAATCGATATCCGCGCCACCCTGACGACGTTGTTCGCGGAGCTGGTTCGCGGTGCACCGAAATCAGCGGCGTACATGCTGAACCCGGGCGATGCGGGTCTCCTCCGCTCGCTGGACGCCCTCTCCGCCACTGCGGCGTCCGCACCCGCGACCGGCTCAGCCTCGATCGCCGCACATGTTGACCACCTGCGCTACGGACTGTCGCTCATGAATCGATGGAGCGCTGGCGAGAATCCGTTCGGCGACGCCGACTGGAGCGCGAGCTGGCGGCTGAGAACCGTTTCCGACGCCGAGTGGGCGACGCTGCGCGCGGAGCTGCGGCGGGAAACCGACGCGTGGCTGGACGCATTGGCGTCGCCCCGCGATGTCGATGAGAAGGCGCTCAACGTGACCATCGGAAGCATCGCGCACCTGGCCTACCACCTCGGCGCCATCCGCCAGATTGCGCCTGCGGCGCGCGGACCCGCCGCGAACGATTAGCGAACCGCCATCGGCGTGAGTTGGCCTACGTCGGGCCCTCGAGCCCACGCCGTTTCTCGCTCGCCTCGATCGCGCGTCCCTCCGGAGTTTCCAGCGCCGAATGGACCGTCGGCGTCCGATCTCCCCGTCGAGCGAGCAGGAGGAAGAACATGCCGAAGGCGAGCATCACGACGCCCCACCAGAGGTTCACGTTGAGCCCGTCGAGTGCCGCATAGCGTGCGACGTCGGCGTTCGTCGCGACGCCGTAGCCTCCGAGCAGCAGGCCAAGCGCGCTGAACAGCACGCCGATAGGATACCGGATGTCGAGCGCGAAGATGGTGCTCATGGGCCTAAGCGAAGATGAGGTTGAGTATCAACGTCATGACGAGGACGGCCACCGCGAGCACCCACGGCCGCTGGTGCCACGTCACCGCCTCGTCAACCGGCCGCGGCGTCAGCGAGTGGACGAGGCCACGCAGCTCCTCATCGGGGCGCGGGCGCGTCACCATGCTCACGATGACCGTGATAACGAGGCACGAGAAGAAAGCGACGATCGCGGTCCAGAACGTCTGACCGAGCTCGCTGGGATACGTGCGCAGCACACCGAAGAATCCGCCCTTGAGACCCGGGGTCGAACCGACGGCGAGGCTCATTCCATGATGCAGCGCGGCTCCGGTGGTGCCGGCGACGAGGCCCCAGAAGGCCCCATGTCCCGTGGCCCGCTTCCAGAACATGCCGAGCGCGAAGGTGGCGAACAGCGGCGCGTTCACGAACGCGAACACGAGCTGGAGCAGGTCCATGATGTTGTTGAACGCCGTGGCCGCGTACGCCGCCGCGATGCTGAGCAGGATTCCGCCGACCGTCGCCGCCCGCCCCATCCACAGGTAGTGCGCGTCGGAGGCGCCCTTGCGGATGTGCGCCTGGTAAATGTCGTACGTCCACACGGTGTTGAAGGCTGTGACGTTGCCCGCCATCCCCGCCATGAAGCTCGCCATCAGCGCCGTGAGGCCGAGGCCGAGCATCCCCGATGGGAAGAGGCGCACCAGCATCATCGGTGTCGCAAGATCGTAATCGAGCACGGGTCGGCCGGCGGCGTCCATCAGCACGGCGCCAGCGCCATCAAGCTTCGGAGGAATCATCCCGCCCTCGGGGCCAGCCGTCGCAGTGAGCGCGAGCGCGATCATCCCCGGCAGGATCACGAGCACGGGAAAGAACATCTTCGGTACGGCGGCGATGAGCGGCGTGCGTCGCGCCGCGGTCATCGAGTTCGCCGCCATGGCGCGCTGAACGACGAGGAAGTCGGTGCACCAGTAGCCGAAGGAGAGCACGACGCCGAGCCCCATGACGAGCCCGAACCACTCGACTCCGATGGGATTGTCCGCCGGACTCCCCATCGTTGACCAGGTGCTCGTGTACGCATTCGGGGCCATGCCGCGCGCGACCGCGGCGTCGGCGAGCCGTGCCTGCAACCCGTCCCAGCCCCCGACCTCGCGCAACCCGATCCAGACGAGCGGCGCGAAGCCGAAGACGATGAGGAAGAACTGAAGGACCTCGTTGTAGATCGCGCTCGTCAGTCCGCCGCTCGTCACGTAGAGCAGCACGATGACCGCCGCGATGATGATGCTGAGATCCATGCTCCAGCCGAGCAACAGGTTCAGCAGCTTGCCGAGCGCGTACATGGAGATGCCCGAGGAGAACACCGTCATCGCGGCGAACGAGACGGCGTTCAGCGTGCGCGTCTTTTCGTCGAAGCGAAGCTTCAGGTACTCGGGGACGGAGCGTGCGCGGGAGCCGTAGTAGAACGGCATCATGAACAGGCCGACGAACACCATCGCCGGTATGGCGCCGACCCAGTAGAAGTGGCTCGTGGCAATGCCGTACTTGGCGCCCGATGCGCCCATGCCGATCACCTCCTGCGCCCCGAGGTTCGCCGAGATGAACGCGAGCCCCGTCACCCACGGAGGGAGTGACCGCCCGGAGAGGAAGAAGTCGGTGGACGTGTTCGTGGAGCGACGCAGGACCCAGCCGACGCCGAGCACCGTGACGAAGAATAGCCCCATCACGAGGTAGTCGATCGTCCCGAGATTTACGACGGGTAGCCTGTCCACTGGGTCTCCATCAGGGGTGGGCGGGGACAGCAGCGTCGGCGGTCACCGACGCATCGATGGCGCGCAGCTCGTCGGCAGTCAGCGGCGGAGCGGAGATCGCCTCGACGGTATCCTCGAGCTGCCCAACGCTACTCGCACCGACGAGCGCAGAGGTGACGACGGGGTCGCGCAGCACCCACGCGATGGCGAGCCCGGCGAGGGTCTGGCCGCGCGACGCAGCGATCTCGTCGAGCGCCACGAGCCCTGCGCGGCGCTGGTCGGTGATCTCGTCGCTGCGCAACGCACCGTGCGGCTTGCTGGCGCGCGAGCCGGCGGGGACGTCGCGCAGGTAGCGATCCGTGAGCAGTCCCTGGGCAAGGGGCGAGAAGACGATGCATCCGAGGCCTTCCGTCCGAAGCACGTCGAAGAGCGCGCGCTCCGGGGTGCGCACGAGCATGCTGTACTTCGGCTGGTGCACGACGACGGGCGTTCGCAGCTCGCGCAGGACGACGAGCGCCGCGCGGGTCTGCTCCGCGTCGTAGTTCGAGAGTCCGACGTACAGCGCCTTCCCCTGCCGCACGGCGCTGTCGAGCGCGAGCATGCTCTCCTCGAGCGGCGTCTCGCGGTCGGGGCGATGGTGATAGAACACATCGACGTAGTCGAGCCCCATGCGCCGGAGACTCTGGTCGAGGCTGGCGAGGAGGTACTTTCGCGACCCGCCGTCGCCGTACGGGCCGGGCCACATGCCGTAGCCTGCCTTGGTCGAGACGATGATCTCGTCGCGATGGGCGGCGAGGTCGGCGCGCAGGATGCGGCCGAAGGTTTCCTCCGCGCTGCCGGGGACGGGGCCGTAGTTGTTGGCGAGATCGAAGTGCGTGACGCCGAGGTCGAAGGCGCGCAGCACCATGGCCCTCGCGACGTCGAACGGATCGATGCTCCCGAAGTTGTGCCAGAGCCCGAGCGACACCGCGGGGAGGCGAAGGCCGGTGCGGCCGCATCGGTTGTAGACCATCCGTCCGTCGTAGCGGCCGGGGTCGGGCGCGTGGCTCATGGCGATGCAACCATCACCAGGTGTCCGTCCTGACGTCGATGCACGGGCCCAGTGTACGGAACGGCTTGACGATACGCAACGGCGCCGGCAGCGCGGGGGGCCGGCGCCATTCGGCAGTCACTCAGCCCGCGGCAGCGCTCCCTCGATGCAGCGATCCTTCAGGAAGGGGTACTCCGCGCGGATGGCAGCGACGTGCTGCACATCGATCGACACGAGGCGGGTTCCGCCCGCGGTCACCGTGCCGTCCATCCGTGCTCCCCACGCATCGAACGCCGTCGATCCGCCGGGATACGTCAACCCGTTCGCGACGCCCAGCCGATTCACGCCGATGGTGTAACACTGGTTCTCGATCGCGCGCGCCCGGAGCAGGACATCCCAGTGCTCCAGCCGGGCCGCAGGCCAGTTAGCGATGACGATCATCGCATCCACGCCGGCGGCGACGGGCGCGAAGACTTCCGCGAACCGCAGCTCGTAGCAGATGAAGAGGCCCAGCCGCGCGCCGCCGATAGTGACGGTCGTTGGGGTCCCACCCGCGGCGTAGTGCCGCTCCTCGCTGCCGTACGCGAACAGCCGCCGCTTGTGATGAACGGCCGCGATCCGGCCCGAGCTGTCGATCGCCAGCGAGGCATTCACGGCGCGGGGGTCGACGGCGCTCGTCCGAAGTGCCACGCCGACGATCAGCCACGTCTGCGTCTCGCGCGCGATGCGCTGCAGCTCGCGCACCTCGTGTCCGTCGATCGCCACGGCCCGGGACGTGTCCATGGTGAACCCGGTGGTCGCCATCTCGGGCAGCACCACGACATCGGCTCCACCATCCGCCGCGGACCGCACGAGACGCTCGGCCGACGCAAGCGAGGCCGCGGCGTCGTGCCAGCCCGTGTCGTATTCGCCGAGCGCGATCGTGAGCCGCGCTCCGGTCAGAGCGCGGTCTCCCCGGTGAGCGCCGAGCGCAGGAGCGTCGCCCCGGCGCGCACCATGGCCGTGTCGCAGCTGAACGCGAATCGGATGGCGTCGTGGCACTGTTCGCCGAACGCGTCGCCGGGCGCGCTGCCGATGCCGTTCTGCGCCAGCCGTGACGACAGCTCGTCCGCGTTGGCCACGCCAACCGTCTCGTACAACACCGGATCCAGCTCCGCCCAGACATAGAACGCACCGTGCGGCGCAAAGGGACGGACGCCCTCGATCCCGGCGAGCGCATCGAGAAGAATGGCGCGGCGGAGTGCATACTCGGAGCGCATGCCCGCGAGATGATCGGCCGGTCCGGTGACCGCGGCGAGTGCACCCCACTGCGCCAGGCTGTTCACCCCGTTGATCGTGCACCGCAGGAGCTTCTGAATGCGCTGCTTCAACAGCGGCGAGCGTGTGACGATGTAGCCGGTGCGCAGCCCGCTCATCGCGTGGCTCTTGGAGAGGGAGAACACGCTGATGACGCGGGGCGCCCAGTCTCCGGCGAGCGCCGCGATCGAGTGGTGCTGGCGCGGCTCGTACAGGATATCCTCGTAGGCCTCGTCGGAGATGATCCACAGGTCGCGCTCGCGGGCGATGGCGACGATCGCCTCGAGCGTCTCGCGCGGGATCACCGCGCCGGTTGGGTTGTGCGGCGAGTTCACGAAGATTGCGCGCGTGGCCGGCGTGATGGCCCGTTCGATGGCCTCCGGGTCGTACGCGTACTCGCGCTCCCCCCCGACGACCACCCGCTCCGGGACCCCCCCGGCGAGGCGAATGTTCTCGGCGACCTCCGTCCACATCGGATCCGGAATGATGACCCCATCGCCCTCGGCCAGGAGTGCACCGAAGGTGACGTACAGCGCGTGCATCGCGCCGTTGGTGAGGAAGACATCGTGCGGCACGATGTCGGTCATGCCGTTCCTGGCGCGCAGCTTCTCGGCGATCGCCGCGCGCAACTCGGGGATGCCGTCGTTCGGGACATAGTGGGTCTTCCCGGCCGCACCGGCGGCCGTCATCGCGGCGAGCACATGCGGCGCGACCGCGAAGCTCGGGTCACCCGACTCGAACCGGATGACGCGGGCGCCCTTGGCCTGCGCGCGGAGCAGCACTTCGCGGATCTGGACGATCTTCCCGAACGAGATCCCGTCGATTCGGTGCGCTGCGAGGCTGTCGGTCGCGATGGTGGTCATGGCTCCGGGGGTGGCGTGAACGATCGGGGTGCGCGGGGGATCAGGGTAGCGCGATGGAGGCCAGCTGCTCGAACGACTCTATGTACCGCTCGGTGGGGCCGCTGCCAACGACGAGGATGGAACCGTCGATGTTCAGCGCCTCGATCGCGGCGCTCCTGTCCGACACCCTCGCGAGGCGGGAGTCGGCATCGAATCCCGCGTAGGTCCCGAGTGCATCGAACTTAATGTGGACGGCGTGGACGTCATCCATCTCGAACCCGAGCCGGTAGGCGAGTCGGTACATCGCGTTGATGGGACCATGGCTCACGATGAGCACGCGCACGCCAGCGCGGCGCAGGAGCCCGATCGTCTCGGCGCCAGCAGGCGTGATCGCAGCGACGTAGGCGCGCGAGAGCGCATCCATCTCATCGCGATGTGGCCGGATCGCGGCGAGTCGCTCGCCGTACGCCTGCACCGGTGGGATCGCGCCGACGCGCGCCCGCGCCGCGATGGCCGCCACCTGCCGTGCGACGGGCGCTCCACGGCGGCTGGCGAGCCACTCGATCCCGTCGATTCCCGCGATACCCGAATCGACGTCGAGGACGACCGTTCCGAAGGCTGGCGTCCGGGGCTGGGGGCGCCGGATCACCGCGCTGAGCTGTACTGGTTCGACGAGCCGTTCCATGGATGCCTCGAAAGTCGACGCGGTGGTCAGATGCGACTCATGCCGGGTGCACTATAAAGCATGCTCCCCGTGCAGGGCAAGGACGACAAAATGACGATCTTCGCGGCCAAACGGCGCCGATGGCCGGCGAAATGTGCGGCTTTTGCAGATTTTCATTGACACTGAAGTACACCGACCATATGGTGCTCGCCGAGTGATACCCTTCGATGGCCCTGTTCGAGTGAGCGCCGTATGCCCGCGGTTCCGATTTCAGCCGGTGATACTGCCTGGGTCCTTGTCTCGTCGGCGCTGGTGCTGCTGATGGTCCCCGGACTGGCGCTCTTCTATTCCGGACTCGTCCGGCCCCGAGCGGCGGTCAACACGATGATGATGAGCGTGGCCGCCCTCGCCGTCGTCAGCGTTCAGTGGGTGCTCGTCGGCTA
>JANPKQ010000236.1:0-1810 GCA_031426115.1 Gemmatimonadaceae bacterium | reverse complement strand
CGCGTCTACGCATGGTGCCGTTACACCGACGACATCGTGGACTCGAGTGAGGGGCGTGGCCTTGAAGACACAGAAGGAGCGCTGGAGTCCTGGCTCGAGCTGTCCCGTGCTGCGTATCGTGGCGAGTCGTCCGGTGTCGAGCTGTTGGACGAGGTCATGGGAGACATGGCGAGACAAGGTGTTCCGTTTTCGCGCGCCGAGCTTCTCGTGGAGGGCGTTCGGACGGACCTGCGCGTCAGCGAGCTCGCGACGATGGGTGAGTTGCGGGAATACACCTACCGTGTCGCATCGGTGGTCGGCCTCTGGCTGTGCGGCCTGTACTCGGTGACCGACTCGTGGATGCTCGAGCGTGCGTCGGCGCTGGGGCATGCGATGCAGCTCACGAACATCCTGCGCGATGTCGGCGAGGATCTCGGGAGGGGGAGGATGTATCTCCCGCTGGACATGATGGCGCGACACGGGCTCGACCGCGCCGACCTCGAGGCCATGCGTGCGGGATCCCGGCCGATCGATGCCGCATACCGAGCGATGATGGATGAGATGATTCACCTCGCCGACGCGAGCTACGACTTCGCGAACGAAGCGATCCCGCACCTTCCGGCCGCGTTCGGGCGGTCGGTGGCGGTGGCGTCGGCGGTGTACTCGGACATCCACCGCTCCATCCGGGCGAACGCCTACGACAACCTCCGGCGTCGAGCGTATACGAGCCGGCTCGGAAAGGTTGCCGTCGGCGCGCGAGCACTCGTGAAGCTGCGCGCGCCGCGGGTGGTGGTACGCGAGCAGATTGGCACCAACATCTACCAGCGCGCGTGGCGCTGAGGGATCCTGAATCCTGGGTAGGCGCTCACACCACTTCTTGGATCTGGTGCACGCGCGCGTAGAGAGTTGAGCGCGGACGTGTTTCGGCTTATCTTCGGTACATGGAGCTGAGCGAAAAGCTGTCGATCCTCGCCGATGCCGCGAAGTACGATGCGTCGTGCGCGAGCAGCGGGGCGAAGGGGCGGAAGGCGGTACGGGGAGGGTTGGGATCGACCGAAGGGACGGGGATCTGTCACAGCTATACGCCGGACGGACGG
Organism: Gemmatimonadaceae bacterium; assembly: GCA_031426115.1. Lineage (GTDB taxonomy): Bacteria > Gemmatimonadota > Gemmatimonadetes > Gemmatimonadales > Gemmatimonadaceae > JANPKQ01. Next base: position 734 of record JANPKQ010000236.1, on the reverse strand, counting down.
TGCGTTTCCCTGCTCAAGATCCTCCTCACCAACTACTGCATCTACGACTGCGGCTATTGCATCAACCGCCGGTCGAGCGGAGTGCGCCGCGCGCGCTTCACGCCAGCCGAAGTCGTCCAGCTCACGCTCGACTTCTACCGGCGCAATTACATCGAGGGGTTGTTCCTCAGCTCCGGCATCATTCGCGACGCGGACCACACGATGGAGCAGCTCATCGAGGTCGCGAAGTCGCTGCGGGTCGATCACAAGTTCGCCGGCTACATCCATCTCAAGTCCATCCCGAATGCGGCGCCCGATCTGTTGCGCGAAGCGGGGCGGTGGGCCGACCGACTGAGCATCAACGTCGAGCTGCCGCGGCAGAACGACCTCGATACGCTGGCGCCGGAGAAGAATCTCGTCCAGATCACGCGCGCGATGGGGACGATCCGCGACGGGATCGCCGAAGCGCGAGAGGACCGCGCGCACGTCGAACGCTCGGCGCTCGCCCGCTTGCCGATCGCCTTTTCGCCGGCGGGCCAGGCGACCCAGATGATCGTCGGGGCGACCGATGCGTCCGACGCGGTGCTGTTGCGGACATCGGCGTCGCTCTATTCGGACCAGCACCTCAAGCGCGTGTACTACTCCGCGTTCAGCCCGATCCCCGATGCATCGAGCGCGCTGCCACCCGTCGCTCCTCCCCTGCTCCGCGAGCATCGGCTGTACCAGGCGGACTGGCTGATGCGCTTCTACGGATT
>JANPKQ010000235.1:0-9889 GCA_031426115.1 Gemmatimonadaceae bacterium | reverse complement strand
CGCACCGCGACGCGACTCGAGGTTTCGCGGGCGATTCACCTCGCGGGCGAGCCAGTCGGCCAGATCTACCTCTCCTCCGACCTGTCGGAGATCCAGCAGCGCTGGAACAGCTACCTGTCGATCGTCGCATCGATCATCCTCGCCTGTCTCGCGCTGACCTATCTCGTCGCGCGACGGCTCCAGGCGGTGATCTCGAGGCCGATCGTGCACCTGGCCGACGTGATGCGCAGCGTGTCGATGTCGAAGGACTACGCGATTCGCGCAAAGCCCGAAGGAAGCGGTGACGAGCTCGATGCCCTCGTGGACGGCTTCAACGGGATGCTCGCGCAGGTGCAGGACCGCGACCAGCAACTGCTCCGGCACCGTGAGGATCTCGAGCACGAGGTCGCTGCACGCACCGCGGAGCTCGTGGCGGCGAAGAATCGCGCGGAAGTCGCGAACCAGTCGAAGAGCGAGTTCCTCGCGAACATGAGTCACGAGATCCGCACGCCGATGAACGGCGTCATCGGCATGACGGAGCTCGCGCTCGACACCGACCTGAGCCCTGACCAGCGCGGCTACCTCGAGATCGTCAAGACGTCGGCCGAGTCGCTGCTCGGGATCATCAACGACATCCTCGACTTCTCGAAGATCGAGGCGCGCAAGCTCGAGCTGGACCTCATTCACTTCGACCTGCCCGGCGCGCTGGACGAGATGGTGCGCCTCATCGCGCCGCGCGCGCACGGAAAAGGGATCGAGCTCGCGTGCGACGTCACGGCGGGAGTTCCGTCCACGGTGGTCGGGGACGCCGGCCGCGTGCGCCAGATTGTCATCAACCTGCTCGCCAACGCGATCAAGTTCACGGAGACAGGCGAAGTCGTGTTGCGGGTCGCGCGCGAATCCGGGCCCGACCACCGGCCGCTCCTGCACTTCTCGGTCGCGGACACAGGCATCGGCATCGCCGCCGACAAGCAGGCGTCGATCTTCGAGGCGTTCACCCAGGCGGATTCCTCGATGACCCGGCGCTTCGGTGGCACTGGCCTCGGATTGGCGATCGCGTCGCAGCTCGTCGCGCTGATGAGTGGACGGATCTGGGTGGAAAGCGTGCCCGGGAAGGGATCGGTCTTCCACTTCACGATCCCCTTCGACGTTCCGGAGCACGCTGTCGCCGTGGCGCCGACGCTCGAGCCGACGAGGCTGCATGGATTGTCCGTGCTCGTCGTCGATGACAACGCGACGAACCGGCGCATTCTCGATGAAATGCTGACGCGGTGGCGCATGCGGCCGACGCTGGTGGACGGCGGGACCGCCGCGATCAGCGCAATGCAGGCGGCGAAGCTCGACGGAAAGCCGTTCTCGATCGTCCTGATGGATTTCCAGATGCCCGACATGGACGGGTTCGAGGTCGCGGCGCAGATCAAGAGCCGCCCCGACATCGCCGCAACGACGATCATGATGCTGTCATCGGTCGGACAGCGCGGCGATGCGATCCGCTGCAAGGAGCTCGGCGTCGCCGCCTACCTCACGAAGCCGGTCCGGGGTGCGGTGCTTCGGGATGCCATCCTCACGGTGCTCTCCGGCCCGACGACGGCGACTGCGGGCGTTTCGCTGGTCACCCGCCACACCCTGCGTGAGGGCCAGCGGCGCCTTCGCGTGCTCGTGGCAGAGGACAATCCCGTCAACCAGCTCGTCGCGCTGCGAATGCTCGAGAAGCGCGGCCATGCCGTGACGCTCGCGGGCGATGGTGAGGGCGCGCTCGCCGCGCTCGATGCCGCCGACTTCGACATCGTGTTGATGGACGTGCAGATGCCGGGGATGGATGGACTTCAGGCGACGGCGGCGATCCGCGACCGTGAGCGCGGCACCGGTCGTCGCATGCCGATTGTCGCCCTGACGGCGCACGCGATGCGGGAAGACCGGCAGCGCTGCCTCGACGCGGGCATGGATGGCTACCTCACGAAGCCGTTCAACGCGAACCAGCTCATCGAAATTCTCGACCAGCTGCTACCGCGGCAGAATGGAGCACCGTCACCCGATTCCAGCGACGCCAGTGCACCGGCAGTCGCGCCCGATTTCGATCGCGCTGCGCTGCTCGAGCGCATGGACTCGGACGACGCGATGGTCCAGGAGGTCGTGGACATGTTCCTCGCCGACTCCCCGCGGATGCTTGCATCCCTGCGCACCGCGCTCCGGGCACACGCCTTCGACGCGGTGGCCCTCGCCGCTCACACGCTCAAGGGCGCGCTGCTCGCGGTCTCAGCGGGGCCAGCGGCCGCGATCGCGGAGCGGCTCGAGGGTGCGGCCGTGAGCGGCGATCGCCCGTTGATCCAGGCGGAGAGCGCTGCGCTCGAGATCGCCGTGGACTCACTATGCACCGGGCTGGTCGGCGTCACTGAAGTGGTGTAGCGGCCGGCGTCAGCGCTGGATGTCGACGGTCGTTTTCCGCTCGCGGACGCGGTCCGACGCGTCGGTGATGATGAGGCTGACGGTGTACTGACCGGCGGGCAGGTCGCTGGCGTCGAGCGTTCGGTGCCGGCGGACCGCCGCACTCCCGGCCGACTCGTTGTAGCTCTCGGTCACGGGCTTGGCCGACCGGCCGGCAATGCGGTTGAGCAGGCCGTTCCGCGTGACGCTGACCCTCGTCGTGTACGACGTCCCGGGCGCGAGCCCGCACACATCGTAATAGACGTCGAGATCGTCGCCCTCATCGTGACGGCCCGGTGCGTCCATGAGGATCGTGAAGGGCGCCGCCTTGCCGATCGACGGCGCGAGGGCGACCGCATTCACCGGAACACAGCGCGACCGGTGCATCGTCGCAAAGTGCACGGCATAGTACGACGCCGTCAGCAGCCCCACGGCGACCGAGGCGCGTGTCCACACTCGCCGGTCTCGGAGCCACGGTGCGGATCGAAGCGACACGACGAAGTGGCGCGCCGCGGCGAGGCGCTGCTTCCAGTCGCCGACCGCATGGAGAGGGCGCGTCGGCGAGAGAGAGCGAGCGCGAATCGGTACGGTTGCCGTCACCGATGCGGTCGCGCCGGTGAACCCGCCTCCGCGACTGGCGAGCGGCGCAAGCGCCGCGATCACTGCGTCGGCACTCTGCGGCCGGTCGGCAGGATCCTTGGCGAGCATGCGCTCGATCACGGCGTAGACGGCGTGCGCATCATCGCCGGACAGGCTGGGCCGGGGAACGGGTGCGCTGATGTGCGCCAGGAGGACCGCCATCGGGTCATCCCCGTCGAAGGGCGCACGGCCAGTGAGACACTCATAGCCGACGACCCCGAGCGAGTAGATGTCGCTCCGTCCGTCGAGCGGCTTCGCTCGCGCCTGTTCCGGGCTCATGTACCGCGGTGTTCCGACGGACATGCCCGTGGACGTCAGCTGGCCCTCCGCCGCCGACCGCGCGATCCCGAAGTCGGTGACGATGTACCGGTCGTCGGTATCGAGCATGATGTTGTCCGGCTTCACGTCGCGATGGACCACGCCGCGCTTCGCCGCGTAGGCGAGCGCACTGGCGACTTCGGCGAGCACGCGTGCGACTTCCACCGGCGGAAGGACGCCCTGCTCCCGGAGGCGTTCCGAGAGCGCCCGGCCGCGCAGCAGCTTCATGACGAGGTAGATGACCTCCCCGCTCTGACCGACCCGGTAGATCGGTACGATGTTCGGATGCTCGAGTCCCGCGGCGATGCGCGCCTCGCGCTGGAAGCGCTGGACGAAGCTGTCGTCGAAGGTGAACTGCGGCGGCAGGATCTTGATCGCGACATCCCGCTCGAGCCCCTTCTCGCGCGCCCGGTACACCACGGCCATGCCACCGCGGCCGATCTCCTCGCCGACCTCGTAGTCGGCGCTGAGCGCCTCGCGGGCGAGGTCGGAATCGGACTGGCGGGAAGGGCGGGTCGAGGTCATGCCCTATGGACTGCAGCCCGGGGAGCAGCGTCACGCTGAAGCGGCCCGATCGTCGAAGGGGAACGCGGCATCCTTCCCCGTCAGCTCGCCCCGCCCCATGGCCTTCCTCATTCTTGGCACCGAGCGGTACGCCCTTCCGATCGGCGACACCGTGCTCGGTGGCGGCGCCGACGAGGCGCTTCCCGCGCCGGAGCTCGCATCCCTGCGACCAATGGCGACGATCATCGTCCTCGCCGACAGCAGCGCGACCATCCGCCGCAACGCGACCGCGGACGACGTGACGCTCAACGACCAGCCGATCGGGACCGCGCCGGTCGCGCTACTCCACGGGACGCGCATCGGGATTGCCGGCATCCGCATCCTCTTCGGCGACATTCGCGCGAACGGAAGCACGATGCACGTCGCGGGCGTCACCACCGACGAGCTCGAGCTCCTCGGCGCCCTCGTCGCGAGCGAGCCGACGACATCGACCGGGGGGCGACTGGTATCGCGCGATGGGACGATCAATCCAATTCCCGACGCCGGCCTCGAGATCGGTCGCGACCCGGCCTGCGGACTCGCCCTGTCGGCGAAGGATGTGTCGCGACGGCACGCGCGCATCATGCCCGGCCTGCTCGGCTACGTGCTCACCGATCTCAGCACCAACGGCGTGCTCGTCAACGGCGCGCCGATCGATCGCGCGCACGTGCTCGGACACAACGATGTGATCCGGATCGGATCGGTGGAGCTCGTGTTCGAGGGAGAGCGCGCGTTCGTGGACCCGGTGACGGCGCCGCTGCCGCAGTCGGCGCCGGTGCCCGCGCCCGCTCCGGCGCCACCGGTTGCCATCCCCGAGCCCGTGGTGCTGCTCGCGACGCTCGAGATCATCAACGAAGGCGCGGGGAAGGGCACGCGGTTCCGGCTCGAGCGGCCGGTCGCGCACATTGGTCGCGGTCCGTCGAACGAGGTCCGGCTCCGCGATGAAAGCGTCTCCGGGTCGCATGCGACGCTGACGCGTCGCGGCTCGCAGTGGGTGGTCCTCGACCTCGGCTCGACGAACGGAACCTACGTCGATGGTGAGCGTATCAGCGGCGAGCGGGTGCTCCAGGGTGTGTCGGAGATCCGGTTCGGCGGGATCAAGATGGTTTTCCGGCCTATCGCCGGCTCGGCAGCGGATGAGGACGTGATGAGCACGCGCGCCATCGTCGGGATTCGCGACGATCAACGTTGACGGAGGAGAGCCTCATGTTCCGGACCCTTGTCCGATCCGCCGCGGTGATGATGCTGGCCCTCGCCGCCGCCTGTGATGATTCGCCGAGCGGGCCGTCGCCGTCGAGTGCGGTGACGATCATGCCGGGCGTTGCGGTCACCGGCCTGTTCGGTGCGCCGAACAGCAGGAAGCTCTACAGGATCGTCGTTCCCGCGGGCACTCCGATCCTCACGGTCGAGACGAGCGGCGGGAGCGGCGATGCCGATATCCTCGTCCGCCGGGAGCGGGTGCCGACGCTCATCGAGGCGGACTGCGACTCGTTCAATGACGGCAACAGCGACGGGTGCAGCATCACGTCGCCGGTGGCGGGGACGTTCTACATCATGCTGTTCGGCTCCGACGAGGATTCGGGATACAGCGGGGTGACGCTCCTCGCGACGTTCGCGCCGCACGGGTGACGCGGGGCTCGGTCACTGCGTTAACGGCGGAAAAAAGGCGCGCAGAGCGCTGATCGCTGACTGACGCTGATGGCTGAGACTGCGTGAAAAGTTTCTACACAGTCTCAGCAGGCAGCGGGTAGCTCTTGGCTGTCTGCTGTGGTGGTGATTGATATGGTTGGAAGAGCGTGCGACGAGCGGCAAGCAGCTTGGCTACGAGCTCTCAGGCTAGCTGCAGATGCGTGATCCGAAACGACGGAACGACAAGGGCCACGATGCCCTGGCCGTTCCGCTTTTTCTTCCCGGAAGCCGCCCTGGCAAGTACCTGACGGCTGGCAGCCGAGCTGCTTGCCGCTCGTCGCACGTCTTTCCAATCGTCCCGCCACGCCACCAGCAGCGCGTAGCTGGCAGGCTGGGTCGCTGAGCAGTTGAATCCAGAGTGATTAGTCCCACCAGCCGTGGAGGTACCAGCTTCCCTCGCCGCTCCGCGCATCGCGGTAGAGCCAGACCAGCAGCCCATCCTCGCGGACGCAGCGGAAGTACTCCCGTGCGTAGACGGTCTCCCACTGTCCGCCGGAGACGCGATCCGGTCCTGCGGCGTCGAGCACATCGTGGAAGGCGCCATCCTCGCGGTAGCGCACGGGCATCTCGTGGTCGCGGCGCTTCCGCGTCGTCACGCTGAGCGGCTTCGGCTTCGGGAGGAGCTGGAGTGTCAGTCGCGGCGCGATGGTCACCGTGCGGCCCGCCGGCATGCTCGGCTGGGACAGCATCGCGGGTGATTGCGCGACCCAGCGAGTGCGCTGCTCGGCCAGGGGATGGTTCGAGGTCTCGGGTGCCAGCAGCACGTCGCCCTGATCGTCGATGAGGTCACCGAGGGTCTGCTCGGTCGTGCCGGCACTCGCGAAGCCGCGGTCGAAGAGATCGCCCTGCGGCCCGTGCAGTCCGGCGACCGCCTCGGCGCGCAGCAGGACGCCGGTCACCGCGTCGGGAAGGGTGATCCGGTCGAGGAGGTGCCGGATCTGGCGCATCCACAGCTTCCGGCTCGCGGTGGGCCGTGCGAAGCGGAGCGGCTCGATGCGGGTCTCCGCGTTCGCGAGGGACAGCACGAGGGCGATCTCGCGCGCTCCCTCGCCGCGCTCGCCGAGTCCCGTGCAGACGCGCTCAGCCAGCGAGTTGATGATGAAGAGGAGGCGTTCCGGGTCGCGGAGGGTGTAGTCCTCCCACTCGAGGGATGCGTGGGGGAGTGCCCGCGGAACGGTGGCGAAGATGCGGCGCGGGTCGTCGGCGCGAGCGAGGAACCAGAGGTCCACGCCTTCGGGTCCAAGCCGGACCTCGACGGATTCGCGGGTGAGGGTCGCGAGATCGCCGCAGGTGACGACGCCGATGCCTTCGAGGAGCCGGTCGAGCGCCGGCTGGGGGTGGAGGACGTCGAGGGGGAAGGGCGCGAGGAAAGTGCGTTCGTCGCCGATGCGGATGCGGGTGATGAGCTCGGTGCCGCGGGTCGCCGCGACTTGGGCAACTATAGGACTAGTCGCAACTCCGAGGCGGATGTCCCTGGCTTCTGGTCGGTGCTGCAGTGATCCGATAATGGACGCGATGAGGACGACTGGATCGAGGCCGCGTCCGTCCGCCCAGAGTAGGCCGTCGCGAGTGGCGACGCGCGGGACGCAGGCCAGAAGATCGGGCGCCAGCTCGGCGGCGGAGTCCGCGGCGGTCTGCCAGGCCGGGCTCCAGAGACAGACATAGGCAGACACGGGGAGTCGGGGTGAGGGATCGGGATAGGAGCGGGGGAGCTAATGTACCCGAACATATCCCGAAAGCAAGAGACTCCTTCGTGGTGCGCGCCGATCTGGACTCCCGCTGATCGACGGGCTTTCCAACAGCCGAAAAGAAGAGCATGAAGGACGGAAGAACATGAAGAACTGCAATTATAGTTGATATTTTACCGCGCAGCGATCTCTTCCGCTAATATCCATCGCATGCCGTTGCAGTTCTTCATGCTCTTCATCCCTTCATGCTCTTCCTTTTGGCTTGTTGGAAGCCAGCCCACGAGCGGGATCCTGACGAGCTCACCGATCCGTCCTACCTCCGCCGCACCCCACGCCGGTCCGTCATCTCCGGCTCGAGCGCCGACCGCAACTCCGTCTGCATCACCGCGATCGGGAACTCGCTCGCCGCGTTCCACCCCAGCGCCCGCGCCCGGGCGCGCATGAGAACCAGCTTCGCCTCGGCCGGATCCCCGAAGGGATCGCGGCGCCACCGATAGCTGTTCGGGAGGAGACGCGATGTCAGGCGGAGGCTCGCCATCGACGCGTTGACCGTGAGCGCGACGAGCGCGCCGCCGCCATCCCGCGCCGCGCGGGTGAGACGCACGGTCTCCGTCCCCTGCGGCTCGGCACCGGTCAACACCACGAGGCTGAACCCGCCCGAGCTCAGCAGCTCCTCGGTCCCGCGAAGCGCGTTGATATGATCCTTCGGCCGGAAGAGCAGAGGTCCATCATCCCAGGCTGGTCCGGTGATGACGCCGGCCGCGTCTATCCAGGCGGCGCGCTCACCGACGGCGAGGGTGGCGCGGCAGGCGGCGCGAAGGACGGCCGACACCCCGCCATTCGGCTCCCAGATGCTCAGCTTCCCCCGGGGAAATCCACCGCCGGGCAGGATCCGGTCGAGCTCCGCCACTCCCGATGCAACCGGCTCCGTCGATCCGTGGGTGATCGGCGCGGCATCCGGGAAGCGCTGGGAGATGAGCGCGCGGAGGGCGGCGACGGAAGCGGACACGGGGTGGGATCGAAGAGACGGGCGGTGGGCGACGTGGCGAACAGGCGAGGGAAGGTACCCGAAGATATACCGAAAGCAAGAATGGTGCGAATGGGTGCCCGCCCTCGATCGGCCCGCTCGGCGTTCATACCCATGGCGCGCTGCGGAGCCGCGAGGCGATGTGGGCAAGAAAGATCTTCCATGTCTCGACCACAGCACGTTGGTATCCCACCGCGGCAACAGCGAGGTACAGGTAGCTATCGACGAAGAAGGAGAGCCCGACCGCGGCCAGTATCGTGAGTGACGGAGTGCGCAGGAACGTCACGAGCTCGAATCCACTTCTCGTTGCCTCCTTCCACGCTCCGCCAATCGCGACGAGCACGCCGGCGCCCAGTCCAACCACCGCTCCCGCGAAGGGCGTCAGCGGGCTGGCGGCGCCGGGGTCGAGCTGACCGAGCGCGATGAGGAACAGGCCAACGAGGGCCACGTAACCGACGGCGACTGCGGTCCGCGCGCGATCGATGCCCATGTGCACGCCGGCGATGTCGAGTACCATCGGGACAAAGAGCTTCGATCGGTCCTCCCCCGCAAACGCGTTCCACATCGCGATGAGCGCCCACTCGGCAGCGTAGGTGAGGCCGAGGAGGAGGACGATTGCGGCAGCGTTGGGAAGCGCCAGACCGAGCATGGATTGCAGCCCGATCGACACACTGACGCCAATGAGGATGCGGGTCACGCAGCGCCGCGCGCAGAACCCTTTGTGGGTCGAGTCCTCATACATCGCCCAGACCGACGCATAGGAACCGGCCAGCGCTCCGACGGCCGCAGCCGCGACGAGTGCCCCAGGGGTTGGCATGGCGAGTGGGCGAAGGGTGGAAGGCCACGTGCTGCTCCACCCGGAACGCGTAAACGCCACCCGGACCGGCTCACCCGGCCCCGCTCGACCCCTGCGATTGCTTGACGCCCGCGCCAGCCAGCCGTATCGTCGCCGCAGCGACCCCTTCCACGCTCCATCTCGTCGCGGGAGAAGCACATGAGCGCTCTCCAGCCATCGCTCCCTCCGCGCGACCCGTCGGCTGACGTCACCGCGCTGCTCCTCGCGTGGCCCGCCGGCGACAAGGAGGTCGAGGCACGGCTGCTCCGCGCGGTCTACGCCGAGCTTCGTCGCGGGGCTGCACGCGCCATGCGCCGCGAGTCGCCGGAGCACACCCTCCAGCCGACCGCGCTGGTTCACGAGACCTATCTCCGACTCATCGACCAGCGCCGGGTCGAATGGCGGAACCGCGCGCACTTCTTCGGCGTCGCCGCGCAGCTCATGCGTCGCGTCCTCGTGGACCACGCGCGCGCCCGCCTCTCCGCGAAGCGCGGCGGGGGGATGCAGCGCATCTCGCTCACCGACGCTGTCTCGGGCGCGGATTACCAGGACGACGCCGACATCCTCGCGCTCCACGACGCCGTCGAGCGGCTTGCCGTCTTCGATGCCGACGGGGCACGGCTCGTCGAGCTGCGCTACTTCGGCGGGTTGACGATCGAGGAGACGGCGGAGGCGCTCGAGGTCTCCCCCGCGACGGTGAAGCGCGAATGGGCGATCGCGCGCGCATGGCTCCGGCGGGAGCTCGGC
>JANPKQ010000234.1:0-24510 GCA_031426115.1 Gemmatimonadaceae bacterium | reverse complement strand
CGTCCGCAGCCGGCGTCACCGCCTGAGACTGGGGCGGGCTCGCCTGTCCTCCGCGTGCCACCTTCTGTTGCGGCGGCACCGACGTCTCGCCGTGCGGCTCTACTCGCGCGTTCGGGGGGGGATTCGCTCCGCTGTCCTCTTGCCGCTTTGCGCCGGCGTCGTTCGGGGTGACACCGCGACCGCCACGCCCGCCGTTCTGCGCGCCACCACTCTCCGCCGGCGCTTCGCGCGCCGGAGCGGGTGCACCCGCCGCCTTGGGCGGTGCCCCACCACTGCCGCCAACGAGCGCGTCGATGTTCTCGTCGGCACTGGCAATGACCCCGAGCAGCGTTCCCACCGCCGATGAGTCGCCCTCGGCGGCGAGCTGCTTGCGCAGCACGCCGTCCCCTCGGGCAACGAGCTCCATCACCGCCTTGTCGGTCTCGACCTCGGCCAGCACATCACCGTTCTTGACCGCATCGCCTTCGGCCTTGAGCCACTTCACGAGGCGACCCTCCTCCATCGTCGGGGAGAGCGCCTCCATCACCACCCTGGTCGCCATGGCGTCTATGCCTCGTCGAGGTACATGACCTTCCGCACCGCTGCGATCGCCTTCGCCGCATCCGGCTTGGCCGCCCGCTCGAGATTCTTCGCGTACGGCATCGGCACATCAGCCTGGTGGACGCGCAGCACAGGCGCGTCGAGATCGTCGAAGCACTCGCGCTGAATGAAGTCCACGACCTGGGCGCCGACCCCGCAGAACTCCCACCCTTCCTCGAGCACGACGGCCCGATTCGTCTTGCGAACCGATGCCGTGATCGCGCCGACATCCATTGGGCGGATCGTGCGGAGGTCGACGACATCCACGCGGATGCCGTCCTTCGCGAGAGTGTCGGCGACCTGCATGCCGACGATGGCCATCTTGCCGTGGCAGATGATCGAGCAGTGATCGCCCTCGCGCTTCAGGTCGGCCACGCCGAGCGGCACGATGTAGTCGTCCTCGGGAACCTCACCCTTGGTGTTGTAGAGCATCTCGCCCTCGAGCACCATGACGGGGTTCTCATCCCGGATCGCGGCCTTCAGCAGGCCCTTGGCATCGTACGGCGTCGCCGGGCAGACGACCTTGAGGCCGGGGATGTGCGCGAGCCAGGACTCCCACGCCTGGGAATGCTGGGCGGCCAGCTGCAGGGCCGCGCCATTCGGACCTCGGAACACGATCGGCATGGGAAACTGGCCGCCGGACATGTAGAGCATCTTGGCGGCCGAGTTCACGACCTGGTCGAGCGCCAGCAGGGCAAAATTCCACGTCATGAACTCCACGATCGGGCGGAGTCCGACCATGGCCGCGCCGACGCCGACTCCCGCGAAGCCAAGCTCCGTGATCGGCGTGTCGACGACGCGCATTTCGCCGAACTCCTGGAGCAGGCCCTTGGAGACCTTGTAGGCGCCGTTGTATACGCCGACTTCCTCACCCATGAGAAAGACGCGGTCGTCGCGGTGCATCTCTTCACGCAGCGCCTGATTGAGCGCGTCGCGGTAGGTAATTACAGGCATCGAATGAGCGCTCGTAACGTCAACGGGAGCCGGACGCGGCTTCCTGGTGGGATGGCGAGTCGTCGGTCTGCCCGGCGCCGATCTCGGTATCGATGAGGACGTCCTCGAAGAGAGCCTCGAGCGGCGGTTCCGGACTCGCATCGGCGAACGCAAGCGCATCCTCGACAACGGCCTTGAGCTCGGTGTCGAGCGCCTCGTACGCGGCGTCGTCTATTTCCCCCGCTTCCTCCATGTGGCGGCGCAGGAGGACGATCGGGTCGCGCTTCATGTGCTCGTCGAGCTCCTCCTTCTTGCGATAGGTGCCGCTGACGGCGTCGGACATGGAGTGTCCCATGAACCGGTACGTGCGGACCTCGAGCAAGGTCGGCGTCTGCTCGGAGCGGGCGAGTGCGGCGGCGCGCTGCATGGCATCACGAACGGCGAAGACGTCCTGCCCGTCGACGGACTCACCGGGGATGTTGTACGCCGCCGCCCGCTCCGACAGATCGGCGACGGACGATGCGCGCGTCACCGCCGTCCCCATGCCGTACAGGTTGTTCTCGATGAGGTAGACGACGGGGAGCTTCCACAGCGACGCCATGTTGAGCGACTCGTGGAACGCACCGTTGTTCACCGCTGCCTCGCCGAAGAAGCAGAGGCACAGCTGGTCACCGCCGCGGTACTTGATGGCGAAGCCGACGCCGGTCGCGAGGGCGATGTGAGCACCGACGATGCCGTGGCCGCCGAGGAAGTTCCGCTCGCGATCGAACATGTGCATGGAGCCACCCTTGCCGCGCGAACAGCCATCGGCGCGCCCGTACAGTTCCGCCATGACGGCGCGCGGCGTAATACCGCGCGCGAGCGCCTGGCCGTGGTCGCGGTAGGTGGTGACGACGTAATCGTCATCGCGCAGGACCGAGATCGCGCCGGTGCCGACGGCCTCCTGGCCGATGTAGAGGTGGCAGAAACCGCCGATCTTGCCAAGCGCATAGGCCTCGGCGGTACGCTCCTCGAAGCGTCGTTGGAGGAGCATCGAGCGCAGCAACTCATGATCGAGCTCGGCGTCTGGCGCTCCGCGCCGCGACCGGGGCGGGCCGGATTCCTTCGATTCGTGCTTCTTCTTCGCCATTGAGGGGCCTGGGGGATGCTGCGCGTCGCGACGCGCGTCGGTGCAGAAGGGAGGAGTGTCGCTTTAGACGCCGGCTGCCTGGACCTGCTCCCAGGCGTGATAGCTCGAACGAACGAGCGGCCCCGACTCGACGTGCCTGTAGCCCATCGCCATCCCCGCGTCGCGGAGCGCGCGGAACTCGTCGGGAGTGACGTAGCGATCGAGCGGCATGTGCTTCTCCGAGGGCCGGAGATACTGACCGAGTGTGAGGATGTCGACATCGACCTCACGAAGCTCGCGCATCGTCTGGAGCACTTCCTCGATGGTCTCGCCAAGGCCGAGGATGATGCCGGTTTTCGTCGGGATGTCCGGAGCAATGCGCTTCGCGACCCGAAAGATCTCCAGGACGCGCGGGTACTTTCCGCCGGGACGTGCGCGCCGGAAGAGGCGCGGGACGGTCTCGGTGTTGTGATTGTAGATCTCCGGCCGGGCTTCGAGCACGGTCCGGATGCTCTCCTCATTTCCCTGGAAGTCGGGGACGAGCACCTCGACGGAGCAGTCGGGCACGCGCGCGTGGATTTGCCGGATGGTCTCGGCGAATGCCCACGCCCCGAAGTCGGGAAGATCATCGCGATCGACCGACGTGATCACCGCGTGCTGCAGGCGCATCTCGCCGATTGCGCGGCCAACGCGGTCGGGCTCGGTCATGTCGTATCGCGGCGGCCGGCCGTGGGAAACCGCACAGTAGGCGCAGTTCCGCGTGCAGACATCACCGAGGATCATGAAGGTGGCAGTGCCGTGATCCCAGCACTCGCCGACGTTCGGACAGCGTGCTTCTTCACAGACCGTGTGGAGGTCGAGCTCACGCATGAGTCCCTTGAGCCGAGCGTATCCAGGGCCGCCGGGCGCGCGGACCTTGAGCCAGGACGGCTTCCGGTCGGGAAGGGGATCGCTCCGGTGGCGACCCAGGATCTGGTAGAGCGGTTCGGCCATGCGTCCGTGAGGAAGGTGATTTCGCGGAATGTACGCGCCGGTGCCGGGGGGCGGTAGGCGAGCGACACCGAAGACAAACTACTTAGACGGTTACGCTGGCCCGCCCTGTGAATCGGCGGCCCCGGGCGGACCGAACCGGCTGATCGAAAAGGGCGCGAGGTCAGCTGAGGGAGCCCGGCCTCGAACGAGCGCAGAGACACATTCGCCGGTGAGTGGCGCCATGAGAATCCCGTTGCGCGAGTGGCCACAGGCATAAATGAGTGACGGCGCGTCCGGTTCCATCCCGATGATGGGCAGGAGGTCAGGGGTCATCGGGCGAAGGCCCGACCAGTGTCGGTGGGGCACCGCATTCTGGAAGATCGGCATGATCTCCGCGGCAACAGACCTCAGCCTCGTCGCCCCGGCAGCGGTCGTCGTGGGATCGAAGCCAACCGTCTCGGTGGTGGATCCGACCAACGTCTCGCCCGCCGGGAGGGAGGCAGAGACATCCGCGACTTCGCGCGGGATGACGTATCCCCGCGGGCCGAAGAGGACGTGCCGGAGCCGGCCCGCTGGATACGCGAGCATCTGGCCGCGTACCGGGCGTACGGGAACCGGCCGGGGGAGTCCTCCCACAGATGCCGCCCATGCTCCACCGGCGAGGATCACGTACCGTCCCGCGTAGGTGAAGCGGTCATGGGTTCGGACCGACGCGCCGTCCGTGTGGAGCGTGACGCTGAGCACCGACGCATGAATCAGCCTCACCCGTCCGCTCGCCGCGGCGAAGGTCCGAAGCGCCTCGAGCAGTATGACGTTGTCGACGGCGCCGTCGTGCGGGTGATGGACGGCTCCGAGTGCATGAGCCAACTCCGGTTCCATGGCGCGCACCTCCGGCGCGTCCAGCCACGACGCAGACGCCGGCATGCCTCTGCGGAGGCCGCGGACACCGGCGGCGCTCACCGCGACCTGGAGGATGCCGTTGGTGTTCAATGGGACCCGGATTCCGGTGGCATCGCGCAGCCAGGCGAGGTAGTCAGGAAACCGATCGCGAGCCGCCACCGCGAAATGGCGCTCGGGGGCATCAGCGCGATCCACCGATGGCGCGAGCATTCCGGCGGCGGCGGTAGACGCCATGCCGGGGCGCGGCTCATCGAGGACGATGGCCGACGCTCCGTCCCGCGCGAGAGCCGCGGCGCAGGCGAAGCCAACGAGCCCGCCGCCAATGATCAGCGTGTCGGACGTGCCGCGCGTAGTCATTGTTGCAACGAGCGAGCAGGGAAAGTCTTCGGTCCGGGAGTTGCCTGAAACCTCCGGTGGTCCCTGCCGTACGGCATCCCGGACATGTACTGGAGATCTCCCATGCTACGCACCGTTTTCACGATCGGGCTGTTCGCACTGCTCGGCCTCTTCGTTCTCAATCTCGCGTTCGCCGTCCTGCCCATGGTCATCGGGCTCGTCATGTTCCTGCTTGGCGTCGCGCTGAAGATCGCCCTGCTCGGCCTGCTCATTTACGTCGTCATCCGGATATTCAGTCCGGACACGGCCCGTCGGATGCGTGAGCGCTGGTCGGGTTCCGGCATGTAGATCGCCGTTCGCGAGAACGCGATCGAAGCGCGAGGTTGCCCATGGCAGCCTCGCGCTTCGTCATCCGGTAGTGCGCGACCAGTCGCCGAGCTCCTCGACCACCGACCACGCGAGCAGCGGGATCATCAACTCGTGATGGCCGGTGATCTCGTATCCTGCACCCGTGCCGGCTGTCGGCCGCTCGACGACGTTCACGCGGGGCCGGTAATGCCGTTGCATGTCGAGGTCGCAGGTGCTGAAGCCGGTTGGCCGCCCCTCGTTCAGGTTACGTGCGATGGTGAGCGCCTTGAGAAAGACCTCGGGCATGATCACGGCGCTGCCGATGTTCAGCACGACGCCGCCGTTGTGAAGACCCGGGAGCGCAGCGGCGAGTCGCCTGAAATCGCGATGGCTCGTGTCGCCGATCGCCGCACCATTCGCGGCGGGATGCTGGTGGATGATCTCCGCCCCGAGGGCGGCATGGACGGTCACCTGCACTCCATGACGCGGAGCATCGAGGAGTAGGGACAGCTCCGGATGCACGAGCAATGATTCCGCCGCGAGCGCGAGGCCGATCGCCTCGCCCATCCCCTGGCCGGCGGCCATCCCCGCCGCGATGGCATCGTTCATTGCGCGGCCCGTCTCCTCAGCCATGCCGAATGTTCCGTCGCGGAGGCCGGCCGCAACATCCTCGGAGGTTCCGCCGAATCGCGCCAGCTCGTAGTCGTGGATCGCCCCCGAGCCATTCATCGCGATGTGGGTGATGACACCGCGCCGCACGAGGTCGATCAGGAGTGGGGCCAGGCCCGTCTTGACGACGTGACCGCCGAGCATGACGATGACGGCCCGGTCGGCCCGAGCGGCGGCAGCGATGGCCGTCACGACGCTGCGGAAGTCGCGTGCGGCGAGGACGTCCGGCAGCGAGCGAAGAAAGGCGCCGAAGGATCGATCGCCGGCGGGAGTCGCGGCGACCTCCTCGGCGCGGACCTTGTTCGGCCGCCGTGCGATGGGAACGGTTCGCACGGCGGACAGGTCGGCTTCCGGCGGTGTTACCGGCCGGCCGGAGTCGCTGCGCCGGGGCGGTACGATTTGAGATACAGGTTGATGGACCCGATCTTCAGCTTCGATTTCATCTGGAGCATGATGCGGCTCGGGTCGTCGCTGAGCCAGACCTGCGCCTCGCCCGACTCGGAGAAGATGCCCTTCGTCTTGATGATCGGCTGGATGACGATCGCATCGAACTCGCCCGCCGGAACCTTCACGCGCTCCTTGCGAAGGACCTTGATCGTCACCGGATTGCGATCGGGCCTGAAGTACCGATTGAACGAGTAGGTCTGTCCGATTTCGAGCGGTACCGTGCGGATGAAATAGAGGAACGACCCATCGTCGAGTGGCTGGGCGACGGATTCCTGTTCCTTCGTCGCGTTCTCGCCCTTCGCCGTCGACTCGACGTAGACGGAGCGATCAGGGAAAATCTCGTACCGCTTCTCGCGATCGTTGCCACCCTCTTCCTGGTCGGAGTGGTAGCGCAGCGAGGCGTAGCTGGCGACGTCACTCCAGCTCTCGAACACGTCGTTCACCTTGTAGAAGAACGTGCCGCCCTTGAGCCGGAACATCGTGTGCCAGGCGTCGCGCCCGCGAATCGGAACGATACCCATCACTTCCATGCTACCGGTGCCGACGCGCGCAGAACTGAAGCGCACGTCGTACTCGGCGCGCTCGCCGACGCGCCACGGCACTTCCATGCGCTGCTGCACGGTCGGCGGCGCGGTGAGTGCGGAAACGACAGCCAGAAGCGATGCAAGTGATGTCATGATGTCGGTTGGGTAAGACGTTGACGGCCCCGCGCAGACCAGCCGAAACGATAGAGCGTCATCAGATCCGCCATTGGGCGGACACGCGTGGGTCGTGCCCTCAGGTCATACCGCGGCTCGACAGCAACCGTTTCGACGCGTCGGGCGACGCGCGCGGCTTTCAACAGCAGGTCAACGTTGGCGGCCCACCCGTCTATTCCGACGACGGGCGCGTCACCAGCCTCCTTCAGCAGGTCGCGGACCACGGTGATGCGGTACAGGCGGTATGATCCGAATGGATCGGTGATCCCCGGCACACTTACGAAGGGGCGCGTCACCCACGGCGCAAAGCGTCGCAGCAATCGCGCGGGCTGCGGCTGCGCGCGGTCAATCGAACGCTCCGCGACGACGACGTCGGCGCCCCCTTCGAACCGCTTCACGAGCTCCGGGAGGTACTCCGGCTGGTCGGTGAAGTCGCCCTGCATCACGATCATCGCATCGCGCCGCGGGTAGCGCGTCCGCGACGACACCTCGCGGCAGAGCGCATCGACCGCCGCCGCATAGCCGCGGCGCTCAGGTCCGCCGAGCACGGTGAGGGGGAGGACCTTTGCATAGGGCTCGATCGTCTCCGCCGTCGCATCCGTGCTCCCATCGTTGTAAACCAGCACCTCGTATTCACGCGAGTACGACTGGAAGACCGTCCGGATGCGCCAGAGCAGCACGCCGATGGTCTGGGCTTCGTTGTACGCGGGAATGCAGATGTGGAGCACTGGGGCCGGGTTCGGGAAGTGATGCAGCGCACAGGCAGCGTGGCCGATCCGTGGCTAATGATACACGTGAAGCGCTGGCTATGTTCGCCACCCCGCCGCTGCGCACTGGCGGCGCGCCCCTCAACGCTCCTCGCGCCCGCCGCCGAGCGCACGCCGATACTCACCGTCCACGCGATCCACCATGCGATCGACGCTGAACTGCGCGCTCCGCGCCGGGCCGCGTGCGGCCAGCGTCTGCCGCTCGGTGTCGGCGAGCACGAGGTGCGAGAGCGCGTCGGCGAATGCAGCGATGTCCCCGGCCGGTACGACGATCCCGGTGCGCCTCGCGTCGACGAGGGCAGGGAAGCCGGAAACTCCGAAGGTGATTGGCGGGACGCCGAGCGCCATCGCATCGATGAGCGCCGTGCCTACGCCCTCCGAGGTGGCGAGGTGGACGAGGATGTCAACGCCGGCCAGCGCCGGATGAAGCTCATCGACGAAGCCCGCGCGAAAGGCAGCAATGCCCGCCACGTCGTCCGCACCGGTTCCCGGTCCGCCAAAGATCAGGAGGCGCGCTCGCCGCCGTGCATCGGGCGCCATTCGCTCGACGATCGAGAGCAGGAGCGCGCCATCCGTGTCATCGCCGGCGCCCACGACACCGCACACCACGCTTTCCCGCGGCCAGCGGCATTCGGACCTCCAGTCCCGTGGTTTCTCGACGGATGGGACGGGAACTCCAGGATAGACGACCGCGATCTGCCCGGCGTCGACGCCGCTCGTCGCAAGTGCGTCGCGAACCGCATCCGATGCGGCGAGGAATCGCGTCACGCGTGCCGCGTACTGGCCTCGAATGCCCCGTGGCGCCTGGGCGACGCGGCGGGTGACAATTAGCGGAATCGCCGGTCGGTCGAGGAGGGCGATCAGCGCAATGGCGTGGGCGCGCGCGTCGTGCACGTGGACGATACCCGCATTCCACGTCCGAATGAGCGCGCGGATGCGCCGCGCCGCGACGAGATCCCAGTCGCCGCGCATTGCCACGGCCGAGGTTGCGATGCCGGCGCGGCGCAGCCGTTGCACAAGTGGTGAGTCCGGTGCCGCGACCACGAGTGGCTCGTACTGCCGGTCGCGCAGACCGCGGGCGAGCAGCAGGACCTGGCGCTGGCCGCCGCGCCATTCCCGACCCGAATCGATGTGCAGGACCCGCGATGCCATGTGGGTCAAGTTGATGGCGCACGACGTCGAAGGCAACGCGGTTGCCGCCATTGTGTCACGACCGTTAGTCTGGATCCATGGCCCATTCCCCCGCACTCCCCGGAGCTGTCATGTCCCGCCTGGCTGCGCTCGTCCTCATCACCGCCGTGGCATGTACGCCCGCCTCACCGCCGCCGGTCACGGCCCCAGCGCCCGCACCACCGCCTGCCCCGCCCGCGAATCCCGTGAGCGTGCGAACCGACGACATCCGGCGTGACCTCACGACCTTTGCGTCGGACGAGTTCCGCGGACGCGAGACGGGTACGCCCGATGCCCTGCGCGCGGCGCGATTCATCGCCGACCGGGTGGCGGCGCTCGGGCTCGAGCCGGCTGGCGACAGCGGGTATTACTCGCGCGTGCCGATGGAGCGGCAGGCGTTCGGCGCGTCCACGGCCATCACAGTGTCGGTGCGTGGCGAGGCAGCGCCGCGCACGCTGAGCATCGGGAATGATGTACTGCCGCTCCTCGAGCTCAGCCCCTCGCTGCCGCCCCCGAAGACCCGTGCCGATGCCGAGCTCGTATTCGGGGGCTACGGCTTGTCGATTCCGGCGCTCGGCCGCAACGACCTCGCGGGACTCGCGCTCGGCGGGAAGGCTGTCGTCATCGTCAACGGAGCACCGTCCAACGCGAGTGCTGCGCAGCGTGCTGAACTCGAAACCACGGCGCAGATCAGCAACCGGCTTCAGGAGGTACTCTCACATCGACCGGCCGCGGTAATCATCCTGCTCGCTGGCGCCTCCGAGGAGCTGTACATGCAGCTCCTCCCCGGGGTTCTGCGGTCGGTATCGCTCGCGCAGGATCGCGCCGAGGTCCCCGAGGATGCGAGGCCGCTGCCGCTCATTCTCGTCGGCAGACTCCGTGCGGGCTCACCGTTGCTTCCGAGCGGCTGGCCGGGCGATGACCGTCCGCAGGTGCTCACCGGGCGACGCCTCAATGCGCAACTCGATCTCAGGCGCGAACGCTTCACCGGCTACAACATCGCCGCGATCGCGCGCGGCACCGATCCGGCGCTGAATCGAAGCTACGTCGCGTTCGGGTCGCACTACGATCACATCGGCATCCTGCCTGCGATCAATGGCGACTCCATCGCCAACGGCGCGGATGACGACGGGTCCGGCACGATCGCGATGCTCGACGTCGCACGTGCCTTCCGCGAGCGTCCGACGCGCCGCTCCGCATTGTTCGTGTGGCACAGCGGGGAGGAAAAGGGACTGCTCGGATCGGAGTACTTCACCAACCGCCCGACGGTCCCGATCGACTCCATTGTCGCCCAGATCAACGCGGACATGATCGGACGCAATGCGCCGCAGCTGCTGTATGTCGTCGGTCCCGCGGCTGCGCCGCGGGGCCAGAGCCGGCGGCTGGGGCAAATGGTCGACTCGGTGAACGCGACCCTCGCCATGCCGTTCGCGTTCAACCGGGAATGGGATTCGCCGACGCACCCCGAGAACATCTACGAGCGCAGCGATCACTTCAACTACGCGCAGAAGGGAATCCCCATCGTGTTCTTCACGTCGGGGTTGCACGATGACTACCACAAGGTGAGCGACGACATCTCGAAGATCGATTTCGCAAAATTGACTCGCGTCGGCGAGCTCATGTTCCGCACGGGGCAGGCCGTCGGGAACCGGGCGGCGCGCCCGCGGTAGGAGCGGGGGAGAGCGGCTGGAACCCGCGCGGTAATTGCGTGGCGCCCTGTCGATCGTCAGCTGAATAGGGAGTGGATTCTCGCGGCTCGGGAACCCGGCGACGACAGGGGGAGACGATGATTCGTGCCGACGTCAGAAGTCTGTTGGGACGGGACGACGCGCAGCTTGCACTGCGGCTCATCGCCCGCGGGTCGCATGCGGACTACGAGCGCATGGAGGGGCGGTTGCGCGAGGAGGGGATCGACGCCCTGCTCGACGATCCGCGGCTGCTTGCCGCATTGGTCCAGGCGGGCCGTGGCGCCCACGCGTCGCTTCCGCTGTTCTCGTACGTCGTCGTGCGCCACGCGCTCCGCGGGGCCGGGGAAGACGATCAGGCGCTCGCGGACTTCGTCGCCTCGATCCTGATGCACTTCGGCACGCGCGACGCCGCACACCGGATCTCGAAGGGTGATGACCAGACCTACGACACCCTCGCGGAGCTCAGCGGCGATGTCGACGATCCGGATGCGCGCCGCAGCTTTCTCGTGCGCGCCCACCTCGGGAACTACGCACTCTGGCTCAGCGGGCTCTTTCCGGACCACATCGAGTATCGCCGCGGCCGCCGTGGCGGCCCGACACTGGAGTATTTCGAGGAGATGGGCCGTCGCGGGTATCAGCTCGCCGCGGACCACCGCATGTCTGCCCAGCTGGGGCTCACGGCCCTGTTCGCGCTCGCTGCCGAGCGCTTCGCCCTCCTCCGGATCGCGCTGAACAACGTCAGCGATGTGCTGTTCTTTCCGAACGTGCACTCGACGGACCGGCTGCTTCGCCAGGTGCGCGACGAAGCGCGGTGGCGCCGGACGAACTAGCCGCGGAGCCGGGCGACGAAGGCGGCGAACAGCGCTCGGTCCCACGACTCCGGCGTTGCGACGAGCTCCTCCGGGTGCCACTGTGCCCCGACCACCCACCACGAATCGTCAATCGTCTCCACGCCTTCGACGATTCCGTCGGGAGCGGTCGCGGATACCCGCAGCCCCGGCGCGATGCGGTCGATCGCCTGATGGTGCGAGGAGTTGACAGCGACCGTGTCCCCGCCGAGGGCCGCCGCAAGCCGAGACCCCGCCTCGCACTCGACCGTGTGCACGCGCATTCGCCGCGCAGCGGCGTCGGCGTGCACGATCGCCGACGGGCGCTGCGATGGAATGTCCTGGATCAGTGTGCCCCCGAGCCCCACGTTGAGCAGCTGCATGCCGCGACAGATCGCGAGCACGGGGATCCCGCGACGGCGGGCGGCATCGACGAGGGCGAGCTCCCATGCGTCGCGCGCCACGTGCGCGTCGTCAGTCGCCGGGTGTCGCGCGGCGCCGTAATGACGGGGCTCCACATCCTCCCCGCCCGAGAGGACGAGCCCATCGACTCGCTCGAGCAGGGCACTGGCGGCCGTGGCCTCCGCGAGCGGCGGCGAGACCAGGGGCATGGCCCCGGCGGCTTCGAGGGCGACCACGTACGCGGCATTGAGGCGGGCGCGAAGGGCGCCGCGAATGATCTCGGTCGTCGCGGTCACCGCGACGAGGGGACGGGGCGTCATCACGAATCCGAGTTGCGAGGGATGCAAGCTGGCCTGTATCGTTCACGGCCAGCGATACACTTCACGAGGTCCGCATGCCTGCTTACGACTACCGATGCCGTGCCTGCCAGGAACGCTTCAGCGTGCAAGAGACAATGGCCGAGCACAGCCGGGGCGCGCAGGTCGCATGCCCGAAATGTCGCTCGCAGGAAGTCGAGCGAGTGATCGCTGCGGCCTATCCACGGACGCCACGCAAGTCGTAGACGCAACCCGTGCCCGCCGGGCATCGCGGGCCTTTGGTGTGGCCTCCTTCCAGTACCGGTTCCCATGCTCGAGCAGCTTCGTGAGGCATTGCGCGCATTGCGCACGGGCGGCGTCCATCCCAGCGAGCGACGGCCGATGATCGCCAGCATGCGCGACACACTGGTGCAGGCGCGTGTGGGCATCGGCGACCTGCGCGCCGCACTCGAGACGACGCGCACACGACTCGCCGAGGAGCGCCGCGAGCTCGAGACGGTGCGCCGGCGCAAGGGACTCGCCGCTGGAATCAAGGACGCTGAGACGGTGACCATTGCCGAACGTTATGAAGCGCAGCACAGCCAGCGCGTGACGGTGCTCGAGCAGAAGCTCGTGATCCAGGAGACGGAGCTCGCGATAGCGGAGCGCGAGGTCGAGGAGATGACGGCGGAGTTGAAGCTCGCCGCGGCAGGGATCGACAGTGTTCCGCCGAGTCCTGCAGGCGCGAGCGGCGTGGGTTCCGGCCCCGACATTGGCGTGGATCCGGACGCCGAGCGGCTTCGGCAGGAGCTGGATTCGCTCGCGAGGGCGCGCCGCCGTGCCGCGACCGAAGCCGAAGCCGATGAGAAGCTCGCCGCGCTGAAACGCCGGATGGAAAAGTGACCGCGTGAGCATCCGCCGTCTCGTTGGCCCGATCGCCTTCGGAGGGCTCGTGGCACTCCCGGCCGCGGCTCAACCGGTCCTGAACACGGCGCCGTGCGACGGCCTCGTCGTCAGCGATGTCAGCATCGATACGCGCCCGCCCGACCTCAGCGGGTTCACGAAACGGTGGCGCGCGCTGAACGTCATCAACCAGCTGCACGTCACGAGCAAGCCGTCGATGATACGCCGTTTTCTCCTGCTGCAGCTCGGGGAACGGTGCTCTGAGATCCGGCGCGCGGAATCGGAGCGCGTGCTGCGCGCCCAGCCCTTCCTCTCCGACGCCACGGTGATCACCGTGCCCGATGGCGCAGGCGGTGTTCGCCTCCACGTCATCACCATCGATGAGTTCTCGGTGCTCGGGGCGGCCGGCGCGCGGAACTCGAGCCCGTTCGTGTCGCGCCTCAAGGTCGGTGATGGAAACACGATGGGGGAAGGCGTCCTCGTGTCGGCAGAGTGGAAGGACGGGCAGTTCTACCGCGATACGTATGCTGGGCGGTTCATCGACTATCAGCTCTTCGGACGACCGTACCAGCTCATGATCGAAGGCGCCCGACGGCCGCTGGGGGAAGAGTGGGGGATGCAGGCGACACATCCTTTCCTCACGGACCTCCAGCGCACGGCGTGGCGGATCTCGGGCGGCGAGAGCAACAACTATTTCCGTTTCATTCGAGAGCGAGTGGACGGGCCGGCGCTGCAGTTACGCCGCAACTATGCCGACATCGGCGGCATCGTCCGGATCGGCGAGCCCGGGCGGCTCAGCCTCTTCGGCGCCTCGCTCTCCCGGGAACGCGAGCTTCCGGAGGGCGATCCGGTGCTCATCACCAACAATGGGCTGGTGCCGGACACGTCGGTGGCTCTCCTCGGGCGGTACGCGATTCATCGCACGGCTCGGCTCAACGCGCTGTGGGGCGTGCGTAACATTCGCTTCGTCCGCGTGTCGGGATTCGATGCGTTGACAGCGACCCAGGATCTTCGCCGCGGGTTCCAGCTCGGGCTGCTCGCCGGACGCAGTCTCTCGGTGCTCGGCTCGACGGACGATGACATTTTCGTCGCGGCGGACCTGTACGCTGGGTGGAGCCACCGCAACACGTTCCTCGGCCTCCAGTTCCTCGGGGAAGGCCGCCAGAACTACGACGAGAACCAGTGGGACGGGATTCTCGGGAGTGGTCGCGCCGCATCGTATATCAAGTACGCCCCCGGCCACACACTGATCACGTCGTTCGAGTACAGCGGTGGGTGGGAGCATCGAACCCCGTACCAGCTGCATTTCGGAGACCTCGACGGCGGCGTGCGCGGCTATCGCGATTCGCGCGTCACCGGGGCGCAGCGCGGAGTGATTCGCGCGGAGGAGCGGTGGAGCTGGCGGTCGATGGGGAGAACCGCGGATCTCGGCTTCGCGTTGTTCGGCGACGCGGGGAAGATGTGGGCGGGTGATGTGCCGTTCGGCATCGATACGCCCGTCCGCTACGGCGTTGGCGTGGGACTGCTCGCGCACCTGCCCGCGCGGTCGCGGCGTCTCTGGAGAATCGACGTGGCATACCCGCTGTCAGCTGACGAGCACGCGGGGTGGGAACTGCGCCTCAGCAGCAGCAACCTCACGCGCATCTTCTGGAAGGAACCGCGTGACGTCGCGCGGAGCCGCGAGCGGTTCGTGCCCTCGAGCATCTTCAACTGGCCGTAGCGCCCGTTGCTCGGGCTCAGTCCGTCGGGGAGAGCGCGCTGACCGGCATGTAGCGCTCGACGGGCGTCGTGCCGCCCGCCTCGCGCTGGGCCGCCTCGCTCACGATCGTCGGCGGCTGCTTGATGCACGCCGCCCAGTGCCCCGGCGCCTTCTCCTCGAGGGGCGGGACGATGCGCGTGCAGGCGACGTCGCGGCGCGGGTGGTGGCAGCGCGGATGGAAGACGCACCCGGGCGGCGGGTTGGCGGGTGAGGGGACGTCCCCGGTGAGCACGATCCGCTTCCGCTTGCGTGTCGGATCCGGCACCGGGACGGCGGACAGCAACGCCTGGGTGTACGGCATCAGGGGCTCGCGGTAGAGATCCGCCGCGGGCGCAAGCTCGACGATGCGTCCGAGATACATCACGGCAACGCGGTCCGCCATGTGCTCGACGACGGACAGGTCGTGCGCGATGAAGAGGTAGGTGAGCCCTCGGTCCCGCTGCAGATCCTGGAGGAGGTTGATCACCTGCGCCTGCACGGACACGTCGAGCGCAGAGACGGGCTCGTCGCAGACGATGAAGCTGGGCTCCACCGAGAGAGCCCGTGCGATGCCGACGCGCTGCCGCTGCCCGCCCGAGAATTCGTGCGGATAGCGCGAGGCGTACTCGGGTCGCAGGCCGACTTCCTCGAGCAGCTGCCGCACCCGCCCATCCGCCGCCGCGCCCTCTGCCAGGCGGTGAATCGTGAGCCCTTCCCGCACGATCGCGCCGATCGACATGCGCGGGTTGAGGGAGGAGAACGGATCCTGGAAGATGATCTGCATCTGGCGGCGCAGCGCGCGCAGTCGCCCGCGATCGAGGGAGAGCACATCCACGCCGTCGAAGTGCACCGAGCCGCCCGTCGGCTCGATGAGGCGAAGGATCGACCGACCCGTCGTCGTCTTGCCACATCCGGACTCGCCGACGACCGCCAGTGTCTCGCCCCGCGCGACGTCGAAGGAGACGCCGTCAACGGCGCGGACAGCGCCCGTCGCCCGCCGAAAGAGGCCGGTGTGAATCGGAAAATGCTTCGCGAGATCACGAACGGAGAGCAGCGGGCCCCGCGACGCTGTCGCTGGTGCGTGCGCGGCCGGGGGCACGAGCGGACCGGCGCTCATCCGGGTGCGTCCCGCACGACGAGCGGCGGATGTGGGTGCGCGCGGCGCTCCGGCTCGTCGGCGAGGTGACAGCGCGACGTGTGGCCGGGCGCGATGTCGTAGAGCGGTGGATGCTCGCGGAGGCAGCGTTCCCATGCGTACGGACACCGGTCATGAAAACGGCACCCCGGTGGCCACGCCGTCGGCGGGGGAACGGTGCCGGGGATGACAGTCAGGCGCTCACGCACACGCCCCACCCGCGGCATTGCGGCGAGCAGTCCTTCGGCATACGGGTGATGCGCGCTGGCGAACAGGGTCCGGACCGCGGCTTCCTCGACGACTTCGCCCGCGTACATGACGACGACCCGCGACGCCATCTCGGCGATGACGCCCAGGTCGTGCGTGATGAGAAGGATCGATGTCCCGAGCCGCTGCTGAAGATCGGCGAGCAACTCGAGGATCTGCGCCTGGATCGTGACATCGAGCGCCGTCGTCGGCTCGTCGGCAATAATGAGTGCCGGGTTCATCACGAGCGCCATCGCGATGAGCACGCGCTGACGCATGCCTCCTGACAGCTGGTGCGGATACTCATGCGCCCGTTCGGCAGGGTCGGGGATACCGACGAGCGTCAGCATCTCCACCGCGCGAGTCCACGCGTCCTTGCGCGACGCGCCCGCATGAATGCGCGCGACCTCCGCGACCTGATCCCCGACGGTAAAGACGGGGTTCAGCGCGGTCATCGGTTCCTGGAAGATGAGGCTGACGCGGTTGCCGCGTATCGCGCGAATGTGCTCGTCATCGAGGGCAAGGAGATCCTCGCCATCGAGGGCAATCGCGCTGCCCGCCTCGATCCGACCGGGCGGTCGGATGAGCCGCAGGATGGAGAATCCAGTCACCGACTTGCCGCACCCCGACTCACCGACGAGGCCGAGCGTCTCTCCTCTCGCGATATCGAAGGAAACGCCATCGACCGCGCGGGCGATTCCCGCCGACGTATGGAAATACGTCCGCAGGTTGGCGATCGAGAGGAGGGGGATGCTGGTCACCGACGCCAAAGGTGACGACCGACGCGGGGAAGCTCAAGCGCGATCATCACCGAGGATCGAGCGCATCACGCAGCGCGTCCCCGACGATGTTGAACGCCATGACCGTCATGACGATTGCCAGCCCGGGGAACAGCGAGATCCACCACGCTGCGCTGACGCCCTCGGCGCCGTCGAGAATGATGCTCCCCCAGCTCGCCTGCGGGGGCTGGACGCCGAGTCCGAGGTAGGACAGCCCGGTCTCGAGGATGATGACGTTGCTGACACCGAGTGTGGCCGCGACGATGACCGGCGACAGGATGTTGGGAAGAATGTGGCGCGCGAGGACGCGCCCTCCCCCAGCGCCAAGCGAGCGGGCCGCGATGACGAATTCGCGCGTGGACAGTGCCATGACCTGGCCGCGCACAATGCGGCTCACCCCGAACCAGCCGGTGAGACCGATGAGCATCACCAGCGCGGGAAGCGACAGCCGGTCCCACAGCGCGGTGACGGCGATGAGCATCAGGATGCGCGGCACGGAGAGCAGCGCATCGATGATGCGCATCATGACCGTGTCGGTGACGCCGCCGACGAACCCGGCCACCGCCCCGTAGAGCGTTCCCACGGTCATCGACAGGAGCACCGCGAGCAGGCCGATGGAGAGGGAGATCCGCGCCCCGTGGATGATTCGGCTCAGGACGTCGCGGCTCGTCAGGTCGGTTCCGAGCAGGTTCGTCATCGAGGGGGGTCGTCCGGTCATCCGGATCATGTCGATCGTCGCGTTGGGCGGATACGGCGCGAGGATCGGGGCGAGCGCGGCGATGACGTACAGCGCGACGATGACCGCGAGCGCGACACGTGCGCCCCTGTTGCGACCGAAGCGACGAAACGCCATGCGCCATGGGCCAGCGGCATCCGGCGGAGCAGACGAGGGGCGCGCGAGCAGGCTCAGCGCAGCGATGACGAGCACCGGCACTACCCACGCGACGGCGACTGGGCGCATGTCAGGCGCGGCGCAGGCGAGGGTCGGCGATCGCGTACAGAAGGTCGGCCACGAGGCTGCCGGCGACGACCATGACGCTCCCGACGATGACCGACGCGGTGACGAGGTGATAGTCGCGCTGGAGGATCGCGCCGACGGTGAGCAGGCCCATCCCGGGCCACGAGAAAATCCGCTCGACGAAGACAGCGCCGCCGAGCAGGGCTGGGAAGGACAGACCGAAGAGGGTAATGATCGGGAGCAGCGCGTTGCGGAGCGCATGCCGGTGGATGACGCCATCCTCGTCGAGTCCCTTTGCGCGCGCGGTGCGCACGAAGTCGTCGTGGACGATGTCGAGCATTGACGCGCGCTGATAGCGCGCAATGACGGCGGTCGAGAGCAGCGTCAGCGTCGTCGCCGGCAGCACGAGATGGTGCAGGCGGTCCAGCCACTGCCGCCACATCGGCCAGTAGTCGTACATGACGGGGTCGGTCATGCCGGTGACCGGGAAGATCGGGATCCAGTAGGCGAACGTCAGCATCATCATGAGCGCCAGCCAGAAATCCGGCATCGAGTAGAACGTCAGCGTGGCGGCGCCCGCGGCGCGGTCGGCGAACGAGTTTCGCCGCCGGGCCTGGAAGACGCCGAGTGCGATACCCGCCGCGAAGCTCGCCGCGAGAGCGACGGCCATGAGGAGCAGCGTTCTCGGGAGCGCGACGGCGATGGCGTCGCGGACGGGCCGTCGCTGGGAGGTCGAGTAGCCGAAGTCGCCGCGCACGATGTTGGTGAGGTAGCGTCGGTACTGCTCCGGAAGCGGGCGGTCGAAGGCGTACCGGGCCCGCCACGCATCACGGATCTCCTGCGGCACCGACGGTCCATCGAGCGTGCCCGCAAAGGGATCGCCCGGGGCAAGTCGGACCAGTGCGAAGGTGGCGGTAGCCACGATCGCGATGACGACAAGCCCCTGGGCGAGACGCCGGGCGAGGTACGCCCGCACGGCTCAGTCTGGCGCGGAGCGGAGCCCGATGCGGTCGCGATCGATGCGCTGATCGGGCGCGATCGTCCAGTCGGCGAGAGCGGCCCACCACGCGTCGGGACGCATGCCGGTGATGGTGAGTCGGCGGTGGGCGCCCGCGAGGCCCTGCAGCTCGTACAGGAAGATGGCGGGCGCATCCTGGATCAGCGTCGCGTAGGCGCGACTGAAATACGCGCGCGAGCGCGCTGGATCCATGGCTGTCATTCCGCTATCGACCAGGGCATCGAAGACGGGATTCCGGTAGTGGCCGTAGTTGTATCCACCGCGCGTGGCGCCGGCGCTGGTGAATGTCTGTCGCAGGCCGCCCGGGCTGGGGTCCATGTTCCACACGCCGAAGTTCGTCTGGAAGCGGCCTGCGTCCTGCCGCTCGCTCATGGTGTTGATGTCCACCTGGTCGAGCTCGACATCGGCGCCGACACGGCGCAGCTCCTCCTGCAGGAGGAGGCTCATGCGCATCCGGAAGGAACTGGTCGTTGGAACGAGCAGCCGGAATCGCAGCGGCTTGCCGGCCCGTTCGCGGGTGCCATCGCCGTTCGCGTCGCGCCACCCCAGCGAGTCGAGGATCGCGCGCGCGCGAACCGTGTCATATGCGAGCTGCGGGATGGTCGTATCGGCGGTGGACAGGGCTCGCGCGAAGGGGCCGAGCGCCGTGGGCGCCATCGAGTCGAAGACGCTGCGCACGAGGCGCTGGCGATCGACAGCCATCGTGAGAGCGCGGCGGAGCTCGCGGTTCGCGAACAGCGGGTCGCGCATGTTGAAGCCGACGAATCCGTACGCGAGCTGCGGATATCGAAGCGTGCGGAGCTGCGGGTTCTTCTCGACGTCCGGGACGTGCTCGCGGCGCAGGGCCTCGTAGAAGTCCGCCTCGCCGGCGAGCAGCTTCGTGGCCGCCGCGGTGGGATCTGGCGCGCGATCCCAGATGACCCGGTCGAGCTTCGCGCGGCCGCGATAGTGCCCGGTGTCGGCCACGACCTCGATCCTCGCGCCCGGCGTCCAGCGGGCGAAGCGGAAGCGCCCCGAGCCGACCGGATTCCGCGAGAACGCCGACGTGCCGAGCGCGTTCCGCGGGACGTCCTTGAGCAGGTGCTGGGGGATGATTTGCAGCTGGTGGGTGACCTCGAAGAACTGCTCCGGTGTGCGCCGGTTGAACCACGCAACGGCCGTCAGTGAATCGCGGACAGTGATCGAGTCGACGGTGGACATGACCGCGGCGTGCGGCGATGCCACGACGGGGTCCGTGTAGACCTGGTGGGAGAATCGCACGTCCGAAGCGCGCACCGGGACGCCATCGTGCCAGCGCGCCCTGGGGTCGATGTGGAACGCGATCGACAGCGAGTCGGGTGCCCAGTCCCACCGCTGCGCGAGGCGAGGCGTGAAGCCTTCGTCGCCCACTGTGTTGATCGCGGTCCCGATCGCCGCGAGCCCCTCGAAGACCTGGTCGGTCACCTGCTTTCCCTGGACATCATCGACGAGTGGCGGCAGCAGGGTTCCTGCCTCGGCTGCCGTGACAATGATGAGTGTTCCGCCGGTCGCTGCGCCGTCGCCTGGGTCGCTGTCGCGATCGCATGCGAGAAGGAGAAGGGCGACAGCGGGCAACAGTGCAATGCGCATGGTCAGGATGGGTGCAGGGCGGGGACGGCGGTGCGACGCGTTTCAGCGACGCCAGGTCCAGTGGTCATCGACGAATCGTACACGTGCTTCGGCAACGCGGTGCTGAAGGGCATCATCCACCACCAACGGAGACGCCTCCGCGTCCTCCAGGGTCACGAGCGCATCACTGAGGGCAGCCGCGAGCTCGCCGAGCTCTGGCGCGTGCCCCAGTGCGTCCCGAAGGGTCGCGGAGGGCGGCGGCGGGGCGCCCGGCGACCGGAGGAGCTGGCTTGCCAGGGCCTGGTCATCATCGACGAGGATGGAGCCGTGCTGGAGGAAGGCACCGTCGTCGCGCCACTGGGCGCTCCCCACCAGCTTCCGCTCGCCAAGCACGAGCTCCCCTTGTCCCGGACTATCGAAGCACGGCGAGAGGCCGGGCGCCGGGGCCCGTCCCCGTCCGGGGGCGACAGCTGCCATGACGCCGAGACGGCGCAGGGCTGCGACGAGGAGGCGGTTGACGCGTGCATACGATTCGCGGAGCGAGCCGAGCTGCGACGCCGGTCCTGTGACGCTATACGTCAGCTCCCGGTGATGGAGAACGGCGCGTCCCCCGGTCGGGCGTCGAACGAAATCCACGCCGAGCTCCCGCGCCCGGCAGAGGTCGTACTGCCCGCGGGCGGTCTGGTTGCGGCCGAGCGACAGCGTCGGGCGGGCCCACTGGTAGAGCCGCATCACGCACTCGCCGCTCGTGCGGGCGCGCTCGAGGAGGGCCTCGTCGGTGGCCATGTTCTCGGCCCCGTCCGCGGGACGGGAGACCAGCGTTCGCCAGCGTGCGGCGCCGGCTGACAATGTGCGCCCTTGCTCCATAGCCTAAATTGCTACCCGGGCAGCGCATGGACGCAAGGACGGTGGCTGGATCGGCCGGCTGCCGATGCGCGTTCTTCCCATGTCGCGCCCCCGCGACCGAATTCACTTCCGGCTCACCGAGCGTCAACCGCGACGGCTCCGAGGACTTACATGACCACGACGATTCCGGACATGCAGATGACGGATGACAACTTCATCCCGCGCCATATCGGCCCGGCGGAAGGTGACATCCGCGAGATGCTCGCGACCCTTGGCCACGCGACGCTCGATGAGCTCATCGATGCCACGATCCCGGGCCCGATTCGGTATCGCGGGCGACTTGGCACGGGAGTGCCGATGAGTGAGCACGAGGCGCTCGCCAGGATCCGGCAGATCGCGTCGAAGAACCAGATCTTCCGCTCGTACATCGGCATGGGCTACTACGACACGATCGTTCCGCCCGTCGTCCAGCGAAACATCCTCGAGAATCCCGGTTGGTACACCGCGTATACGCCGTACCAGGCCGAGATCGCGCAGGGCCGCCTCGAAGCGCTCCTCAACTTCCAGACGGCGGTCATCGACCTCACGGGGCTCGAGATCGCCAACGCGTCGCTGCTCGATGAAGGGACGTCAGCCGCGGAAGCCATGGCGATGAGCTACGGCACCGTCGGGAAGCCGGGCAAGGAAGTGTACTTCGTCTCCGAGCTGTGTCATCCGCAGACGATCGATGTCGTGCAGACGCGCGCGCGAGCGCGCGGGATCACGGTCGTCGTCGGGGATCACCGGACGTTCGCGTTCGGCGGGGAGACGTTCGGTGCGCTCGTCCAGTATCCGGCGACCGACGGGGCCGTGCACGACTATCAGGAGCTGTGCGAGCGCGTGCACGCGGCGGGAGGGCTCGTCACCGTGGCGACGGACCTGCTCGCCCTGACGCTGCTGGCGCCGCCCGGGGAGTGGGGCGCCGACATCGCCGTCGGCAGCGCGCAGCGCTTCGGCGTGCCAATGGGGTTCGGTGGACCGCACGCCGCATTCTTTGCAACGCGCGATGCGTTCAAGCGGACGATGCCAGGACGCATCATCGGCGTCTCCCGCGATGCGAACGGGAAACCGGCGCTCCGCATGGCGCTCCAGACGCGCGAGCAGCACATCCGGCGCGAAAAAGCGACGAGCAATGTCTGCACTGCGCAGGTCTTGCTGGCGGTGATGGCATCCATGTACGCCGTCTGGCACGGTCCGCGAGGACTGAAGCGGATCGCCGAGCGCATTCATCGGCGTGCGGTGACGCTCGCGGCGGGACTCGAACGTCTCGGGCATCGCGTCGAGCACGATCAGTATTTCGACACCATTCGGGTCGAGCTCACCGGACGCGGGGCCGGCCAGGTGGTCGGCCAGGCAGCGCGCCGCAAGATCAACGTTCGAATGATCGGCGACACGACGATCGGGCTCTCGCTCGGCGAGACGACGACGCCGAAGGACATCGTGGACCTCTGGACGGTGTTCAACAGCGGGGAGGAGGCTGGCTTCAGCTACGAGGAAGTGGAGGAAGGCGCCGATCCACGCATCGCCGGGCCCGCGGCGCGCACGACGGCGTTCATGACGCATCCGGTATTCTCGAGCCATCACTCCGAGACAGAGATGCTGCGCTACATGCGGCGACTCGAATCACGCGACCTGTCGCTGACGCATTCAATGATCCCGCTCGGCTCGTGCACGATGAAGCTCAATGCCACGGCCGAGATGATCCCGGTGACGTGGGCCGAGTTCGGCGCGCTGCACCCCTTTGCACCGTCCGAGCAGACGGCAGGCTATCGCGCGATGTTCTATGAGCTCGAGCGCGATCTTGCGGAGATCACCGGCTTCGCCGGGGTGTCGCTGCAGCCGAACGCTGGCTCGCAGGGTGAGTATGCCGGACTCCTCGTCATCAGCCGCTATCACGAATCGCGTGGCGAGAGCCACCGCAACATCTGCCTGACGCCGCAGTCGGCGCATGGAACGAATCCGGCCAGTGCGGTGATGGCCGGGATGAAGGTCGTCGTCGTGAAGACGGACGCTCGCGGGAACATCGATATCGCGGATCTCCGCGCGAAGGCCGAGGCGCATCGCTCCGACCTCGCGGCGCTGATGGTGACGTACCCGTCGACGCACGGCGTGTTCGAGGAAGGGATCCGCGAAATCTGCGACATCGTGCACGCGAACGGCGGACAGGTGTACATGGACGGCGCGAACATGAACGCGATGGTCGGCCTTGTCCGCCCGGGCGACATCGGCGCCGATGTCTGCCACCTCAACCTGCACAAGACGTTCTGCATTCCGCACGGCGGCGGCGGTCCGGGCATGGGTCCGATCGGCGTCGCGGCGCACCTCGTGCCCTTTCTCCCGGGGCACCCCGTGGTAAAGGTCGGCGGCGAGCAGGCCGTCGGTGCCGTGTCCGCGGCACCATGGGGAAGCGCGAGCATCCTGCCCATCTCGTACATGTACATCAAGATGATGGGCGGCGAAGGGCTGACGTACGCTACAAAGGTCGCGATCCTCAACGCGAATTACATCGCGAAGCGGCTCGAGGGACACTATCCCGTGTTGTACAAGGGCACCCATGGCCGGGTCGCGCACGAGTGCATTCTCGACACGCGGCCGCTGAAGGCGTCGGCGGGGGTCGAGGTCGAGGACATCGCAAAGCGGCTCATGGACTATGGCTTTCACGCACCGACGGTTTCCTTCCCGGTCGCCGGCACGCTGATGGTCGAGCCGACGGAGAGCGAGCCGAAGGAGGAGATCGACCGGTTCTGCGACGCACTGATCGCGATCCGGGATGAGGTGCGGGAGATCGAGGCGGGCACGCTCGATCGGGAGGATAATCCGCTCAAGCACGCGCCGCACACGCTCGAGACAGTCATCTCGGACGGGTGGGACCGCAGCTACTCGCGGGAACGGGCCGCATTTCCGGTGCGGTGGATTCGGGAGCGAAAGTTCTGGCCGACGGTGGGGCGGATCGAGAGCGCCTACGGCGACCGCAACCTCGTCTGCTCCTGCCTGCCGACCGACGCGTACGTCGAAGCGTAAGCATCGCCCGGGTCGTGAGATGAGAAGGGGGGGGGGCGGGGGCGGGGCCCCACACCGCAGAGACCCGCCCCGGGGGGTGTCATCCAGCCGCCCCCCGGCG
>JANPKQ010000233.1:0-12577 GCA_031426115.1 Gemmatimonadaceae bacterium | reverse complement strand
GCCGGAAATCACGAGCAGCAGAGAAACCCCGACCCACCGATGCGTGCTCCGCACGGCCAGCTAGAACCCGTAGGTTCCGCGAGCCGCACCACCCTGACCGCCGATACCACCCAGCGGATAGGGCTGCTTCTGCCTGGCGTTCATCTCCTGGCGCGGAACCGGGTAATGAATCGCGGTCCCCTCGACGAGATCACCCCAGCCGCGACCGTCAATCCACCAGCGTGCAACGCTCGTGTAGGCGGTCTCCATCCGCTTCTCGTACTTGAGCGCCTCGAACATGTTGCCACATAACGTCGAGGTAAAGGCCGGTGCGGTGGGCACCCGCGGAACGCACGCCGCACCGCCCGGAACCAAGGTCGTGGCATCGAGGACACCGTTCGCGACGAGACCCGGCAGACCGCCACGGCCCACGCGTGACAGATCGATCTTTTCCGCCGCCTTCGCAAAGTTGTTCGTTCGGAAATAGCCCTCCGCGGCGAGCAGGTCGAGCTCCGGCTTCATGAACTCCGGATAATCACCAGAGTTCGTCGGCGAGTTGAAGCGCAGCGCGCGGCTGCGGTTATGCTGGTAGTAGGACCAGCCCCACGTCCCGTCCACGGCATCGTCCGAGGCCGCAGCGATGTAGGGGAAATGATTGTAGCTGTTGCCCGGTGGTGCGATCGAAGCCGCCACCTGTGCAGTACGGGTATTGCCCGACGGCCAGCGCTTGTCAGGCGTCAGCACGAGGAATGGCGAGCGGTCCGCGAGCTTGACACTGAGCCATGCGTCATACGACCGCGATGTGTCCGCCATTCCGTAGTACATTAGCGACATCTGCCCCCACGTCCGGCCATCCTGATAAATCTGGGTGCTGTAATAGCCAGCGTTCCAGCCAGTGTTGTTGCCGACGTTCACCCGGAAATCTCCGAGGATGCCGTTCTCGGCATCTGCAATGACTGCGGGCCAGTCGACGGCGAGGCGCTCAGCCGGTGTACGGGCAACACCCGCCCTGAACCGGGCGCGCATGGACCGGACGACGCGAATGAACTCGTCGCGCGAATACTCCCTGCCACCGAGCCAGGCCGAAGGTGTCCGGAATGCCGCCCCGGTGACCGTCGTCGTCTGATTGGCGATCGCGATCGCGCTGTCGAGCATCATGATCGCAGTGTCCATGACGGCCTTGTATCCGCTCAGCGGCGGAATCTCTTCGGTCGCCATGCCGGGCTTGACGACGCCCGCCGAGTCGTAGTACAGGGCCAGCCACGCCGAGTTGCACCCGATGGCGAAGAAGCCGAATGAGCGTGCGCGAAGGTCCCGTGCGGGCTCCCCGAGAACGCCGTCTAGCGGCGATGGATCATCCTCGCGAAGCTGGTCGAGCGCGTTCACGGCGTTTACGGCGAGCCGCCCCGCGCGCGAGAGAGAGCTGAACTCGCCGAAGATCGACGCGCTGCTGAGGGAGTTTCCGATGGGGTTGCGTGGGATGCCGACGCGCGGACCCATCTCGAAGTTGTTCAGCCCCGAGTACGCCTCGAGGGAAAGGGTCGAGATCTGGGGTTGGAGACCGCCCGTCCCAAGCGTGGCATTGCGGCACGCCTGATAGCCCGTGCCGATGGTCTGCTCAACGGCTGCTGGCGTCGCGAAAACTCTCGTGACGTCCGGGTTGGAAAGGTTCTCGGCAACAAGCGCGTCCTTGCACGCGCCGACCGTCGCGACGACGAGAGCTGCGGTGAGCAGCCTCGCCGTCGTCTTCATATAAACGCGTGGCATCTAGAAGCGTGAGTTGAGTGTAAAAGTGAAGGTGCGGCGGGGCGGGTACTGGAACGCTGCGACTGCCGTGACCGCTGCGCTCCCGAGCGTTCCGCCACCGCTGCCGACTTCCGGGTCCCAACCGACAAAGCTGGTCCAGGTGTAGAGGTTCTTGCCCGTCAGGGTCATGCTCCAGTCCCCAACGGCCAGCCCACGAATCTTGCCAATGTCGTACGAGAGGCTCACCTCACGCAGCTTGGTATATGACCCGTCCTGGACGGTGTGGCTGTTGCTGCCGAGGACGTCATAGAAGCCACCCACGCCCGAGGACGGGCCTTCGGGGGGCACGCCGCGCCAGTAGTAGCCAAGCGGCTTGGCGGTCTCAACCGTCTTGCCATCCTGGTCTTCCTCTCGGACGTTGAAGTCTCCGAGCGACCAGTGGAGCTCCTGGTTGAACAGGCTGTTCCCGACCGAGCGATCGAGAAGGCCGTAGAGAGTGACCTTCTTCCACTGGAAGTTCTGCGACATCGTGAGGCGGTAGTCAGGAAGCGTGTTGCCGAGCTTCTGGAGAGCGGCGTTGCCGGTCGAGTCGCGCATGACCGTCAGCATGCCCCAGTTCGTGTCCTTGATGCCCCACGGGCTGTTGATCTGGCCACCTGCGTTGCGGCAGTTGACTTCGCCCTGGGTCTGAATCTGTGCAGTGGTCGTTGGGTTCACGCAACCGGGTCGATATGCCTGCCAGAGGTTCTTCGTGATGCCGTCGCCGGGGGTGTTGCCCTGGCCGACCCACACGACATAGCCCTCGCTGTTGCGCTGCCATTCCTGGCCAGGGCCGCACCGCGCCTGAAAGTCGGTCGGAAGCTGACGGCAGTTCGTGACGAACTTCTTGCCGTAGATCGAACCGATCTGCTCTCCGACGCGGTATTTGAGCGTTTGGCTCGCCGTGGCTTCGTTGAACTCCGGCACGCCGAGCTCGGTGATGAACGTCCGGGTGCGGTCGTAGCCGAGGCGCGACGACCACGTGATGTCCCGCGTGGTGACGAGGGGGAGGTTGAGTCCGACTTCCCACGTCTTGCTGTCGAGCGTTCCGGCGTTCTTCCACTGATTCGCAAAGCCGGACGACACCGAAGGCGGTACCGGGAAGATCTGGTCCTTCGTGATTGCGCGGGCGTAGGTGATGTTCACGCCGTACTTGCTGAAAAGTTCAGCGTCGACGCCCCATTCGGTCTCGGTGGTGACTTCGGGACGCAGATCCTTGTTGCCGAGACGATCGGCGCTGACGAGCCCGCCGGTGCCGATGTTGAACGTTTCGTACTGCGCCGCGAAGCTCGGACGGCCGCCTGCAGTGCCGACGGATCCGCGGAACTTGAGGACGTTGATCTGATCAACGAGGGGCCAGAAGGGTTCGTCGGAGACAATCCAGGCGACGGAGCCGCGCTGATAGTCGGCCCACCGGTTGTTCGCTCCGAAGAGCGAGCTCCCATCGACGCGATAGAGGGCGTCGACAATGTAGCGCTCCTTGAACTCGAGGTTTACCGAGCCGGAGACGCCCATGGCGCGGACGGTGGACTCACCCGATCCGACGGCGGGGTTCTCCGTGGCGTTGCCGAGATCGCGCAGGCCGGGAACGGCCAGCGTGGTACCCGAGGCGCTCACGCTTGTGTTGTCCTGCTGCTCGTAGGTGTAGCGAACGTTGTAACGCGTAAGCAGATCAGTGCGGAAGTCTTTCCGCGCCGTAGCGCCCGCCGCCATGTTGTACGACAGCCCGGCGCCCGACCCGGCCGTAATGTTGCCGCGGGGGAGCGTGTTGCTGCTGCTCGTCACGCGATAGCCACGATCACGCTGGAAGAAGTTGTCCGAGCGACTGCGATCCATCGCCGCGCTGGCATCGAAGTCGAGCCAGGCGAAGGGCGTGTAGCGCGTCGTCACGGACCCGAGGAAGCGGTCGTTGTTCCCGATGCTGTACGGAGCCGAGTTGGTGTACAGCGGGTTCTCGTTCTGAATGCCACCGTCCAAAGGACTGGTGCGGACCAGGAGGCGGCCGAACTTGTCGCGCTGGAGAATGTTCGCGCCGGCGGGTACACGTGTGAGGCGGAAGAATTCGCCGTCAGGATACGTCTTGCGGCGCGCGTAGCTCGAGTTGAACGCTACCGTCCACGCCTCACCGATGCGCTGGTCAACGTTGAGTCGCAGCGTGCTGCGACGATCTCCATCGAGGAACTCAATGGCGCCTTGCTCGATCTGGTGCGATCCGCTGACGAAGAAGCCGGTATTCCCGAACTTGCCGCGCATGTCGGCATTGATGTTGTTGTACAGCCCCTCCGAGACGGCCTGGGCGATCGGGTTATAGCGAG
Source organism: Gemmatimonadaceae bacterium (assembly GCA_031426115.1). GTDB lineage: Bacteria > Gemmatimonadota > Gemmatimonadetes > Gemmatimonadales > Gemmatimonadaceae > JANPKQ01. The sequence goes on along the minus strand of JANPKQ010000233.1, from coordinate 8,498 downwards.
TGGGCCACTGATTGACCTGGAAAAGGCCTTTGAGCTCGCGAATGGTCGCGACCTTTCCAATGCCGAAATCGCGGTCGAAGTTCGCAGCGGGGAGCGCGAACTCACCGCCATTCTCGTTGATTCGGAGCGCTTCCTCGGCGAAGTCCACCGTGCGGGAGCAGGCGGGGAGGCCGGTCACCACCACGCAGAACCGTCGACCCGTCTCATCCTGGCGCAGGGAAGTTCTCTGCGCCTGCGGATATTCACCCTGAATGTCGCTGAAGCCGACCTCGTTACGGACGTTGAACCGCACGCCCGGGGAGCCGTTCGCCGAGGACTTGGTGGTGATCTGAATGACGCCGGCGCCGGCACGCGATCCGTAGAGGCTCGCTCCGGCCGCGCCCTTCACGACTTCAATGCTCTCGATATCGAGCGGGTTGATGTCCTGGGTGCCGCCGTTGAGGATGATGCCGTCAACGATGACGAGCGGACCCTGCTGGCGTCCGTCGGCGTTGAGCGACTTCGGTCCGCGGAGCACGATCGCCGGCGCCTGGCCGGGACGGCCGCTCGGCATGACGATCTGCGCGCCGGTCACCTTGCCCTGGAGCTGGCTGAGGGCATTCGACGACGCGACCGGCATGTCCGCGGCATTCACTGTGGCAACCGCGAAGGGCATCTTCTTCTGCTCGGTGCCGGCAGACACGCCCGTCACGACGACGTCGGAGAGGCGGTTGATGTCCAGCTTGAGCACGAAGTCCTGCGTCTGCGTGCCCGGGGTGACGGTGATCGGCCGCGAGGTCGCGACGTGACCAATGCGGCGGGCGCGGAGCACGACGGCCTGGGAGCGGACGCGCTCGGCAGGGATCGTGATGCTATACCGCCCACTGGCATCGGTCTGCTGGGCGATGTTCATCTCGGTGATGAACACCGTTGCCACCTCGAGCGGATTGCCTTGCTCGCCGGTGAGGCGTCCGCTGATCACGGCACCCTGGCCGTGGGCGGTTGCTGCGAGGGTGGGGAGGAGAAGGAGGGAGAACGCGAACGACCAACGACTACGATAACTGTGACTGGACATGAGGCCCTCGGGCGGATGCGGGGAATCCAGGGGCGATGCGCAGATGCAGGTAGGTGGCCGGTTTGGGGACCGGCCGCGCATCACCCCGATAGTGATACCCCGCACCTCCATTCCGCAAGAGGGAGATGACGAATGCGCCATCTCCATGGGTAGACCGCTCGTCTGACGCGATCAACCCAGCGTCTTCGGATGGCCGCACCACTCTTGGAAACTGTTGCGTCTATGCGACGGTTCGCTCCCGGGCCGGACGGAACTGCCGGTTACCGCGGCGGCCGCACTACCGTCGAGTCACGCGTCCGCGCCGTGTCCCGGGCAGCGACGACGCGAAATCGGAAGGGGACTTCGACGAACTGACGCGCCGTTTGGCCGTTGAGCACCGCCGGACGGAAGAGCATCCGCGGAAGTGCGTCAAGCACGGACTGCGTGAACCGAACGTTCGTCGATTCGAACAGTTGCACCGTCGACATCTCGACCCGACCCGTCGTGTCGACGATGAACCGCGCCATGACCGATCCCTCGATGCCGAGCCGCTGTAGTGAATCGGGATACACCGGCGCCGCGCTCCGGTCGTCGTACGCGGCCGGGCTGTCCACCTGCTCGGCGAAGTAGACGGAGTCGGCGGGACGCTCGAAAACGCTGGCCGGCGTTTCGACGCGGGCGCCCAGCGCTTCTTCCAACTGCTCGGCAGGCGCAGGAGCGGGCGCACCGACGTGAAGGTCGGACACGGCGGTCATCGCGCCCACCGAGCTACTGAGGTCGACGTATCGAAGCTGCTCCGAGGGCGACGTCGGACCGGCGGTGGGTGACGGGAGCGGAGCGAAAAAAATGATTCCCTCCGTTACGTCCCTTGCGATCGACGCCGGATCGGCCCCCGCGACGATCAGCGCTGCGCACGCAAAGGCATGGACGCCAAGGCTCGCGAGGCTGCCCGCACCGAGTAGCGATTCATGCCATTTTGGACGTGCGTAGACTCGTTCGAACATTCTATTTTCCTCGGGTTGCTACCCGGCGCCGGGGGCGCGTGCAGCCGGGGCGCGGGTCATTCGCGCCTCCCGTGGCGTCGTGCTCCCCGGCGGCGGGCTCCGCGGCGTCGCCACCCCCGGAAGGGAAAAGGCGATCGGGAGCTGGACGAGCTGCCGGACGCGCACCCCCGACCGCACGGCCGGCGCGAAGCGCGCATCCCGAACGGCGACGCGAACCGCTTCGGCAAATCGCGGATCGGTGGTGGCCACCACGCCGAACGTATCCATGTCGGGGACGCCCGATGTGTCGACGACGAACTCCACGACAGCCCGCCCCGTGACGCCGATTCGAAAGAGCGAATCGGGGTAGACGGGTCGCACGGGGTGCGCCGTATCGGCAACCGCCGCGGTGTCGACCCCGTCGGCCATGTACAGGGTCGTGTTGGCAATGAGGTTGGCGAGCTCCTGCGCCGTCACCGGCGTGTCCCGGCGGCGCCCGCTCGGCTCCGGCATCTGCGTCCACAGTGCGATCACTCCGCAGGAGCTCTTACCTCTCATCCACTGGAGCGCCGCGGGGACCGTCGCCGGCCCCAGATAGACCTCGATGCCGGCTAGCGAGCCCGGAAGAAAAATGTCGACGTCGAGGTACCCTGCGGTTGCCGGGGCGCCATCCACCCATACGAGCGGCGGACAGCGCTGCCCACGGAACGTGACCACACGTTGCCCGTTCTGGGGACTGATCCGCACTCCCGGAAGCGTTCGCAGCAGGTCCGTCACGACGAGCGGATTCCGGCGCTCGATGTCGGCGGCCGTGAAGTAATGGCCGATCCCCTGAACGCGACGTTCGTCGAACCCACGAAGGCGCCCGACGGGGCGGGAATTCCGTGCATGGACGACGATGGCGGCCATCCGCTGTGCTGTTGCACGCATGCGGACGCTCACCTCGGCGATGATTCCCTGGCGCACCGCGACGGCGAGGGTCTCGGGGCGGAAGCCCATTCGGCGCGCGATGAGCAGCTGGCTTCCCGCGGGCACCCCCGCCATGCGGAACGCGCCGTCGCCTCCGGTTTCCGCCCGCCCCCGGACGCCCGCGATCGTGACCTGAGCGGCGGCGATGAGACCGCCTGCCGAATCGGCGACGACGCCCACGATGCCTCCCGTCTCCATCGGGGGCGTCTGGGCGGACGCGGCGGAGCTCATTAGCACCAGCGCTGCCACCTGGAAAAACACACTCACGTCGAGTCGTGCCATTGAACACCTCGGGACGCGCGTCCCCGGGCGTCAGGCAATCGGGCGCCCCGCTACTACTAGCGCTCGTCTTTGACGGTGTCAACGTGTGAAAACCACTCGCCGGCCCGCTGCGATCCCTGGGGCCTGCTGCCTGGGTCCCCCCGACGCCGTGCTTACGGTGGCCGGACGACGACCTCGAGCGCCGCGGGGGGGACCGCAACCCGGCTCTCGCCGCCGCCGGGCCAGCGCACCACCACCCACGTGGGCGTCTCGGCGCGGCCGAACACCTGCACCGCACCATTCTGTGACCAGTAGCCCGAGCCGGCCTGGATCTCGCGCACCGGGCCCGTGCGCTGCCCGTAGACGACCCGTAGCTGGGCACCGATGGCATCGCGATTCAGCGCCGATCCCTGCACGCGGACGCGCAGCCCCGGGCGGGCCCCGCGATTCCGAAAGAGCCGGGTCGTCGCTCCATTCTGACTCACGACGAGATCCACGCGGCCGTCCCGGTCGAAATCGGCGTAGGCGGCACCGCGCTGGTCACCGTAGACCACAATCCCGGACCGCGCTGCCGCGATGGGACGCAGACCGCCGCTCCCGTCACCGAGAAGGAGCAGACCCCGCCCGGCGTCGTAGCGCGGCGTGCCCACGGCGGTCGGGGAAAAGTTCTGACCCAGGAAGACGTCGTCCGCCCCGTCGCCATCGAAGTCCGCGACACCCGCGTAGAATGCCGGGGCAAGTTGGGCCTCAGCGGGAAGGGGACGCGGCTCGAAGTGATCGCCGCGGTTGAGAAAGACCATGTGGTCGAGCGTGGCCACCTCGAGCCGGTGGGACTCACCTGCAAGCGGCCCAAGGATCTCCTCCACTGTTGCATCGGCGAAGGCTGCGAAGTTCCCAACGCGTCCGACCACGTCCGGAATCGCGCGCCGGATCTGGGCGAAGCTCGCCAGTGGAGCGAGAGCGCCGAGACGCGAATCGTGCCGTGCAAGCAGCGCCTGCTCGGTTCCGCCGGTCCCGAACGGACCATGCACGATCGCCAGCGGTCGCGCACTGTCGGCGTGCAACGCCGTGTTCCGGCCCCAGCTCGTCGCCACCAGATCCAGACGTCCATCCCCGTCGAGGTCTCCGCTTGCGAGACCGTTCCACCGGCTTGTCCAGCGCGATAGCCCCCACGACGGGGGTGCCGGCGAAAACCGCCCACCGCCCTCGTTCACCAGCAGCAGAATCGAGCCCCATTCGCGGGCGAGGATGAGGTCGGGTCGAGCGTCGCCGGCAACATCAGCGAAAAGCGCTGCCGACACGAGCCCGACGTTCCGGAGGTGCACGGTCTGGAGCGTATCGAGAACGAATCGGCCGGACTCGTTTCGAAACAGTCCGGACGACGCCGCCACGGGATAGCGCATGGGAATCGCGCGCCCGCCGACGAACAGGTCGAGGTCCCCATCACCATCGTAATCAGCGAGTGCCATAGGGCCGACCGCGGATTCGGTCGACCCGACCAGCGGGTCGGCGGTCGGGACGAGCTTTCCGCGAGCGACGCGAAAGCCGATGGCCGCCGGCTGGTCCATCCGCTCGCGCGACGTCATGGCCTGCCATGTCGAGACACCGGCGAGCAGCCGGACCTCTCCCTTCGCGGCAAGGCCAAGCACCGTCGTCAGGTCACCCGTGGCGGGTGCTGCCAGGGAGACCGCTGCGGTGAGACGACCCCGGTCGTTCGGGAAGACAGCCAATCGGCCGTCACTGCCAGCGCCGATGACCAGATCCTCGTCACCGTCACGATCGATGTCGAACCAGGCGACGCCCGGGCCGAGTTGCGAGAGCGCATTCGGCAGCAGCGATTGCCCGCGCCAGTCATCGAAGACGTCCTCGTGGTGGGCGTGGCCCGCGAGGTCCGCGGTGACGTCCTCGAACAGCGGCGACTCTCGCGGGCCTTCGCCACGCGCGAGAGTCTGGGTCGCGGTGGCAGTGCGAGTCGTGATCTCGTACAGTCGGTTCGGCCGCGCCCCCTCGATCACGGTCACGCGCCCATCGCGCCAGTCGACCACGACCCGGAGACTGTCAGCGCTGCCAGCGGCGAAGCTCGCGAGATAGTCGCTGTGCGACATGTAGAGGCCACCGACGCTGATCTCGCGCACCTGCTGCGGAACCGCCCCCGCGAAGAGTCTCACCTTCGCCCCGACACCCTGCGTGTTCATCGAATCACCGATCAGCCGAACTCCAACACGGGCTGTCGAGGCATCATTGCGGAGCAGCAGCGCGGGCGAGTCCAGCCGGTTCACGACGACATCGAGGTCGCCGTCGCCGTCGAGGTCGCCCGCGGCCATGGTGTGCGAGATGTCCTCCTCCGTGCCGAAGCCCCATCGTTCGCTGACGTCCTCGAACGTCGTATCGCCGAGATTCCGGAACGCCACGTTGCGCAGGGCCAAGCGCGGAAACTGCCATCGGTGGCGCCGCCAGTCGTAGCCGGTCAGCGTGTTTTGCAATCGCTCCTGGGTATCCGCGTCCATCAGGTCCCAGAGATGCCCCGTCGCGATGAGAATGTCCTGGTGCCCGTCGAGATCGACATCGAGCATCATCGTCGACCAGGACCAACCGCTCGCTTGGACGCCGGCGAACGCGGAGACCTCCGCGAAGGTGCCGTCGCCTCGATTGAGGAACAGGGTGTTCCGCTGGAGCTGGGGCTGGCTCGAGAGGTCACCCGGGCGCTTCGGCGCGGGGGTGTGCGTCGGCATTTGCGTCCTGAGCCGGCGAGAGTCGTTGGCGAGCATGTCGACTTCGAAGAGGTCGGGCAGCGCGTCTCCATCGAGATCGCCAATGTCGACCCCCATCGATGAGTTGCTGGTCTGCCGCTGGGCACGCCACGTCGCGCGGTGGAAGATCCCGTGCCCGTCGTTGAAGAAGAGCAGATCCGGATCCTCGAAGTCGTTCGCCACGTAGAGGTCGGGCGCGCGATCTCCATTGAGGTCAGCGAAGCGCGCACCGAGCGCGAACGACTCCGGCGCCGCGGCGAGCGGTCGTCCACTCGTATCACGAAATCGGTCGGAGGCAATGGGGACGCCCGTGAACCGGCCGCCCGCGTTCAGGTAGAACTGGTCGGGCTCGGCCCGCATGGTCAGGAACATGCCGCCGAGATCGGCGCGCATGATCAGCTTGAAGTCGCGCTCGTATTCGGGCCGAACGGCAAAGCGGCCGGGCGCTACCTGACGCACGAGCTGGTTGAAGGCCATCGACTGCGGGGAGATCGAATCGGCGGGACTGAACGCCTTGTAATTCGCGACGTACAGATCGAGATCCGCGTCACCGTCCACGTCGGCAAGGGTCACCGTGGTCCCGCCACGTCCCACCGTGTCGATGCCGAGATCGCGATGCTCGGTGAACCCACCGCGACCATCGTTGATGAATATCGCGTTCGGGCCGGTCGTCGAGAGGAGGATCAGGTCCAGATCACGATCGCCGTCGATGTCCGCGAGCGCAGTTCCCGTGGCGTGGCGCGCGGACATGGCGAGGCCCGATCGTCGCGTGATGTCCTCGAATTTCCAGTTGCCAAGATTGCGATAGAGCCTGCTGCCCCCCTCGCTGTGCGCGAGGAAGACATCCGCCCGGCCGTCGTTGTCGACATCGCCGATCGCGACGCCGGCGCCCTGACCCAGGATGCGATTTCCGCGCAGCGCCGAGTCGCTGATCGCGTTCTCGAAGCGGACGCCGGTGCGCGAGGCAGGCATGCGCGTGAAGCCGGCACGGCCCTGCGGAACGACGAGCGCGCGCCAGCGGTATCCGGCTTCCTCATGCCATGTCACGGGAGCTTCGGAACGGCAGCCTGCTGCGACACACATCGCCATGGCCAGCGCCACCGCCGTGGCGCGACTTCCGATCACGGCCTCGCCGGACCGTGCAGCCGCTCGATCACCAGGTCTCCGACGCACTGGCCGAGGGAGCGGCCGGCCTCGTTGCCGAATGGAAAGTGGATGCCGCCATAGACCCGTGACATTCCTGCCTCCGCGGCGGCATCGGCAAATGAGCCGAACCTCCGAACATCGTGACCGATGGACAGGCTGCTGCTATCGTCGAATGCGACCTCGCCGATGACCGCGGACAGCACGGCCGCGGCCGCCGCTGATTGGGTCGAATGACCGGATGGGAATTCGGGGAAGGGCGGCGTCGGAATGAGTGGCTCCCAGCTCGGATCGATCACGCTTCTGACGTAGGGTCGCGGTCGGACGGTGTTGTATCGGTACTTGTATCCCCACGACGCGATGAAGGCGTCGGCCTGCGCCATCGCCGTGAGCATCATGAGCCGTGCGGCGTCGACCGCAGGAAGGTCGTGCCGGATCGCGACCTGACTCGCGATCGCGATCCAGTGACCAGGCGGAGTGCCGGATTCACCCGCGTTGTCGGCCCAGTACAGGGCGATCGTTCTCTGCTCCCGCGTCAGGGCGCGCCCGGTCTCGACGAGACGCCTCGCGTCGCGAAAAAACACCGACGCGGTATCCGTCGAGTATGGCGGTGGCGGCGGCACCACACACTCATCCCACCGGCGCAGCACAAAGGGGCGCACCTCCGCCCAATACGGCTCCGACGCGCCGGCGATGTTGACCGCAGGAAGCGTCGCGATCCCTGCGCGTTTGGGACGATCGAGGATGAGATCCCGGTCACCCACATTTCCTGAGCGGAGCGCATTGGCCGGGTTGTCGAGCGCGACGAACTGACTCGCCGCAGAAAGATTTCGCGCGGCGTACGTGCTCCCGGGCGCATCGTTCTCCCAGAGCCCCACTCCCGCCGGCGGGGCATAGGGGCGGTTGCGCGTGCCGGCGAAGCCATCAGCCCGCGCCCACGCCACGATGGCAGCGCCGATGCCCTGTCCGAGCTGCCGGGACCGCGCCTGGATCGCGGCGGGGACACGGCCCGTACGTGCCAGCTCGACAGAGTCCGCCAGATGGAAGACCGACCCCCGCGTCGCAGGCAGTGCGTCGAGGAGCAGCGAGTCGAGCACGACACGTTCCGCCGCTACGGCGATGAGCGTTGGATCGTATTGCACTCCACGCACGGCGCGGGGCAGGTCGGGGAAGTCGTTCAGCACACCGGCGAGCGGCGGTGTCGCCATGTCGGCAGCGGACAATCCGGAGTACAGGGCCACCGACGCGTACGCGAGGAGCCTCGATGCGACCGGCGGCGAGATGCGCTCGGCGCGAATCACCCCGAACAATGTGCGCATCCACAGGGACACGATGCGCGGATCGGAGTGCCGCGCGGGA
>JANPKQ010000232.1:0-2134 GCA_031426115.1 Gemmatimonadaceae bacterium | reverse complement strand
CCGCCGCAGGCGTGATGCGCGTCTACCGCACCTACATCAAGGGCAAGCCCTTCGTCGCGACGAGCTTCGTGCCGAAGGGACGAATAGACCTCGCCCTCGACGGATCCACACGTGCCAGGATCGTCGAGGAGGCGATCGTGCAGGGCGCCGAAGCCGCCGTCGATGCGAGCGCAAAGGCGACGTACGCGCGCACGCCGTCGCGCTTCGACCGCACCGTCGAGCCGCCGTCCGGCGACAGGCCGGGCGTCGTCGTCCCGACGGTATGGACGGCTGCTTTCGCGAACGGACTCGAGGCCCACGGCATCACGGACGAGGAGCGTCCGGTGGCCAACTTCGAGCTGGCGATCGAGGGCGGGCGGCTGCTCGACGACATCAACAAGCCTGGCGCCGCGAATCTTCTCGCCGAGTTGCTGATGCGTGGTACCGCGCGGCGGACACCGGCGGAGCTCGAGAACGTGCTGAAATCCCTGGGCGCCGACATCTCGATCGGCGTGCGCGACGAGCATGTCGTCGTGTCGGGCCGCACCCTCGCGCGCAACTTCGAAAGGACGATCGATCTCGTGGAGGAGATCCTGCTCGAGCCGCGCTGGGATGCGGAGGAGCTGGCGCTCCAGAAGGCCGCCATCACCAGCGAGATCCAGAGCCGGAAGGTGCAGGCCACGACGATCGCCGAGCGGGCGTTCGATATCGCGACGTACGGCGAAGGCCACATCTATTCGCGGAGCCCGATCGGCACGGAGACATCGATTGCCGCGCTGACCATGGACGACCTCAAGCGCTTCCATGCGTCCAACCTCGCGCCGAACATCGCGAGCTTCCGCGTCGTCGGCGCCGTGGACCAGCCGCGCGTGCAAGCCGCGCTTCAGGCCCTCGGCACCAAGTGGGAGCGGCGCAGCGTATCGATCCCTGCGTATCCCGCTCCTCAGGCCCCGTCAGTGTCGAAGGTCTACTTCTACGACCTGCCCGGCGCGAAGCAGTCGATCTTCGCGTTCGGCTATCCTGCGCCGGCGCGCGCCGATGCCGATTTCTATCCCGTGACGGCGGTCAACTACATCCTCGGCGGCGGCGGCTTCGCCTCGCGGCTGACGCAGCAGCTGCGCGAGGGGAAGGGCTATACGTACGGCATCCGCTCGGGCTTCTCCGGCGGCAGCCGCCATGGCACGTTCGAGATATCGAGCGGTATCCGGTCGAACGTCACCCTGGAGGCTGCCGAGCTCGTGAAGTCGATCCTCACCGATTTCGGCACGACCTTCACCCCGGCCGATCTCGAGGTCACGAAAAGCGCACTGACCCGGGGCCGCGCGCGTGCGTTCGAGACCTCCGGCGCAAAGCTCAACTACCTCGCAACCATCGCCGACTACGGTCTTCCCCCCGACTATCCGCAGCGGGAACAGGCCTTCATCGATGCGCTGACTGTCGCTGGGGTGCAGACGCTCGCCGGCCGCTACGTTCGACCCGCGGCGATGACATACGTCGTCGTTGGCGACGCGGCGACCCAGGCGAAGCGGCTGGAATCGCTCGGCTTCGGCGCGCCGGTGATGATCAATGACCTGGTAGCGCGGCTGGACAGGTAAGCGCGGCCCCATCCAGGTCGCGCACCGCGGCGAGATACTGCGATGGCATCAGCAGCCGCAGCACCATCGGGCGCAGGCCGGCGCGGACCAGGATGGGATACGCTCGCATTACTGGCCGCAGCCACGCTGCGGATGACAGCTGCAGCAGGCCGCGCACATGATCAGGAGCGAGCATCGCCTGCACGCGGAGCAGCAGGCGATACCGCCAGACGCCAAGATGGCGCCGGTACTGCGCATATAGCTCGGCGGTACCGGCGCTGTGCAGCAGGTCCCTCCGCAGGTGGCGCTCGCGATCGACCGTCCACTCGGAGTACGACGCTGGCAGGTCGGGGATCCGTAGCCTTTTGCCTACCCTGTAAAAGACATCGTAGAGCTCATCTTGCTCCGCTGCACTCAGGGGACGGGCGAGCAGCCTGTGCGCTCGCTCGGAATAATCGATGAGCATGTAAAGCACATCGCGGTGGGCCCAATCGGGGATGACCCCACCGCGCCGGCGCTCGACTGCCTCGTGCACCGCTCGAATCCCGTCGAGCGTGCGGCCGGCGGTGGCCTCGTCTGCA
>JANPKQ010000231.1:0-29704 GCA_031426115.1 Gemmatimonadaceae bacterium | reverse complement strand
GCCCGACCCGCTGGTCAGCCGCAACCTGCTGCCGAGCTACGCCCGGCACCTGGTCCACGAGCTGGGCGGCCCCGGTCGGCGGGTGGTGAACGTCAAGATGTACCGGCTGGAACACCGGGTGGTGCCGCACGAGTGGTTCGTCGGCACCAGCCGCATCCCCCGGCTGGACCCGTTCCACCCGACCACCTACCGGGCGTACTTCCTGGGCGACTACGGGCCGGACGGCGAACTGGTCAACCCCCGCGACCCGCTGCTGTACTGGCTCATCCCGGTGCTGCCCAAGCCGGGCGGGGCGGCCCCCGGGGACAAGGACAAGATCGACTACGACGACTACCTGTCCAAGCACGCCGGGTTCGAGGTGGACTGGCGGCGGCCGTAGTCGGGCGTGGCGACAGGAACCCGGAGCGTGAGCGACGGGGTGTGAGGCAGTCACCCGACCCCGGAGGGGCACCCCGTCGCGCACCCTCCCGGGTGCTGTGGCCCACCCCCACAACGGCCGCAGCCAGTCCGACACTGCCACCCCGGAGCGACGTGACAGCCCTGTGAGATTGGCCGGAATGCTGATGAGCAGCGCCCCAAGGAGCGAGGCGATCGGCGCGCCGATCACGCCGACCCGGCGCACGAGCACGATTGCTCCGACAACGGTGAGCAGGCCGTCCCCCAGCGTCGTCAGCGAAATTCGCTTCTCGCCGCCGAGGGCGAACAACGTCAGGATGACGGAGAAGTTGGCATGACGGACAGTCATGCTGAGCAACAGGAATCCCGTCAGTACATCCCCGGCATAGGGGTTATTCGGCACGCCCCACCAGTCGACGAACGCCTCGTTCACCACGAGCACGACGCAGAAGACAACGCTGCTCGCAATCAACATCGCCTGGCCCAACGCCGATGCCACGCGCTGAAGCCTCGGCAGGTCGGCAGACCCACGTATTTGCGCAATGCCGGGAAGGGCGGACTGAATGACAGTGGCTGGCTGGTTCGCGAGTACCGACACGAGCTTTCCGGTAATCGCGAACGGCACCACGGCGTGCGCCCCGAGCACCTGCGTGATGATGACGACGTCTGTTCCGACGAGGAGCACCTGCGCAACCTGGGCGACGCTTACCCAGGTGCCACTCGCAAGCAGCGCTCGCGCTTCACTCCAGGGCAACGGGGTGAGCCGTGGCGGGAGCATATGTCGGTGGCGGGACCGAAGTCGCGCCCATGAGGTGACAAACTGGTACACCTGAACTGCGGCGAAGCTGCACGCCACCGCGTACAGTCCCAACCCAAGTTTGACGAGACCCACGGTAAGCAGAAACCCGATCGTCCACCCGATCGATGTCTGCACCGACACATACACAAGGTCCTGAACGCCGGTGAGGACTGCTTGGAAGATGCGAAACGGAAAGCCGATGACAAATGTCGCAAACACGAGGAGCAACGGACCCGTCAATCGCTCGTATTCGCTGGGCAGGAGCACCCAGACCGCTGCCGTGACGATCGCGACCAGCGGCAATTGCCAGAGCAGTAGCATCACCGTGCGATCGATGAGTCGGGGCAGCGCTGCCGCATCCCCCGTGACCGCCGCCGTGCCAGTGAGGTACGCCGCTTCGCGCGGGACTAGCGCAACAACGCCCAGATCCATGACATACAGCCACGTCACGATCTGTGTCCCCGCGATCCACAATCCGTAATCACCCTCGCCCAGGTGCGTTACGAGGAACGGGGTCAACCACAGGCCGGCAACGAGGACGACGGCCTGATAGATGTAGTTGACGCGCACTGCCCCAAGCACGCGGCCGGCCCGCCCTGGAGGCGGGAGACGCTGCTCGTCGGGACTGTGCGGCGAGCCTTCGGCCGGGACCCCCGAGGGCCCGGCTACCGCGTCGGCGCTCACGGGAAACCCTCGGGGCGCAGCCTACCGGGCCGGCAGGGATCGATCGACGTGCACGAAACGCTCGGGCGACGCGCCCCGCGACGTCCCGGACGCAGTGCGCTCATCCGGTGGACGCCAGTTTCAGCGGGGCAGACACAGGACGCTGCTTGATAGCGGCGATCTTGCCTTGCTTCTCGCGAACCCCAACCCAACCCGTCAAGAGGAAGAAGAAGTAACCCTGCGGAATCGACGTGAAGAGCCCAACTCCGATGAACGCCGTTACGAAGTACGATGTCACGACGACCCACGCGAGCCTTCGACCGAATCCCCACGGCCCGCCCCCCAGCCGCGTCCCGCGCGAAATCAGCCAGCCGACGAAGCCCAGCCAGAGCACGAGGCCGGGGACGCCCTGCTCGATGAGAATCCGGCCATACTCATTCTCGAGAAACTTCACGTTGCGGACACGCGGCGCGAGAAAGTACGGCATACTTGTGCCTCCCCCGCCGAGCCCATTGCCCATCGGGTACTTGGCGGCCAGGTCGAAGAAGTCCTCGTTGACGCTGGTCTGGACGCGGCGCTTAACCAACTCGTCGTCCTCGAGCGTCGTGAACCGCTGTAGCCGGGCGTTCCGCGCCACGAACATGCCAATCAGGAGCAGGCCGCCGAGCCATACGACGCGATAAGTAATCCGCATCCGCCCCGACACGAGGGTCACTGCAAGTAGGAGGAAGAGCATGACGGCGTGCTGACGAGCAGCCGACATGAATACCCCTAGAACGCTGAGCGGAACAGCCGCAAGAATGAGATACCGATGCCACGACGAAACGCCAGCCAATGGTCGCGCAGGCCACCCAACCCACGCGCCAAGCAGCAGCGGGAGGGACATGACCATCGTCCCCCCATAGGCGTGCGCGCTCGAAAACGACGAGGGAATTCGGTAGAGCACCGGCTGCGTCGGGTCAGTTCCTACGAGGAGCCGGCTCCGATACATGATCTCGGTAACGTCACTGCGGGGGAAGAACGGTTCGATGCCCACGACATACTCGGTCGCCGCGAGCGCGAACGCCATGATGTTGAGGAAGGCGCACCACACGGCAAGCTCGTAATAATCTTCACTCCCCATCCGCGCGCCGAGCAGCAGAAACCCAAGGATCAGGATACTCGCGCGGAGGCCGACGAGCTGCACCAACATATCCTGCACGGGCAATGCAAACAGCAGCAGGGGCCACAGGACGAGGACGACCACCCAGCTTCGCAGCGCGGACAGCCGCTGACGTTCCGCCGTGCCGAGGGGACGAAAGAGCTGCGCGACGAACAGCCCGGCGACCGCGGAATCCGCGATGAAGTGGGACAGCGGATGAATGATGTTCGCACGCGTGATGCCGTAGAGATAACCTACTGCGATGACGACCTTCATGCCGTCCACGATAGACCGCTTTCCCATCACGAACGCGGCAACGAACGCCGCGAGACAGGCGCCGAAGGCTAGCAACGGCGTCCGGTCCCAGGCAGGGCGATCGCCCGATCTCGAGCGGTAGCCCGCCCCATCACGATGAGGCGGACAGCGGGACCGCTACTCTCGGCGAAGCGCAAGCAGGATGCCGTAAGAGAAGGCTCCGAAATCGCGCGCCATGTCGATGGCGGCCACACGTTGCAACGCCCGAAAGATCGGATTGTCGACTCGGCGCCGTCGATAGAAGGGCCAGCAGAGCAGGTCGACGAGCGGGAGGAGGAACAGTGCCCCTCGCTGCTCACCCTCCAGCACCCATCCGCCACCGAGCAATCGCAGCAGTTCTGTCTTGTCGAAGTGGTGGTGCCAGACCACACCCGCCGATGAGTCAGCGTATCCGTCATCTCGCCGCCCGCGGCCAACGAGGATGCGGTAGACCGCCGGAAAGCGGAACCGGAAGTTGTTCGTGTCCATCCAGGCAAACGTTCCGGCGTGAGGAACGCGTAGGACCAGCCGGCCCCCAGGCCGCAACACCCGACGCATCTCGCGAAGAGCACCCTCTCGCAGATCGGCCGGGACATGCTCCAGCACCTCGATACAGGTAACGCAGTCAAAGCAATCGTCCGGAAATGGAAGGGCGATCCCGCTCGCGTAGTGGAACTCGATCCTTGGAAGACGCTTCCTCGCCCTTTCGATCTGCGCGGCGTTCACGTCGACGCCGACGAGTCGCAGATGTCGGTGCGACTGGTGCAGGTTCGCGAGGAGATCGCCCGCGTTGCAGCCTACATCGAGCAGGGTTCGCGCAGTCCCCGGAATCCAGGCAGCGGGCTCCATGCCACAGTCGACCGTGGCGGCTGGATCAGCTCGCGATTCGCTGGGCATCGATCGTTGACGTGTACAGGGCTACAAGTGACGTGGTCATCGCTTCGCGGCCAAACAAGCGCTGCACCCGACACCGTCCCTCGCGTCCCATTGTCCGTCGCAGCGGCGCATCCTCCACCAGACTGGCGATTGCCCTGGCCAGGGCCGCAGCGTCTCCAGGGGCGACGGCGACCGCCGAAACGCCATCCTCGATCAGCTCTGCGGAGCCTCCCGTGGCCGTCGAGATGACCGCGCGCTCGGTGGCCATGCCCTCGACTACAACCCTGCCGAACGGTTCGGGAAGCGTGCTCGCATGGACGACGATGTCGAGAGCCCGCATTGCGGATGCTGGGTCGGCGACGAAGCCGGTGAACCCAGTGCTGCGCTCGATGCCGAGGCGCGACGCTGTGTGGCGCAGCTCTCGCAGGTAGTACTGTCTTCGATCCGTCCTATTGATCGATCCACCGTTTACGTAACCGCGGACGGGGGTGGTTGTGTTATTGTCGCGCAGGGCCGCGAGAAAGACCTCATGACCCTTCCACCGGGCCAACGTCGCAACGAGACCAACACGCACGGTACCAAGCGGCGCTGGCGGGAGGCCGCTCAAGTTGTCGAGATCAGCGACCGCACCGATCGGGGACCAGTGGGCGATGTCGATTCCATTGTAGACGACGCGCGTTGGGAGCCTGCCACGTGTCGTTCGGACCGCGTCCTGAGCGACGCTCTCCGAAATTGCCGCTGCCACCACCGCGCCGCGGAACGGGAGCCGGAGCAGGTGCGACATCACGCGCCGATGGCCGATGTAATCGTGCAGGTGCAGCACGACAGGCACGCTGGCGGGCCGGACCCACATGGCAAGGATCTGCATCTTGAATCCGTGCGCATGAACAATGTCGGGAGCGCACCTGCTGATGGCTCGCCGGAGGCCGAGTGCTGCCGTTACCAGGCGAGGAAAAACCCGTATCACTCGCCAGAGCAGTCGCGGGATGCCTGCCAGGGTCACCGTTGCGTCGCCAAGGCGGGCCACTCCCGAATCAAGCCGCTGGACCACGACATCGACGCCCAGCAGCCGCGCGCGCCGCGCAAGAGGGCCTTCGTCAGGGACAATGAGATGCAAACGCCATGTTGGCTGGGCCTCCTGAAGGCCTCCCATGATGTCCATGATGACCCACTCGGCGCCCCCCAGCTCCGCAGATGAGGCGACGTGCACGATGTTCACGGATTCGACAATGAGAGGGGTACAGCGATCGCGGACCGTCGGGCGCCCGACTGGGAGTCAGCCGGGACGCAATTGTAGCCGACGCTATCCGACTCGCAGCTGCCCGGCCAGTGCGCGCTTCTCGCCGACGCTCGGCTCCCGCGCATGCCCCGAGGCGCCATCACGAGCGACCAGCGACGGACCGCCAGTGGCCATCGCCAGCTGTGCATCGTTCAGAAAGCTGACGTCATCCATTCCCACGCCCCACGCATCGGCAAGCGGGGAGGTACCCGCCTGCCACAGATCCTGGATCTTGCGCTCGACCTGCTCCCGAAGCTGACCAGCAATCGTGTGGAAATGCGAGAGCGACGTCTCGCTCGCGCGGCTGTGTTGCCACAGCACGAGCGATCCGATGCGTCCGCCAGCCGTCCCAAGGAGCGGGAGTCGGATCTCCCACCAATCGGCTTCGGTTGCACCGTTCGGGTTCCACGTCCAAACGGCGAATTCGTCGTCCGCACGGCGCTCCGAAACGCGGACGTCCGGGGCGAGGAATGTGCGGCGCAACCGCACCTCGGAACGTGCGAACTGATCCTGGGCAAATGTCCGCTCGAGGAGCCGGAAAATTTCCGCAAGATCGTTGATGCTCGCCAGTTGGATGGTCGCTTCTCGAATACGCACACCGCGACCGATGACGTCGCGTCCCCGCATCCCCTTCCTGAGGACTCGGCCGAATTCCTCGAACTCGTGGAACCGGAGGCGTTGCACAGCCAGTCCGACTCCCAGCCCGACGACGATAAGCACAATGGCAATGAACGCCGCCTGACGAGCGACGAGCATCGCACCGAGCGCCAGGAGCGCACATGCGCCGTAGAGAAGGAGCGCGACCTTGCGGGGCGAATGACCGAGACTCAACAGCCGATGGTGGATGTGACCACGATCCGCCGAGAAAATCGGTCGCCCGCCGAGAAATCGGCGAAAGATGGCCAGCGCGGTATCCAGAACGGGCAGCCCTAGCGAAACCAGCGGGATGGCGAGGGCCACCATCGTCGGCGACTTCTGCGAGCTGAGAAGCCCGATCCCCGCAAGCATGAAGCCGAGGAAAAGGCTGCCGGAATCACCGAGAAAGATCGAGGCGGGATGGAAATTGAAAACGAGAAATCCCAGCGTCGCCCCGGCGAGCACGAGCGTCACGAACGCCGCCCCAGTCTGGCCGTAAATACTGGCGACGACGAACATCGTCGTCAGCGCGAAGAGTGCCGCGCCCGACGCGAGTCCGTCGAGCCCGTCGATCAAGTTGAATGCGTTTGTAATCCCAACGAGCCACACGACCGTGACCACCGCACCGACGACCGCGTTGAGTTCGACCGTCGCACTGCCTCCCAGTGGAAACGAGAGCAGGTCAACCCGAACGCCAGCCGCATACACCCCGATCGCGATGAGGATCTGTCCGACGAACTTCCAGCGCGCGGGCATCGGGCGCAGGTCGTCCCACAGGCCGAGGAGGTGGATCGCCGTCGCGCCCGCGAGGATCACGGACAGCTTTCCAGCATCGCCCCACACCACATCCCCGCTGAAGCCCCACAGCAGGGCGAGCATGGCCATGACGGTCACAAAAATGCCCACGCCGCCGATTCTCGGAATCTGGCGAGTGTGCACCTTGCGCTCGTCGATTGGATCAAAGAGCGAATATCGCCGCGCGACAGCCCGGACAAGCGGCGTCAGCGCAAGCGAACCCCCTACGGCGCCGAGAAATCCGACGACGTAGAGAATCAGGATTTGCGGTGAGAGGTCGAACAAGGGGTGATCGGGGACGAAAGTACACTACGGAGTCGCAGTACCAGGGCCGAACGTCCGGCTACCCTATAGACGACAGGCAAGTAGAACCGTAAGCCTAGGCTGCGCTCCAATATACCCGCACCGAATGAAGCAAAATCGGTGCCCACTGGCATGATTCCGAGACGCGGTGTGCCACGGCTACACTACCGATACATGTGCACCGCCATGTCGAAGCCTGGCGGCCACTTCCGACGGGATCCGCGCCCTCAATACGAGCTCGTCCCCATCCACACGCTGGTCCAGCACCTCCCCACCCCGGTGGATCTCGGCCAGGAGGCCCCCATCCGTCAAGGGGAGCCTGATCTCGGATAACGCACGCCGGTCGCTGACCGCATGGATCAGCGCGCGTCGGAGCGGCTGGATCTCTTCCTCCGTCAACGCCGACACGAAAACAGATGACGGCGCCAACGGAACCACGCGATCCTGCAACGCCCCCAGCTGATCCGCCGAGAGCGAATCCACCTTGTTGAACACGTTCAAAATCGGCCGCGTCTCGAGCCCGAGCTCCAGCAACACCTGCTGGACGACCGCCCGCTGCTCCTCCCACGACGGGTGACTGGCGTCGATGACGTGAAGCAGCAGGTCAGCCTCCCCCGCCTCCTCCAGTGTCGCGCGAAACGACGCGACCAGATGGTGCGGTAGCTTCCGGATAAACCCGACCGTGTCGGTCATGAGGACGTGTCCGTGCTCCCCAAGACTGACTTCGCGCGTCAAGGGATCGAGCGTCGCGAACAACCGGTCCTCGACGTGCACTTCCTCCGACCCAGACAAGGACCGAAGAATCGACGACTTCCCGGCATTCGTATATCCCACGAGAGCCACCCGGAACTCCGACTTCCGGCTCTGACGCTGCACTTCCCGCGTCTGCTGAACCTCCTCCAGACGCTCACGGATGGTCTTGATCCGCTTATTGATCAGCCGGCGATCCGTCTCGAGCTGCGTTTCGCCTGGACCTCGCACGCCGATGCCACCGCGGAACTTCTCGAGGTGCGTCCACATGCGCGTCAACCTCGGCAGCATGTACTCGAGCTGGGCCAGCTCCACCTGGAGCTTGGCTTCGCGACTGCGCGCACGCACCGCAAAAATGTCGAGGATGAGCTCGGCCCGGTCGACGACGCGCGTCCCCGTCGCCTCCTCGAGGTTCTTCCCCTGGGCAGGCGACAGCTCCTCGTCGAAGATCACGAGCGTCGCCGTGTCCTGGGCGATGCGATCGCGCAGCTCGTCGATCTTTCCCTTGCCGAGAAAGGTTCTGGGAACCGGTCGATCGAGCTGCTGGGTGACCTCGCCAACGACTATCGCGCCTGCCGTGTCAGCGAGGCGCGCGAGCTCAATGAGGTGCTCCACCATCTCCTCGCGTGCCCTGGTATTGCCGCGGCCCCGACGCGGGGCGCCAACCAGGATCGCTCGCTCCGCAGGCGGAGCGAGCGAGATCATCGAGCGGCTGATATTTCCCTCGGAGTCAGTGTCTAGTCCCGGAAGAGTGTGTAGCGACCGCTCTGGTCATACGGCCGCGTGAATCGGCCGATCGGAGTGGCGACTTCTATCTCTCCCTTCACCCGGTAGTTCACCGAGCCTTGGTTCTGGATCTGGCGCGCCGCAGCCCCAAGCCCCGTGTAGGTGAACGTCAGCGGCAAACGGATCGTCGTGGAGTCGCCATTCTGGACGGTGAACTGCTGGTCGAGCGTTCCACCGCCGACTGCCGCGCTGTCCGCGAACACCTGATAGGTGAGGCGGCTCCCGTCGAGCCGAAATTCGTTCGGGTTGAAGACGTTGAGGTAGACGTCGAGCGTTCCACCCGTGACGCCGAGGCCGACGAGCTTCACATCCTTGAGCGTCACGACCGGCTCCCTGAGCAACTGCTTGCCCACGCCTCCGCATGCTACTGCACTCGCGATCGCGATCGCGGCCGCGACGATGGCTACTTTCCGCATTGAACCCTCGATTGACAGTTAAGGTGTATCCGACTCGCCTGCACCCGCTCCCCCCGCGCGGGCGCGGAGTGCCGCCCACCACGCCATGCGCTTGGCGATCTCCTACTCGAAGCCGAAACGGCCGGGACTGTACATCTCCGCATTCCGCAGAGCGTCTGGAAGATACTCCTGCGGGATGTATGCCTCCGGCGCGTTGTGCGCGTACTGATACCCTTCGTGGTACCCGAGTTCCTTCATCAAGGCCGTTGGCGCATTCCGAATGTGCATTGGGACCGGCTCCGCCGGGTACTCGCGGGCAGCATCCATCGCGGCATCCAAGGCGCGTTTGGCGCTGTTCGACTTCGGCGCGGTCGCCAGATAGATCGTCATCTGTGCCAGTGGCAGGTAGCCCTCTGGCGCGCCGAGCATATGGAACGCGTCGCGCGCGGCGACCGCGAGCTTGAGCGCCTCGGGATCGGCGAGTCCGATGTCCTCGGCGGCCATCGCAAGTGCCCGACGGAAGATGACCATTGGATCCGCGCCGCCGTCGAGAATGCGCGCCATCCAGTACAGGGCGCCCTGGGGATCACTGCCGCGCAGTGACTTGTGGTATGCGGACAGAATGTTGTAGAACTCCTCCCCGCCCTTGTCGTATCGCGCGAAGCGCCGCTGCAACGCATCGCGCATGACATCGACGGTGACTACGCCACCCGCCCCGACGTGCTCGGCCGCCGCCTCGATGGCGCCGAGCGCCCGCCGGGCATCCCCGTCGGCGTGCTCGGCGAGCATCGCGATGGCATCGTCGTCGGCACGGAGGGCCAGGGCCCCGAGCCCACGCTCTGCATCGGCGAGGGACCCGCGGATGACTCGCTCGATGTCGGGTCGCTCGAGCGACCTGAGTACGAAGACGCGAAGGCGCGACAGGAGGGCGCCGTTGATCTCGAACGATGGATTCTCCGTCGTCGCGCCGATCAGGGTGATCGTGCCGCGCTCGACATGGGGCAGAAAGGCGTCCTGTTGCGCCTTGTTCAGCCGGTGGATCTCATCCGCAAACAGGATCGTCCCGCGGCCCTCGTCGAGACGGAGCTCAGCCTCGGCCACGATCTCGCGCACGCGCGGGACCCCTTCGGTGACTGACGAAAACGCGACGAACTCCCGGTCCGTGTGCCGCGCAACCAGCCGTGCCAGGGTGGTCTTCCCCGAACCGGGAGGACCCCAGAACACCATCGATCCCACCGTGCCCTTCTCGATGGAGCGACGCAGGGGCTTGTCCGGCGCGAGCAGGTGCTGCTGCCCGGCGAACTCCTCGAGCGTGCGCGGACGCATGCGCTCGGCGAGCGGGCGCGCAGACTCCGGTACTGCGAGAAGCGACGGTTGCTTCGCCAAGGGCCGTCGATAGGCTTTGGGCATTAGGGTCGTGTAGGCATCGGGTCGTCGAGCGACGATGCCATTACCGCGCCATCTGCGCCAGCAGGTAGAGGACACAACCGGCGAAGAAAGCCGCCGGAAGACGCCAACCCGGCTTCGCCTGAAACTCGGGCACCAGGTTCGACGCAGC
The DNA here is from genome assembly GCA_031426115.1 of Gemmatimonadaceae bacterium. Classification (GTDB taxonomy): domain Bacteria; phylum Gemmatimonadota; class Gemmatimonadetes; order Gemmatimonadales; family Gemmatimonadaceae; genus JANPKQ01. Next base: position 19,033 of record JANPKQ010000231.1, on the reverse strand, counting down.
GACGTAGAGGGTCACGCCGCCCGAGAGGGCCAAGCCGTGGCGACTGAGAGGCCCGATCACTGACGTGAGGAGGACTCCGCCGACCGTGGCGACGCCAAGGAGTGTCGCCGCGCCAAGTGCCTTGCCTCGCCCCGCGCCGGCTGCGAGGAAGAGACTGGAGATGGCCAGACCTTCGGGGAACTTGTGCAACAGGATCGCGAAGAAGATCAGCGTTCCCAGGGCTCCGCTCACGTGAAAGCCACTGGCGATCGCGACGCCATCGACAAAAGTATGCAGGAGCAGGCCGATGAGCGCCGACGTACTGGCGAGTGTCGTGACCTCGTGCGTCTCCTCCCCGAAATGGAAGTGGGGTGCGAGGGTGTGCTGCGTCAGGTGAACGAGCACATATCCACTCAGCGCAACGATCGCTGCGGTTCGCCCTCCGCGAGCCAGCGCCTCGGGAAGAATGTCGACGACGGTGACGGAGATCATGAAACCGGCTGAGAGGGCGACAAGCACCTCCAGGGTTCGCAGGCTCCAGCGCGCGCGCCACGTCACCGCCACCGCGCCGAGAATGTTGGCGCCCGCCGCGATCAGGGCATAGACGATCTCGGGGTGCGTCACCCGGCTTGTGTCAGTGCCAACCGCTCCGCGCTCGCCCGCACCGCCTCGTCCACATCCGGCGCCGGCGGGAACTCTCCCCGAAGCACCTTCCAGCTCCGGGTCCTGACGGTTCGCTGCTCCTCGAGTCCCTTCCCCTGGAGGATGTAGAGCCAGGAGTCCGTTCGCGCGTAAATGAAGAGCTCGAGCTGGGGGTTGAGCGTGATCTGGTCCTCGGGGCTGTACACGGCGAACTCGACCCCGCCCGATGCAGCGAGGGGGACCTTCATGCGCGCGATCGCTTCGCGCACATCAGGCAGCGCAACGTTGTCTCCCTTCCAGACGCGCTTGGCCCGCGCGTCGGTGATCGACACGTCCACCGCTGGCGGGAGGTGGCTCGTGAGGACGTGGAACAGGTCGACGACGCGCTCGGCGTTCGCGACGATGTGCGCGGCGTAGTAGTCCTCTTCCTTCACGAACGTGAACCCGTCTGCGCCGCCGCGAAAACGTCTCCAGATCGACGTCTCGGGCTGCCTACCGCGAAAGAACATCGCTCACCGCTCCTCTTCCCGATCAGGGGCCTGACGTGACAGCTCCAACGCCTTCGCGATGAGCACATCGCGCTGGTTCAGTGCAGGGTTCTCGATGACTGTATCGAGCAGCGCCCGGAGAATCTCACCAATCAGCCTCCCCGATGGAATGCCGGCATCGATGAGATCGCTGCCATCGACAGCGAGGTCGGCCAGTGCGATCGGGTCACGGTACGCGCTACGGGTGAGCATGTGATAGACCGCGCGCACCCTCGCGGCCTCGGGCGCTGCCTGCCCCGCAGCTCTGCGCGCGGTCCAGACAGCAGAGGCAATCCGCATCATTGGCGCGAGCTGGGTCCGACCGGTCTGCGCCGCCCATCGGCGGACCTGGGCAGCCCTGACGTCATCCGGCCCCATGAGCACTGCTTCCAGCTCCGGACCAATCGCCTGCCAGTAACGGACGAGGTCCGTCATCCACGCTGTCTCCTGGTTCGAGAAACGCAGCTTGGCGAGCGTACTTGCCAGCCGGGATGAGGGGATGCAGAGGAAGAGTGCCGTAAGGCGGTTGATTCGCCGCTGCGGCCGTCCGCGGAGGCCGGGAATTGACAGGGAGTCGAGTGCGCGAAGGAGCACGGGATCCGGATCTGCCAGTTCGGGAATTAGCGTACGAAACGCCCCGGACTCGTTCCACCGGAGCATCGCCGCCGATGGGCGCTCTACCTGCTCCATTGTTTTCTCGAGCTCCTGACGCACGCGCTCACCCGACAATCGGCCAAGATGCGGCGCGCTCGCGACGATCGCAGCCCATGTGCGGGGCTCGATGAGAAAGTCGAGCCGCGCGGCGAACCTGATTGCGCGCAGCGCCCGGAGCCGATCCTCTCTCATACGCTGGTGGGGGTCACCGACCGCACGTATCAGTCGGCATTCGAGATCAGCCCTGCCGCCGAAGGGATCATGCAGCGTGTCCCGCGAAGTCGAGTAGGCAATGGCGTTGATCGTGAGATCGCGTCGCGCGAGATCCTCGTCCAGGGAAGCGCCGAATTTCACCACGGCGTGCCGACCATCGGTTTCGATGTCGCGCCGAAACGTCGTGACCTCGTGCATCCGCCCGGCTGTGTCCAGCACGCCGACCGTCCCGAACTCGATTCCGAGCGGAATGGTGCGGCGGAAGAGGCGCCGAACCTGATCGGGGGTCGCGGCCGTGGCCAGGTCCCAGTCGAGATGCGGATGGCCAAGGAGGGCATCTCGCACTGCGCCCCCCACGCACCAGGTCTCGAAGCCGGCCTGTTCCAGGGTGGCCGCCATCTCGACGATCCGTTCCGGAACGTTGAGAACACTCACGCGCTGGATTCCGCTATATTGCACCCATGCCGATTCAGCACCTGATCGCGACCGCCCGGGCTTCCTCCGAGTTCAAGAGCGACGTCATCCGCTTCGCGGAAGGGCTCCCGGCAGACCGGATTCGAACCGTTCGGCACGCGCCACGAATCAAGGTCCTGCGGCTTCTCACCCAGCTGCTTCACGCCGAGCCGGACCTCGAGATCGAGCGGGTCTCGGTGGACGCGTGGTCGGGATGTTCCGATTTTCGCGGGCTCATCACGGTGGCTACGCCTGATGTCGTGACCGCCTTCCGATTTCGATGGGACTGCAGCTGGAGGGCCGAGCAGCAGGGGTGGTTCGACGCCTTCCAGCTCCCGGACCAGATCCGCGCAGCTCACGAATTCGGGTGGCAGTGCTTTTCGCAGTGGGAGTCCCACGTCGTTCAGGACACCGCACCGACCAGCAATTTCGCGAGCCACTAGGAGGCAAAGAGGCTGCGAATCGCCTCCGTGCTTTCTCCGCAGCCGAGCGCCAGGGCCAGCTCGATCCTCGCCTGCTGAGGACGGCGGGACCCCGCGAAGATCGCCCCGAGCTCGACGAGGCGCCGCCCTCCGCCTGGATACCCGTAGGTCGGACCGACGCGTCCGCGAAGCGCACGAGACGCGACGACAACGGGCTTCCCCTCCCCGATCCAGCGAGCCATGCCTTCGGCCATCGGCGGCGGCACATTCCCGCGTCCCATCGCCGCAACCACGAGCCCTCGCGCCGTGGGTCGGCACAGGTCCACGAGGCGTCCATCTGCCCCGGCGAATGCGTAGACGATGTCGATCGGCATGGCAGGGGCGTCAGGAGCCAGCCGCGCGGCTGACGGTGGCAACGCCCGGCGGAAGATGACCCGTCCATCGTCGATGACGCCGATCGGTCCGAGCCCAGGGCTTTCGAAGGCGTCGAGCAGGTGCGTGTGCGCCTTCGTGACATCGACGCCGGCGAAGATCCGACCCCCCATCACGACCATCACGCCGTAGCCGGTGGCCTCGTCGCTCGCGGCCACGATCGCGGCGTCGAGCAAGTTTGCTGGCCCGTCCCACCCCAGGTCGCTCGCGGCGCGCATTGCACCGGTAAATACAATCGGCTTGGTCGTGTCGATCGAACGCGCGCAGAGGTACGCCGACTCCTCCAGTGTATCAGTCCCATGGGTGAGCACGACACCCGACACGTCGGACCGCTCGACCAGCTCTGCGATCCGGTTTCGCAGCGCCCACATTCGCTCGATGGTCATGTGCGGGCCCGGAAATGCCCCCCAGTCTTCGATCTCCAGCTCTGCGAGCTCCTCGATTCCGCGCGTCGCCGCGACGATCTCGCGCGCGGAGAGCTTGGGAATCGCGCCCCCTGCAGCGACATCGTGCCGCATGGAGATGGTGCCTCCCGTGAAGAGGAGGGCGATCATCCGCAGAGCACGCTGCCACCATTCACGTTCAGGATCTCCCCGGTGATATGCCGCGCCTCCTCCGAGCAGAGGAACACGATCGGCCCCGCGATATCGCGAGCAGTTGCGATGCGGCCGACCGGGATGGTCGCGACGAGGCGGTCCCGGCCACCGTCTCCGAGCACCGGCACGACCATCTCCGTATCGACCCAGCCGGGAGCGACGCTGTTCACCGTTATTCCCCGCGACGCCAGCTCGATCGCGAGGGACTTCACGATCGAGATCGTAGCTCCCTTCGCTGCCGCGTAGTCCGCGTGAAACGCCTCGCCGCGCTGGCCCGCCGTGCTGGAGACGAGCACGAGCCGGCCCCCGTCGGCGAGCGCGCGCGCCGCGCCGCGCGCGGTGTGGAAGACGGCGTCGAGATTGTGCGCGAGGGTCGCACGCCACCGGTCCGCGTCCATCTCGCCGATACCGGTGGCCTCGACGGGCCATGTGCCTGCATTCCCGACGACGATGTCGACGCCGCCGAACTCCCGCACCGATCGCTCGAACAGGCTGTCTGCGCCGCTCATCGCGGTGAGGTCCGCCGCGTGCGCAAACGAACGCACGCCACGCTCTGCGATGCGCATCGCGATGGTTGCGGCGTCGTCAGCCCGGCTGCGGTATCCAATCCCGACGTCAGCGCCGCACTCTGCGAGCATCATCGCCGTCGCCGCGCCGATCCCACGCGACCCGCCTGTGACGAGCGCACGCTTGCCGCGAAGGGAGATCATGTTGTTCGCGTCACAGGGACTTCTCCACGATCTCGCAGATCAGGTGCTCGATGCATAAATGGATTTCCTGCGCGCGGTCCGTGCGGTCAGTCGGCACGATGACGGAGTGGTCAGCCAGCGCGCGGAGCTTCCCGCCATCACGAGCGGAAAACGCCAGCACGGGGACACCCCGTTCCTGCGCGGCAGACGCAGCGGCGAGGACATTCGGCGAGTTGCCGCTTGTCGAATGGATGATGAGGAGGTCGCCGGGCTTGGCCAATGCTTCTATCTGCCGCGAGAATATTCGTTCGAAGCCAAGGTCGTTTCCCGCAGCCGTGATCAGCGATGTGTCCGTCGTCAGGGCAATGGCGGGGTATGCGGCACGGTTACGCATGTAGCGCACGACATATTCGGTCGCGAGGTGCTGCGCATCGGCAGCGCTCCCGCCATTTCCGCAAAAGAACAGCGTCCCGCGCCGAGCGACGGTCTCCCGTACCATCGCGGCCGCACGACCGATCGCGGGCCCGAGCTGTTCTGCGGTGTCGCGGGCCAGGTCGGCCAGCTCGAGCAGACCAGCCGTGAGGCGCTCGCTCGATGAATCCGTCATCCAGTCGTGCTCGCGTTGATGCCGCACCACCCGCGTACATCAGGCACCCTGGCCCCTCCCCTTGAAAATGGCCCGCTTCACACGAGAAAACACTCCACGCGGGGGACGCACCGGCGCGACGGGCAACGTGGGCTCGTCGGCGAGCAGACGTGCAGCATTGGTGTGAGTCAGCAGGCGAGCCTGCTCGGGAGCGTCTCGTGCCTCCAGCCACCGACGCGCATAGTCCAGGCTTCGACCGTCCCCGTGATTGTCGCTCGCAATGCAGTCCACCAACCCTTCCGCAAGCATGTCCGCTGCCAGCGTCCCCATCTGCGATGGATGACCGAGCATGATCGCGTCGACCTGAATCACCGCTCCGTCGCGCCTCCACTCACGAACCTGATCGACAGTGCACCCCCAGTAGCGCTCAGGATGCGCGAGCACGGGAACGACGCCGGACGCGCGGAGACGCGAAATCTCCCGCCCAGCGCTGGCCGGCACGCCACGTCGCGGGAACTCGACAAGGATCGCCCGCGAGCCTGCCAGCCCGAGGTGACGCGCGCGTAGATCGATCCCCGGCTCGTCCAGCATGATCTCCCAGCCGAGCGCGAGTCGTGGAGTCGAAGGTGCTCGCGCCTGAAGCGATGCGAGGATCTCCACATGCCGGTCGTATGGTGCCTCGTCTGCCTCCGATGCATTCAGGTGCGGCGTGCAGACGACGACCTCGACTCCCTCGCTCGCAAAGCGCTCGAGCACCGGCAGGGACGCGTCGACCGACGGGGATCCGTCGTCGACGCCGGGAAGGAGATGCGAGTGCAGGTCGATCATGAACGGGCAGCAAGAGCCAGGTCGCGGACGCCGCGGGATCCCTCTCGTTCGAACAAGGTTCCGACAACGACGATGTCGGCACCCGCGCCGCGGGCCGAGCGAACCGCTTCGCCATCCGTGAGCCCGCCTCCGACGATGAGGACGCCGTCGGTTGCATCACGGGCGGCGCGAACGAGTGCCGCGCTGATCGGCGCGGCTGCGCCACTTCCCGCATCGAGGTAGGTGGCGGCCATTCCGATCAACGAGCCGGCACGCACGTGCGCGCGTACCAGTTCCGGCTTGTCGGCGGGCAACGGACGCGTCTGGCTGACCGCCTCGACAGAAGTCACCCGTCCGCCGTCGATGAGGATGTAGGCCGTGCTAATGGCCTCGACCCCCGGGTTCCGCTCGAAGAACGGAACGGCGCGCACATGCTCCTCGATTAGGTACTGGGCGTTCCTCCCGCTGATCAGTGAGAGCAGGAGTACCGCGTCGACATCGGCGACGAGGTCGGCAGCCGTAGCTGGGAACTGGATGACGGGAATGCCCAGCGCGGCGTCGCGGAGCGCACGGGCAACTCGTCCGGTGCGCTCGCTCGAGCCGAAGCTCGTGCCGACGAGGATCGAGCATGCGCCATCCTCGGTTGCGCGCGCTGCGAGCGCACTCGCGTCGGGAATGGAGACACGGTCGGGATCGATGAGGATGGCGAGCCCCCCAGCGTCGGCCAGTTGCGCGATGACGGTCATTGACGTCGCACCGCAATTGCCGACACTCGCCGAATTGCATCGGCGGCCAGATCGTCGATCCCGCTCGGCGCCATGGCGGCGGCCTCGAACGCATAGCTCATCAGCGCGTCGGCAGCGAGCAGCGTAATTGCGCCCGTTCGCGAGCCGCTCTCATCGGACAAGACTTCGGTGGTGAGCGTCAGCGCGGCAGCGAGGGCTCCCTCCTCTACACCGCCATCGCCCGTGGCAGCGGGGTCGATCGCCGATCCCATCCGGCGAGCGAGGGCCGGCGCCGCAAACTCTCGTGAGTCAATCCATTGCTGAAGGGTCATGGGGGGGCGTCGGGCAAGAGCCGAACCGCTCTGCGGCCGCCCGCGACTCCCGGCCCCACTCATGGCCGTCGGCCTTCGAGCAGCGGCGTGACTGTACTGGCGACGGCCGCGAGCACGTCGGGGAACCGTCCCGCATCCGGAATACCGGCCTGCGCCCGATGAGGCTTCCCGCCCCCTCGCCCACCGGCGATCGCGGCGAGCGTGCGGACGATCTCATCGGCCCGAATGCCCCGCTCTCGAAGATCGTCCGTAACGACGACGAGCAGCGTGTGCTTCCCGTCGTCGAGCGAGGCCGCGAGCGCCCCAATCCCCGACCCGAGGCGCTCCCGCAGCGAATCGGCGAGGGCATCGAGCTCGCGCGCATCTGTCGCAGTTACCATCGCGGATACCACCCGCGTGCCGGCCACCGTCACCGCTGTGCCCAGCAGTTGCGTGAGCCTGTCGCCGCCGCCCGATCCGCGGTGCGCCTCGTCGAGCCGCTTCTCCAGTGCTCGCCGCTCGTCGACGAGCGCTCGGACGCGCTTCGGGGCCGCATTGACTGGCGCCTTCACCATCTCCGCGACACTCGCGAGCGCTCGCTCGCGCTCGCGAAAAACCTCGTAGGCGCGGCTCGCGGTCACGGCCTCGATCCGCCGCTGATTCGCGGCGACGCCCGTCTCGCTGACGATCTTGAACAACCCGATCTGGCTCGTGTTGCGGACGTGCGTCCCCCCACACAGCTCGACGGAGATTCCGGGAATGGAAACGACCCGTACGACGTCGCCGTACTTCTCCCCGAAAAGCGCCATCGCACCGTCGGAGACCGCCTGACGATATGACTTCTCCTGAAAATGCAGGTCTACTCCCGCCCAGATCGCGCGATTGACACGGTCCTCGATTTCGACGAGTTGTTCTGGCTTCACCGGACTGTGATGCGCGAAGTCGAACCGAAGCCGGTCCGGTGCCACAAGGGATCCGGCCTGATGGACGTGGTCGCCGAGCACTTGGCGAAGCGCTGCATGGAGCAGGTGGGTCGCAGTGTGATTGCGCTCGGTGTCCCGCCGCGAGTCGGTCGGCACGCGGGCCATCACCGATCCGGATGTGATCGTTCCCTTCAGCGCCCCGATAGCCGCGACCTGCCCGTTGACCTTCCGAACATCGTCGACGTCGACGCGCCAACCTTCGCCAACGATCTCGCCGGCATCAGAGACCTGGCCTCCCGACTCCGCGTAGAATGGCGACTCGCGCAGCATGACCGCGACACGACTCTCGCCGAGACGTCGCACGGCAGCGACCTGCGTCTCGATCTCGACGACGTCATATCCGACGAAGCGGCCTCCGTCGCCGCCGGTGCCGGTGCCAGAACGCTCCCACGTTGCGGGGTCTCCCAGCTCGTCGGCCGAGACGGCGAGTTTGCGCGTCTTGCGATCCTCCTTGGACTGGCTGCGCTGGGCGCCTAGCGCGCGCTCGAAACCATCGATGTCGATCGTGTAGCCGCGCTCCCGGGCCATGAGCTCCGTCAGGTCGATCGGGAATCCGAACGTATCGTACAGCCGGAACGCATCTTCCCCGCTGAGCGTACCGCGAATAGCGGTAGAACCCTGCGTCGACGCGGGCGGTGCCAGCTCGTCGAAGCGCTGCATGCCCTCCCCGATGGTCACGAGGAACCGCTCTTCCTCCGACCGTATCACGTCGACAATGTGCGATCGTCGCTGCTGCAACATCGGATGCACCGAACCCATCTCATCGATCACCACCTCGGCGATGTGAACCAGCATTGGCTTCCGCTGGCCCATCAACCACGCGTGCCGTACGGCACGCCGAAGTATCCGGCGGAGGACATATCCGCGACCCTCGTTGGAGGGGAATACGCCATCGACGAGCATGAAGGACACCGAACGCGCGTGGTCGGCAATGACGCGATAGGATGCCGGGTCGATCGCGTCCGCGTAGGGCACTCCGGTGATCGATGCGACGCGATCGATGAGCGCCGCGAAGACGTCCGTGTCGAAGCTGTTCGTCCGCCCCTGCAGCACTGCCGTCATTCGCTCCAGGCCGGCCCCGGTATCGACCGAGCGCCGCGGGAGCGGCTTCAACGATCCGTCAGCCTGACGGTCGTACTGCATGAACACCAGATTCCAGATCTCGAGAAAACGACCCGCTTCGGCCCCCTGCACGAAGGCGTCGAGCGAGAACTCGGACCGGGCGAGGTCTGTCCATTCCCCAGTCGCATCGGCGGGAAATCTCCAGTCACTGGCCACATGCGCCATGTCGACGAATATCTCGGAGCACGGACCGCATGGGCCCGTGTCCGCCATCTGCCAGAAGTTGTCACGCTCGCCGAGGCCGTAGATGCGGGTCGGCGCTATCCCGGTGAGCTCGCGCCAGAGCGCTCGCGCTTCGTCATCCTCGTGATAGACGGTCACGCGCAAATGGCGCGGATCGATCTTCAGTTCACCGGTAATGAACTCCCAGGCGAACGTGATCGCCTCCCGCTTGAAATAGTCTCCGAACGAGAAGTTGCCCAGCATCTCGAAGAACGTCTGGTGCCGAGTCGTATGCCCGACCTGCTCGAGATCGTTGTGCTTGCCGCCGGCCCGCACACACTTCTGCGTTGTCGTGACACGCCGCCCGAAGGCAGGCTCCTCGAGGCCCAGGAAGATCCGCTTGAACGGCACCATTCCGGCGTTGACGAAGAGCAACGTCGGGTCGTCGACCGGCACGAGTGACGCACTTGGGCGAACGGTGTGGCCGTTGCGCTCGAAGAAGTCGAGGAAGCGGGTGCGAATCTCTTGGGCGCGCATGCCAGCAATATACGGACTGCGCGCAACGGGCCTCAAGCCGAGTCTTCTGCGCGCTCCTCGGCGCGGAGCCGGGCAATGACGGTCCGGATGTCATCACTGTCGTAACCGCGCCGCACGAGGAACGCATACAAACGCCGCTTCCGCGTGTCTTCATCGAGCGAGCCGAGCGATCGCAGCTTGCGGCGCGCGAGCTTTTCGATCGTCGTCGAGAGATCGACCCCCGACTCAGCCCCATAGCTCCCCGGCGCCGCGTCCTCCGTGAGTACTGTGTCGATCGCGCGATCAGCGACGTCGCGCGCGACCCCGCGCCGGGCGAGCTCCTGTTGCAGCCGGCGCGAAGCGTATCCACGGCCCACCATCTGGGACCGGGCGAGCTGGCGTGCGTACTCGGCGTCGTCGAGCAGCCCCATCCCCTGGAGCCGTTCCAGTGCGGCGTCCACGTGCGCCTCAGGCTCCCTCGCCGCGAGCAGGCGGCGTCGAAGCTCGCGAACGGAGCGGCCGCGCGCTGCCAGCATGCGAAGCGCTCGATCGTAGGTTCGGAGGGCGGCCCCTTCGTCGACGAGCGCCGCCAGCGCCTCCGGCGAGACAGCCATGTGAATGCACAGCGCCAATCGAGTTGCGACGTCGTCAGGCACCACGGCGAACGGTGCGCCGTCCACATCCACGGCGACCCTGCCGAGCTGTCTCGGAACTGCCGTCAGGCCGGTAACGATCGCCATGAGGTCTCCGGGCTTGAACGTTGGACGCGTCTGGCTCGCGACAGGATGAGTCGAGGGGCTGCAGTGCGAATGGGTGAGGATCCGGGCCTCAGCGCCACCACACCACAGCCCCCCGAGAAGAGCCGAACGAACCGCAGTTCCCTACTCCTCGGCGGCTTCGCTCTCGGCTCCGTTCGTGCCAGGCCCGATGCCGAGGACAACCTTCACCTTCTCCTCGATCTCGGCCATCATGGCGGGGTTGTCCTTGAGGAACATCTTCGCGTTTTCGCGGCCCTGGCCGATCTTCTGGCCATTGTAGCTGTACCAGGCTCCCGACTTCTCGATGATGTTCGCCTCGGCGCCGATGTCGACGAGGAGCGAGGTGTGACTAATCCCCTCGGCGTACATGATGTCGAACTCGGCCTGCTTGAACGGTGGCGCGACCTTGTTCTTCACCACCTTCACGCGGACGTGCGAGCCCACCACGTCCTCCTTCTCCTTGACGGCCTGAATTCGACGAATGTCGAGCCGAACCGATGCGTAGAACTTGAGCGCCTTGCCACCGGTCGTCGTCTCGGGGTTGCCGAACATGACGCCGATCTTCTCGCGAAGCTGGTTGATGAACACCACCGACGTCTTCGAGCGAGCGATCGCACCGGTGAGCTTGCGAAGCGCCTGGCTCATGAGCCGAGCCTGGAGACCGACGTGGGAATCGCCCATGTCACCCTCGATCTCGGCCTTCGGCACGAGGGCCGCGACAGAGTCGATGACGACGATGTCCACAGCGCCGGACCGCACGAGGATCTCGCAGATCTCGAGGGCCTGCTCGCCGGTATCGGGCTGGGAGATCAGCAGGTTCTCGACATCGACGCCGAGCTTCTTGGCGTACTCCATGTCGAGGGCGTGCTCGGCGTCGATGAAGGCAGCCACGCCGCCCGCCTTCTGGGCGTTTGCGACCACATGGAGGCAGAGAGTCGTCTTGCCGCTGGATTCCGGCCCGTAGACCTCGGTGATGCGTCCGCGAGGAATGCCACCGATCCCGATTGCCGCGTCGAGATTGATCGCCCCTGTCGGGATCGCATCGATTCGCACGCGGACCGAGTTGGCTCCCATCTTCATGATGGAACCCTTGCCGCAGCTCTTCTCGATCTGCGCGATGGCCAGATTCAGCGCCTTCTTCTTGTCTTCCGATACTGAGACAGCCATTCATCCACCCGTTGTTAGTCGTGAGCCAACCTGGCCATGCACGGAGGAATGTACCGGCACGAACCGGCAATTCCACGCCCGAAGAAACTACGAAGATCGGGTGAGAAAATCAAGCGCGCGAAGGGAGGGCGAATGCATTTTCGACGTGGCGGACCTTGACGGCGGAGCCCTCGACGAGGACTCCGATGACGTCGAACCGGTAGCAATCGTCCGGGCGGCCATGTCGTTCAATCCATACGTGAGCCGAACGCCGTAACTCCCTCTGCTTGCGCCAGTTCACTGCCTCGACCGGAAGCCCGAACTCAGCGCCCTTCCGGGCCTTCACCTCAACGAAGGCAATGAGGCCATCGCGTTCGACGACGAGGTCGATGTCGCGGTGCCCGTTCCTGAATCGGCGCTGGACGATGCGCCATCCCTTCCGGCGGAGCCAACGCTCCGCCACCCGCTCTCCGATTTCCCCGAACGCCTGCGTGGCCGTGGACATGGGGCGAAGCTATCGCCTCCAGAACGGGCGCCATCATCCCACCCACTCCTGATGAAGCGTTCGACTTCGCCAGTCCAGCGCGAATCCAGTGCAGGGTCTCCCCGGTGCCAACGCTGAAGCCCGCTAATGCAAGGCCGTTGGCGTGGGTTCTGCCAGAGCGCATGAGGCGCGACGCCGGGAGGCGGGAGCTGCGTCCACCAGAACGCATCCCGGGGACCGCTCCGTCACCAACCATGAATCACCGCGAATCCGTCTTCAATGCTTCAGATGCCCCCTCAGGACGCCGTAGCACGCGCGGCCCCGCTTCCCACATCGCTCATGATCTGCGGGAAGGGCCGGATCGCCACCGGTGCACTGTCGTTCGCGGTTCACTACGGCGTCGCATCGGGGCTGCCGTTTCAAATCGTGGCCGCGCCTAATCGTGAAGATTCGGGAATCGATACGTGGCAGCCGTCGCTGCGGCGTGCCGCGGGGGCGCTCGGCGTTGCCTGCATGGACCCGGAGGCGTTGGAGCCGGAAGCCGGTCTGGTGCTCGTTTCGCTTGAATACGACCGCATCATCCGGGTCGCGCGGTTTGCTTCCACCCGCCTCTTCAACATCCACTTCTCAGACCTCCCCCGGTATCGCGGCGTCTTCACGTCGATGTGGCCCATACTCAAGGGGGAGTCTGCCGTGGGAGTAACGCTGCACTACATGGATCCGGGCGTCGATACGGGTGCGATCATCGACCAGGTGCGCATGCCACTCCCGCCGTACATGTCATCTCGACAGTTGTATGACGTGTTTCTCGACGAAGGACTCGCGCTTTTCCAGCGCTGGTTGCCGGCCCTCATCGCCACTTTGCCCCACGCCGTGGCCCAGGACGCGTCGCAGAGCAGCTCGTTCACCCGGCGGAGTCTCGATGTTCGGCAGGTGGAGATCGACCTCTCGCTGGACACCGCGTCGGTCAGTGCGTTCGTTCGCGCATTCTCATTCCCGGAGTATCAACGCCCGACCGTCGGGGGACGGCCGATTCGGAGCTGCGCAGTGATCCCTGCCTGCACCAGTGAGCCCCCAGGAACGGCGCTGCACTCGACCGAATACAGCACGTCATTCGCCGTCGCGAATGGCGGGATCGTCGAGCTTGCATGGTCATGATGGGTTCATGCGGGTCGAGCACCGGACCGTTGCAGCGTCCAGCGACGGCGCGCGAGTGCCCTGGTGCGCCGCGTACTGGTGCCAGCGAGCATCCACCGCTAGACTTTTCGCACGCGCACGCCTGGCCGGGCGGCTTGAACGCCGAGGGCGGCGTGCGATGAACGTGACTGGCACGTCCGTCAGGCGCGTATCCGGGCTCAACGATGGATACTCACGGCGATGCACGCATGACGCACGCTAAACAGTCGGCCGAGTCGGCGACCGCCGGGGCCGACCCATTCATACATCCCGGCGCGATCGTCGAGACTGGTGCCGTCGGACGGGGCACGCGCGTCTGGGCATTTGCACACATTCTGCCCGGGGCGCAGATCGGCGCGGATTGTAACATCTGCGACGGTGTCTTCATCGAGAACGACGTGGTTGTGGGCGATCGCGTCACGGTGAAGTGCGGCGTGCAGCTCTGGGACGGCGTCACGCTCGAGGACGATGTGTTCGTGGGCCCGAATGCCACCTTCACCAATGATCCCTTTCCGCGCAGCCGTCACCGTCCGGTGGAGTTCTCCCGTACGCTCGTCCGGCGGGGTGCATCGATCGGCGCGAACGCGACGATCCTGCCGGGGCTGGTCATCGGGCAGGACGCCGTCGTTGGAGCAGGGAGCGTCGTGACCCGAGATGTGCCGGCCTATGCCGTTGTCGTGGGCAACCCCGCTCGCGTCATCCGCTTCGCCGGCGCGGAAAGGCTTCCTTCGCACACCCTCGCAACCCGGGACGGCGCCCTTCCCCCGCTGGGTGTCCGAGGTGCGTTCCTCATGCGCCTGCCAATCATTACGGATGCACGTGGTTCACTGACCTTCGGGGAGGTCGGACAACACCTTCCCTTCCCCGTCGCACGCTTCTTCGTGGTTGCCGACGTGCCAAGCCTCGAAGTTCGCGGCGAGCACGCCCACCACGAATGCCATCAATTCGTCGTCTGTCTCCGCGGATCGTGTGCGGTGACGCTCGATGACGGGCGCCATCGGGAAGAGGTGCTGCTCGACTCGCAGACGCTGGGCCTCTACCTCCCGCCACTCGTCTGGTCTGCGCTCTATCACTACACGTCCGATGCCGTGCTGCTTGTCCTCGCATCGCACACGTACAAGGCCTCGGATTACATCCGCAATTACGACGAGTTCCTGAGGCAGGTATCGCCATGACTGGCCCTGAACGCGTTCCGTTTCTCGATCTTCGTGCTCCGTATCTCGAGCTGCGCTCCCAGCTCGACGCCGCGCTCCTCGGCGTCGCGAACAGCGGGTGGTACCTGCTCGGCGCACCGCTCGAGGAATTCGAGCGCGCCTTCGCGCGCTTCGTCGGTGTGAAACACTGCGTCGGAGTGGCGAACGGCCTGGACGCACTCGAGCTTGGGCTGCGATCCATGGGCATCGAGGAAGGCGATGAAGTGATCGTGCCATCGAACACGTACATCGCCACGTGGCTGGCGGTCAGCAGCCTGAGCGCCACCGTCGTGCCGGTCGAGCCCGACGAGGCCACGTTCAATATCGATCCGATGCGGATCGAGGACGCGGTAACACCGCGAACGCGCGCAATCCTCCCCGTGCATCTATACGGGCAGACGGCAGACATGCGTGCAATCAACGAAATCGCCGAGCGGCATGGCCTGCGGGTCCTCGAGGACTCGGCCCAGGCCCATGGAGCCACTCAGTGGGGGGAGCAGGCCGGGGCGCTGGGCGATGCCAGTGCGTGGTCCTTCTATCCGGGAAAGAACCTCGGCGCCTTTGGCGATGGCGGTGCAGTCACGACGAACGACGACGCGATTGCCGACCGTATCCGCATGCTTCGGAATTACGGCTCTCGCGTGAAGTACGTCAACGAGGTTCGGGGGGTCAACAGCCGGCTCGATGACATCCAGGCCGCGGTGCTGAGCGCGAAGCTTCCGTTCCTGAACGAGTGGAACGCGCGTCGGCAGTCGTGTGCGGACTTCTACCAAACCGCACTGGCCGACACGCCCCTTACGCTTCCGCAGGTGGCGGACGGGTCGGTGTCGGCGTGGCACCTGTACGTTGTACGCACTGCGGAGCGGGATGCGCTTCAGGCGGCGCTCAAGGCGGATGGAGTCGACACCCTCATTCACTATCCCCACCCTCCACACCGTCAGCAGGCGTACGCGGACACCCCCCTGGCGCGGTCGGCATTTCCAATATCCGAGCGCATCCACGAGGAGGTATTGAGCCTGCCGATCGGACCGCACATGACCCGCGCGCAGCAGGTGCGCGTCGTGGACGCAACGAAGCGGTACTTCGCTCGGACGGCGGCGTCCGTCACGTGACCCGGCGGCGCGTCAGTATCGTCGTTCCCGTCTACTACAACGAGCTCAATCTCCCGGACACGATCCCCCATCTGCAATCGCTCGCCGACTCGCTGCCGGGATATGAGCTCGAGCTCGTGTGTGTCGACGACGGCTCGAAAGACGACTCGCTCGCATTGCTCCGAAAATTCCAGGAGGAAGCGGCCGGGCGCATGATCGTCGTGAAGCTCACGCGGAACTTCGGAACGATGGCCGCGCTCCAAGCCGGGCTCATGGAGGCAACCGGCGATTGCGTCGGGATGATCTCAGCAGACCTCCAGGATCCGCCGGAGCTCTTCCTCGACATGGTGCGCCACTGGGAGAAGGGGAGCAAGGTCATCCTCGCCGTTCGGGCCGATCGCGACGAGCCGTTCAGCCAGAGGATGTTTGCACACGCGTATTACGCCATGGTCAGGCGGTTCGCGCTGTCGGGATACCCTGAAGGCGGATTCGACTTCTTCCTCATCGATCGGCAGGTCGTCAGCGACCTGAATCGAATCAACGAGAAGAACACGAACCTCATGTCGCTGATCTTCTGGCTGGGGTTCGAGCCGATCATGCTGCCGTATGTCCGACGACGCAGGACGAAGGGAAAGTCGCGCTGGACGCTCGCCAAGAAGGTCAAGCTCGTGGTCGATTCGTTCATCGGGTTCTCCTATGCGCCGGTCCGCCTGATGTCGGTCATCGGGTTCGTCACCGCCGCGAGCGCGTTCGCCTATGCTGCGTACGTCTTCATCCTGTGGAGTGCCCGCGGCGTGCCCGTTCGCGGATACGCGCCGATTGTAATGCTCATTGCCCTGACCTCCGGTATCCAGATGCTGATGCTCGGCGTCGTGGGAGAGTATCTGTGGCGAATGCTCGATGAAGTCCGTCGGCGGCCGCCGTATGTGGTCGATTGGGTTCGCGGGCCAGATGGCACGGCCCTGGCGCCTCCGTCGCGCATAGACGACCCGGCGACGAAGAGCCGCTCTTAGGGCGACCGCTGGGTCACGCCAGGGAGGATCCACGTGGTGGCATCAACACGGATCGCCCCGGCGAGATCGACATGCTGAGGCAGCCGATCGCAAACATCCCGCGTGAAGTGCGGCCAGCCATACCACGTGCACGGGTCAGCGCCGGGGGTTTGCCCCACGGGAAAGTCCGTCAGCACGATTGCCGACGGCTGTGACGCCAGTGTCCGGAGCATTACCGCGGCGTCGTCTCCTCGTGCGAACCCGAGGATGTAGAAAGACTGCCGCCCGTTGAATGGTGTGCCCATCAGGGCATGGAAACCGGCGCCCACCCGCATGATGATCAGTGTCCTGGGAGCGCCGTTCGCGGCATACGCCCGGAGTTGCTCGACCCGCCGATTCTCCTCCGGAGTGAGGGCAAGGGTGCCGTGTGGGAAACGAACGCGGAGCGTGCCGGCGGGCGGCGACGTCAAGAGGTTTGCTCTCAGCATCAGCGCCACGGCAGGCACGCTCGCGAGCAGGAACGCCGCGGCGAATCGGCGGCCACCGTATTCGAGCGCGAGGGCGGCGGCCAACGGCAGAGTCCACGCGTACTGGTGGAAGTGATAGACCGACTGGAACAGGCCTGCGGCGCCGATCACGAAGAATGCGAACGGAATCATCAGGACAAGATTCGTGTGAGACAGTCGCCCCCATCCCGTGGCGCGCCCGACCGCGCCGTCGCGCATCCGCATCCGGATCACCCGATATAGCACCACCGCACCGAGGGTCGCGGCTCCAAGCGCGATCAGTTGCTGGCCGACAAACAGTCGAGCGCTTTCGTACCGTGGCCACCGCCGCTCAACCGGCCACACCTTGAAGACGTCCAGGACGTACGATGGCCAGAGGAAGTCGCGCGCGTCGGCCGCAGGGAGAAGCGCAAACGCCCAGAGAGCCCACATTGCTTCGACCGCGAGGAAACAGCCAAGCGTCACGAAACTCAACCGGAGCCATCTCGTGAGCGCGGCGCGATCGGCACGTGCCACCCACAGTGCGAGCAGGTCGACGAGGACGAGCGCGATCCCGAGGAAGATGGCCGTGCCGAATCGAAGCCCCTGCCACACGCCGAGAGTCAGGCCGACCAGCGCGGCGTTGCGCGTGACTCGGGCCTGCGGCGGACGCCAGAGAAAAAGCACGCCAATGAATCCGACACGCTCCAGAACGAAATACACCGAGGCTTGCACGCCGAAGACGAGGGACCCCGGGAGCAGGATCGTCGGGAACAGCCCGAATACGACGGTGACCGTGGCGACGAGTATGGATACGTGGCCGCGAAGCAGCCGGTACGCGAGGAATACGCTGACAACACTGAACAGCGCCAGAAAGCTGCTGTAGGCCTGTGGGGTGTTTCCTGCGATCTTGGTGAACCAGGCGTAGGGAACGATCGCGAGGGGCCCGTAGCTGAAGCCGGCGTCGCGATAGAGACGCGCACCCTCCGTCAGCTTCTGAGCGAGTAGCAGGTTGACGCCCGGATCGGAAAACAAGAACGTGCCGGAGGAATTGAGGTCGGGACGACGGAGGATGGCCATGACGCAGATGAACGCAGCGGCACCAGCCAGCAGGGCGCCAACCGCCCAATCCGCCATTGTCCATCCCCCCCGCGCTACCCGGTCCTCGCCAGACGGAGTGGCATCTTGCGTGCGATTCATCCGGCGCGCGCTTCGCTCCGAGTGATCTCCGGCGTTGCCTCTGACGGGCCAAGGCCCGCAGCGTCGGCGTCACGACCACGCATCGCCCACCACACAATGGCGCCCGCTGCGAGAACCGCGAGGGCGTTGATGATGTAGCCCTCGTTCGACATCCACGGCCCCTGATTCATGAAGTATCGCCGGTAGTGCCAGGCCATCTCTGGATCCGTCCCTGCGAGCAACGGCGCAGGATGAACATTGATCGGCACCCAGACCTTGGACAGGGCAAGGGCAACCGCCGCGGTCGTCCACACGGCTCGCGCCTGCAGACCAGCGCGGTCGGCAGCGAGCACGAGTATGGGAACAATGACGGCGTATTGAAGAATGCTTTGCCGGCTCTCCGAGTTGAGCGAGAGACCGATGGCGCCGACAAGGAACAGCATCCAACCGGGCCCGAGTTCACGGACGGCACCGACGAACCCGACGCGGATTTTTCGGTTGAACAGCAGGAGCAGCACAGGCCCGAAATACGCGATGTTGCCGATCGCGAAGAGCAGAGGCCTCGTCGAAGAGAAGAAGATGACGCTGCCGACGAAGTAGCGGAGGCTCAGGATTGGTTGACCCTCACCCCAGAGCGCAACGATGATCCTAGCCGGCAGCATGGCTGCGACCAGCAGTCCGAGTCCGGCCAGGTTGATTCTGCGGAGGGC
>JANPKQ010000230.1:0-14696 GCA_031426115.1 Gemmatimonadaceae bacterium | reverse complement strand
CCAGACGGGAGTGCCCTTTCATCCGTTGCATCCGTTGAATCCCAACAACCTTCGTCATAGATGCCCGGAGCGCGTCGTTCCGCCGTGCTGCGTCCTCAAACACCAATCGCTCGCGCTCAGATCGCCGCGCGCGCCGCAGTGCCAATGGGTGAGGCGCGCAATGTGAACGCCGTGACCTCCGGCCGCACGTTGAACCGCACCGGAGTCAGGTGCCCGACGCCACGACTGATGTAGACCGCCCGCCCATCGTCCAGCGGAATCGCACCGGCGGTGTATCGCTTGTTCCGCACGGGGAGCAGCGGAGGCGGAAGGAAAGGCGGCTTGCACTGCCCGCCATGAGTGTGGCCGGCAAGCACCCATCCACGAAAGTCACCCCACCCGCCGAGGTCGAGCGTGTCGGGATTATGCGAGAGCACGAGTGCCGGCCCGCCGACATGGGCCGCGAGCACGGCGGCCGGGTCGAACTGGTTTGCCCACAGATCGCCGAGGCCGACGATGGCAAGACCGCCGACGTCGAGTGCACCATTGCGCAGGACGACGACACCCGCGTCGCGCAGCTCGCGCTCGACAGCAGTGGCAACGTCGGGCATGCGCCAGCCGAACCCGTAGTCGTGGTTGCCGAGGATCGCGACCGTGGCGAGGCGCCCGCGCGGGAGATCACGCAGGGCCGCGCGAAGCTGCGGGGGCTGCTCCGGCCCCTCGTAGCTGATGAAGTCCCCCGTGATCGCGACGATGTCGGGCGCGAGGGCACTCGCACGTCGGAAGGCCTTCGCGACGTACGCGTCGCTGACCTGCCGCCCGACATGAATGTCGCTGAGGTGCACGAGCCGCGTGCCGACCAGCGACTGCGGCAGCCCCCGCGATCGGGAGCGAGCGCTCGACGATCTCCAGCCAGTGCGGCTCGATCCCGAACGTGTACCCGACGATCCCGGCGACCGCCGCAGAGATCGTCGCGGCCACCGCCGTCGCTTTCGCCATCCACGACGATGCGGCGCCCGCCGCACCCCACTGCAGGAAGGCCCTCCGGTTCATCTGGCGTCGTTCACGAACCTCAGCGGTGAGTCGGTCCTGGGACAACGGGTCGGCCAACGTTGCATTCGGCAGCGGTATTGGGCCAGAGGGGGCATTGCGCCCGGTGGCGTCCCGACGCCGCGGCGTGCCTAGCCCGACCGCGTCAGCGCAGCCAGCTTGCGCACCGTCGTTACGTTGCGCGCCGTCGCCGGCATGCCGATGATCTTCTCGAGCCGCGCACCGGTGAACTCCGACTCGCCGAGCAGCGTGCGACGCAGCCAGTAGATCTCGCGCCCGCGAAGCTGGAAGTCGTCGATGTCCGTGCGAGCAGCGAGCAACGCTCGCTCGGCGTCCGCGCCCGGCGGCCGGCGCGTGAACGAGACGTGGAGCGGCTTTTCCGCAGTGCCGGCGGAGCTCCCGGGGAACGGCTCGTGTGCCGCCGCGGCCGCGAGCTCCAGCGGCGAGCGGAGGAAGGTCGCGACCTCGTAGCCGAGCATGGTGTGGAGGTGCCGCTCGATCCGCTGCTCGATCGCCGCAGGATTGCCGTCAGCAGCGGCGTCGTCGAAGATGACGTTACCGCTCGCGATAACCGTCTGGACGCGTGAAAAGCCGAGCGCCTCGAAGTGCGCGCGGAGGTCGTGCATCTTCACGATGTGCCCGCCCACGTTGATGGCGCGCAGCAGTGCGATGTAGCGAGTCATGAGCGGCGGCAAACCAATCGTTGCCGGTTGGTGTCTACCGGGCAGGGGCGGCGAGGTGGCGGACCGGTGAAACTGGACGCCAGTCAATCCGTCGGGAAGTGGCAGCATTCGGACGATCGTGACACGCGGCACTCCTGGCGCGAGCTTGTGCCAGCAGGCCCACCGGCGCCTTTCGTGGAGGTTTTTCGTGGGGACCATCAAGCACGCTTTCCGCACGCTCTTCAAGACGCCGTTCGTCACGGCGATCGCGATCATATCGCTCGCGCTCGGCATCGGCGCGAACGCGGCGATCTTCTCGCTGTTCGAGCAGATGCTGCTCCGTCCCCTTCCTGTCCGCGACCCGCAGCAGCTCGTGAGCATCTCGGCGCCCGGTCCCAAGCCCGGATCGCAGTCGTGCAACCAGGCCGGTGACTGCGATGTCGTGTTGAGCTACCCGATGTTCCGCGACCTCGAGGCGAAGCAGACGGTGTTCGCCGGGATCGCAGCGCACCGGTTGTTCGGCGCGAACCTCGCCTACAAGAAGCAGACGCTCAACGGCGACGGCGTGCTCGTGTCCGGCTCCTACTTCCCGATGCTCGGCATTCAGCCTGCCGCCGGCCGGCTCTTCGGTCCCGCCGAGGACCAGACGATCGGCGCGCACTTCGTCACGGTGCTGAGTCACGACTACTGGCAGACGCAGCTTGGCGGCGAGCCCGGCGTCGTCGGCCAGACGATGATCGTCAATGGCCAGCAGATGACGATCCTCGGCGTGCTGCCCGAGGGCTTCGAGGGGACGACGCTCGGCTCCCGCCCGCACGTCTATGTGCCGATCACGATGCGCGCGCTGATGGAGCCCGGCTTCCGGGGCTTCGAGAACCGGAGGAGTTACTGGGCGTACGTCTTTGCACGGCTCAAGCCCGGTGTGACGATCGACCAGGCACGGGTCGGCCTGAACGTGTTGTACAAGCCGATCATCAACGACGTCGAGGCCCCGTTGCAGACCGGCATGAGCGACTCGACGCTGTCGCGCTTCAAGGCACGGCAGCTTCTCCTCGAGGACGGCCAGCGCGGCCAGAGCTCCGTGCACGAGGAAGCGGGCACTCCGCTGAAGCTGCTCTTCGGGATCACGGGCATCGTGCTGCTCATCGCCTGCGCGAACATCGCAAACCTCCTGCTTGCGCGCGGGGCGAACCGTGCGATGGAGATGGCGGTACGGCTTTCACTCGGTGCCCGGCGGTGGCAGATCGTCCGGCAGCTGCTCGTCGAGTCGGTGCTGCTCGCCATTCTCGGCGGGGCCTTCAGCCTCATCGTCGCGAAGTGGACGCTCGGCCTCATGGCGTCGATCATGCCTCCCGAGGCGGCGGCGACGATCAAGACCGAGCTTCGTCCGGCGGTGGTGGCGTTTGCCGCGCTGCTCTCGATCGTCACCGGGTTGATCTTCGGCATGTTCCCCGCGCTGCACAGCACCCGGGATGACCTCATCGCGACGATGCGCGCCAACACCGGTGCGCTGTCCGGTGCGCGCGCGGCATCGCGGTTCCGGATGTCTCTCGTCACCGTGCAGATCGCCCTCTCGATGGCACTGCTCGTCTCGGCCGGGCTCTTCGTGAAGAGCCTCATCAACGTCACGCGGGTGGACCTGGGGATCAAGACCGAGAACGTCGTGACCTTCGGCGTGTCCCCGGAGCTGAATGGCTACACCTACGCGCGAGCGCAGCAGTTGTTCACGAGGATCGAGGAGGAGCTCGCTGCGGTTCCCGGTGTTACCGGCGTCACCGCCGCCATGGTCCCGGTGATCGCCGGGAGCAACTGGGGCACCGACGTTCGCGTCGAGGGGTGGACGTCAGGTCCCGACATCGATTCCAACTCGCGCTACAACGAAGTCGGTCCGACGTTCTTCAAGACGCTCGGCGTGTCGCTCATTTCCGGACGCGAGTTCACGACAGCAGACGTCTCGGGTGCGCCGAAGGTCGCGGTGGTCAATGAAGCCTTCGCGAAGAAGTTCAACCTCGGCCGCGATGCGGTCGGCAAGCGCATCGCCGATGGCGGCGACGACGACCCGCTCGACGTGATGATCGTCGGACTCGTTCGGGACTCGAAGTACAGTGACGTGAAGGACGAGGTTCCCCCGGTCTTCTTCCGGCCCTACAAGCAGGACACGACGGTCGGGCGAATGACGTTCTATGCGCGCACTGCCCTCCAGCCCGAGCCGCTCGTCCGCACTGCGACGACGGTCATCGCGAAGCTCGATCCGGACCTGCCGCTCGAGAACCTCAGGACGCTGACGCAGCAGGTGAGCCAGAACATCTTCCTCGACCGCATGATCAGCACGTTGACGGCGGGCTTCGCGGCGCTCGCGACGCTGCTCGCCGCGGTCGGACTCTATGGCGTGCTCGCCTACACCGTCGCGCAGCGCACCCGCGAGATCGGCGTCCGCATGGCGCTCGGTGCCGACGGCGGCCGGGTGCGCATGATGGTCCTTCGTCAGGTGGGCCTGATGACGCTCATCGGCGGAGCTGTCGGGATCGCCGCCGCACTGGCGCTTGGCCGTGCCGCCGCGTCGCTGCTGTACGGCCTCGGCGGCAATGATCCGTTCGTCGTCGTGACCGCGGCACTGGCGCTGACGTTGGTGGCCTTCATCGCGGGATACATCCCGGCGCGGAGAGCATCGAAGGTCAATCCGATGCAGGCATTACGCTACGAGTAGCTCCGGGTTGGGGAACTGATCGCGACTGCACACGGACGAGCACTGCTTACTGCGCACGTACTGCGTATGGAGTACTTGGTACACATTGCCAAAACGGGCCTTGCACGGCAGGCGGAAAGGCGCGGCGGAAACGGGAACGGCGTGCAACCGTACGTAGTAGCCAGTACGCAATGCGTGCGCAGTAAGCAGTGCAGATCCGTACGTAGTCGCGGTCAGTAGCACTGAATACGCAGCAGTCGCGGTCAGTCCAAGATCTTTCCGAATCGTATTCCCGTTTGGGCATATCCGATGCGCCGGTAGAACTCGTGCGCGTCGGTCCGCTGTGCTCCTGACGTCACGGCAATGCGCGATGCGCCTGCCTCGCGCGCCCAGGCCTCGGCAGCGCGAACGAGCTCGCGCCCTGCTCCCGATCCCCGTGTCTGTTCGCTGACGACGAGCGTCGTGATCCACGCGACCGGCACGGGCTGGTGCAGCGTCGAGAGGGTATGCGCCGTGAGTAGCCCGACGACGCGTCCGTCCAGCTCCGCGACCATCGCCATCGCTCGCCCCGATTCCTCGAGGGTCACGAGTCGCTGCGGAATCTCCGTGCTGGCAGCCGGATATCCGAGCTCGGCAACGAGCTCACTGATCGCGACCGCGTCGGACACCATCGCCGTCCGAACCCTCAACGCACCGCCCCGCCCCCACGAACGTGGATCGTCCCCCTGATCGCCGCACGGAGCATCCTGACCGCCCCGAGCGCGATGATGAGCACCGCCGCCGCCGCGAGCCACGCGCGGACGTCGCTTCCCCAGCCGGCCCGCACCTGCGTCGCGGCGACGAACAGGGCGATGATGAGGATGGCCGCGCTGATGACGCCGGCGACGATTCGGATCGTGGGACTCAGTGCGCGCTCCTGCATGTCAGTCCTCTATGGTAATGGTGCTCCATTTCCGCTCGAGCGCGCGCCCGGCCTCGCGCCGCGCGAGAAAACCCTACCTGCAACGGCAACGGCAACGGCAACGGCAACGGCGACTGCAACTGCAACTGCAATGAACAACGATAACCCGGAAAAGGCGCGGATCAGGCGGATTGCATCAATGCTTGGCTGGGAAACCTCTGCTGAAGGGGCAGTGCTGTTGCAGTATCCGCTGCATCCGCTCAAATCCGCTTTATCGTTTCACCTGGCTGTTGACCTGGCTGTTGACCTGGCTGTTGGTCTTGCGTTGACCCTGCGCCCTATCCAGCAGGCCGCACGATAATCGTCAGGTCCGCGCGCACTATCCGGCGATCTCCCACCCACGCGTCGCCATGCAGCCGACACACGCCGCGGCGATACTGGCGCAGCTCGATCTCCAGTCGGAGATCATCGCCCGCGTATGCCGCGCCACGAAACCGGACACGGTCGAGACCCATGAAGTAGCCGACTGCCTCACCTCCGCCCTCCACGACGCCGATCAGCACCGCGGCCGAAAGCTGCGCGAGCGCTTCGACCACCAGCACGTTCGGCATCCCGGTGTCGGGCGGCGGATCGGGGTCGTGGACGGCTTCGCCGAGGAACCATTCGCCGCCGGTGAGCCGCTTGATTCCCGCCGCACGCTTGCCGGGATCAAGCGCGGTGAGGCGATCGACGAGGAGAAAGGGGAATCGATGCGGCAGCAGGTCGAGAATGTCCGGCAGCGCCGCACCTCGCGTGACGCTCACCGGTTCATCGCATCGCGGCGAGGTCCTTCTCGGCCGCGATGTACCCGAAAGCGCCCCACTGACCACCCGCGAGGATGCGGCGGAAGATCGCTTCCGCCTCGGGGCGGCGTCCGTTGTACAGGTGCCAGTTGCCGATGCCGTACGCCGCGGTCGCATCCGTGACCGACATCTCGCCGGTGGCCGTCACCGGAAGCACGGCGTCGGCCGCCATCTCTCCCTTGTACATCAGCAGCAGCCGGTGATAGGTCTCGTTCTCGATGACGTTCATTTGCGCGCCGATCGGAGCGAGAACTTCGGCCGCTTCCGCGTCGCGGCGGAGTCGGCGCAGGCTCATGTAGAGCCAGTGCGCCGTGGAGACGCGGCGGTCATCGTTGCGCGCATCCGCGAGCTCGCGCCGGTACACATCCACCGCGCGCGCATAGTCGCCCTTCAGGTAGTACGCGAGCCCGAGGTGGTACGCGATGTTCGAGTGCAGTGTGCCGATCGGCGTGTTCTGCGCGTTGGGCTGTCCATCGGGCTCCACCTGGTCGGCCGTCCCCGCGACGAGACGGGTGGCGCGCTCGAGATCCGCGATGGCGCGATCGATCTCGCGCACGGAGATGTACCGATGGCCGCGGTGCCGGTAGATCCACGGATTCTCCGGGTGCAGCTGCGCACCGCGTCCATAGACATCGATCGCCTCGCGGATCCGCCCGAGGTATGCAAGGCGGCGACCCAGCCAGACGATGGAATCGGCATTCGTCGGCGCACGGTCGTACGACGCGCGCGCCTCGGCGAGCTGACGCTCGTAGCGCTCCCGCGTCGCCGGAGCGAGCGGGAAGACACGCAGGGTGTCTCCGAGGAAGGAGATGGCCTGCGCACCCGGCGGCACGCTCGACGCACGCGGCGCGCGGGTACAGCCGACGGCAATCGTGGCTGCTGCCGCTGTCAGCACGGTGAAACGGACGCTGCGGAGAATGCGGTCGCGGAGTGGCATCGGTCTCAGGCTCGAGGGCTGTGGAAGCGGGCGGGCGAGCGGTGCTGCATCGTCGCCGTGTATGCATCGCGGGGGAGGTCGTAGCGAACGGCATCCGGCTCCTCGGGATCGTTACCGCGGCCGGTGAAGCCGAAGCCCGCGGAGCGAAGGACGCCGATGGATGGTACCAGCTCGGTGAGGGTGTGCGCGATGACTCGCGTCACCCGCGCATCGACGAAGGCCCACGCCAGCAGCCCATCGACCGCTTCGCGCGCGAAGCCGCGGCGGCGCTGTGCCGGGAGGACCGCGTACCCGATCTCCACGACGCCGGCATCGTCGGGCGGTCCCTTGAACCCGGCCGTTCCGATGACTTCGCGCGTGCCGTCGTCGCGAGCCTGAGCGACGTAGAACATTCCCCAATCGGCGAACGCGGGATTCTCCTCGAGCGAGCGGAGGACCCAGCGCGTGGCGTTGTCGTCGTACAGCTCCGGTGGCCATTCCTCGGAGACGTCGATTCCCAGCACCCGGGCGAAGGCAGCGCGCCCTTCCAGCTCGGCGCGGAGCGTCTGTTCGGTAGCCGGGATCAACGCGAGACGCGGCGTGTCGATTCGGGGCATGTCAGAGGCGCTTCGCGAGAAAGTACTGACAGTATCCGGGCGGGAATCCCTCGAGGGTTCCGAAGAGCTCGTACCCCCGCTTCTCGTAGAACGGGCGCGCCTGAAACTCGAGCGTATCCAGATGAGCCCCGATGCATCCGTGGGCACGGGCGATGTTCTCCGCTGCATCGAGCAGTGCCGATCCGAGGTCACGCCCGCGGAGATCCTCCTGCAGCCACAGCCGCGAGACGTAGAGCCAGCGCCACTTGATGTGGCCGAGCAGGCCGCCGACAATGGCATCGTCCGCGTCGCGGAGGAAGATGTGCACCGGCATCTCGTCGGGATCGCCAATGATGCCGACGTTGAAGGCTCGCAGGCTCGTCACCACCGTCGCGATGTCGGCGGGAGACGCATCGGGCTCGATGCTGAGGCGAGGAGTGTCCGGCACGATCAGCGGCCTCGCGCGGCCGCATCCCACTCGGCCCCCGCGACGATTGCACGGACCACTGCCGCCTGGAGCGGTGCGACGTCGGGGAAGAACCCGCGCGCGTTGGTGCCGAGATTCTGGCGATTGGTGAGGAGCACGATGGAGATCCCGTGGGTGGGGACGCCGATGACGTGCGTCCCGGTGAAGCCGCCGTGCGCGAAGCTGCCTTCGGGCGCGAACGTCGGGCGCATCCACCCGAGATAGTGCTGAAACGCGTCGCGGGTGAGGAAGTGGTCGATGGTTTCCGCCTTGATGTAGCGGCGCCCACCGTGGCTGCCGCGCGCGACGATGAGGTCGAGGAGGATGCGCAGGTCGGCACCGGTCGAGAAGAGTCCCGCGTGCCCTGCGACGCCGCCGTTGGCGTACCACGCATTGCCGTCATCGACCTCGCCATCGAGCACGTATCGGCGCCAGCCATCCCATGCGGCAGGGTCGCCATCGTAGTCATAGCCAAAGGCAGTGTCGTGGACCATGCGGCGCTCGTAGACGTTCCCCGGTTCCGTCGCGGCGAAATCGGTGAAGCCGCGGGCCTTTGGCGTGAAGGTCGTCGTGCGGAGGCCGAGCGGACGATACAACTCCACTTCGACGAAGCGGTCGAGCGGGTAGCCGCTCACGCGCTCGATGATGAAGCCGAGGAGCATGAATCCCAGGTCGCTGTAGTGGCGACCCTGGCCGACGCCCCAGCCGAGGGGCATCTCCCGGATGACCGCATACGTCTCGGCGCTGTTGCGCGCGTGATAGTAGAGCGGCTGCCATTGCACGAGCCCCGATGAGTGGGCCAGCAGGTGCCGAACCGTGATGCTGTCGAGCTGCGGCCCGCGAAAGTCAGGGAGGTAGCGATACACCGGCGCATCGACGTCGAGCTTCCCCCGGTCAACGAGGAGCATCGCGGCGAACGTCGTCGCCATGACCTTGGTGACCGATGCGAGGTCGAAGAGCGTCGTCGTTCGCATGGGACGCGGCACCGCGAGCGGGCGCAGGTCGAAATCGTTGCGCTGCGCATGGCCGAAGGCCCGCTCGTGGACCAGCCTGCCATCCTTCGAGACGACCAGCACGGCACCAGGAGTCGTCCCTTCGAGCGCGGCAGTGATGAGCGAGTCCGCCGTGGCGATGCCGCGGGCGAGACCCGGGCGCGCCGGAGCCCCGCCCGCCGCCTCGCCGGCGCCCCTCGATGAGGCTGCAACGCAGGCGGTCAGCGCGACGAGGAGTGGACCGAGGAAGAGACGTGAAATCACGTTGTCGTTTCGCTCTGCTCGGCCTCAGGTTCACGACTCCGGTAGGGTGCCGCCTTCAGCAAGCTGGAACGGGCCGAGGAGACGAAGACACGGAGAGACTGCTCGCTCCTTGCGATCGTACCCCGTCCTTCGGGTGGCGCGAAGATCTCCGCGCCGGGAAGCCAATCAATGCCGTTGCTGTCGCCCTATCCGCGTCGTTTCCGCGAAATCCGCGGCTGCAGCTGGTCGTTGCCGTTTGCAGTTGTCTGCGGCCGGACCGTGATGGAATCTGCGCCGAGCCCCAGCCGCGCGCGATGCCGAGCTGAAGCAGGGATCTCAACGGCACCCCCGTCCCCCCGCGTATCTCATCCAGACCGACCGGCGGCCGCGCTCCCCAGCGTGCGCCCGGGACTCCATCCCGGCAGATTGGTCTGATCCCCGCGCGTCATGGACGCGGTTCACCGATTCTGAGGAAAAGCAATGCGCTCGACTTTGTTCTTTGCGGCGGCGTGCGCGCTCGTCGCGGGCACCACGAGGGCGGCGATCGCCCAGACCGGTGGCGCCGGTGTCGCCGGTGGCGCGGCCCATGCACCGGCGGCTGCCGGGGCCCCCGCTGACGATCCCATTCGCACGCTCGTTGGCCGACTGGATCTCGAGAGATACAAGGCGACGATCAAGGGCCTGACGCAGTTCGGCGATCGGCGGCAGGGCACCGATCGTAACCGCGCCGCAACGGACTGGATCGAGGCGCAGCTCAAGAGCTACGGCTGCACGAACACCGAACGCACCACCTACGAGTACGCGAACCGGCAGCTGCGCCAGCCCGGCGACACAGCCGGCCGCGGTGGTGGAGCAGGGCGCGCTGGTGCCGCGGGCGGCGGCGCGGCGCCGGCTTCATCGACCGCGACCGCCGGGCGCGGTGCACCCGCCGGCCGCGGCGGCCGCGGTAACGCGAACCCGGTGAAGGGGAACCGCGGCCCCACCGGTGTCAACACGAATCCCCTGCTCCAGCCCGACACCGCCCTTCGACGCATCAACGCCCAGCCGGACACCCCGGGCCAGCGCCAGCAGGTCTACTGCACGAAGATCGGAAAGACCCGTCCCAACGAGATGTACATCATCGGCGCGCACATGGATGGCCATGGCTTTGGCTCCGCCACGAACGACGATGGATCGGGGACCGCGCTCGTGATGGAGATCGCGCGCGTCCTCAACGCTCCCGATGTCGAGACCGATGTCTCGATCCGCTTCGCCCTCTGGAACAACGAGGAGACAGGCCTCAACGGCGCACGCGCCTACGTGGCCCAGCGCCACGCGCTCCAGGGGATCGAGAATCCGGCCGGCTCCGGCCGGTATCCCGAGCCGAAATGGCTCGCGATGATCCAGCACGACATGATGTTGTGGGACCACGGCATGCCCGGCCCCGACGGCAAGGTCAACCCTGAGCAGCGCCGCGAGGCGGACGTCATCATCGAGTTCGCCGGCGCGTCGAAGTTCGCGGTCGAGGCGCAGAAGCTCGCCTTCTTCTTCCGGCAGATGAACGATCGCTACGCGACCGACTATCCCGCGACCGTCGGAGACCGGATGAGCAACACCGACTCGCAGGCATTCCAGGATTCCGTTCCGGCGATCAGCCTCCGCGAGAACGAACGACTCGCCCACACCGGCTCGGGGTGGAATCCGACGTGGCACCAGCCGATCGATGTCTACGAAACCTTCTCGGACAAGGATTTCCGACTCGGCCTCAACGCGACGCAGACGACGCTCGCTGCCGTCAGCCAACTCGCCGGCGCGAAGCTAAAGAAGTGATCGTCCGCAGCTTTCATTCACCATCGGAGCACCGAATGACCGGTTTCGCTCACTCATCGCGCTGGTCGGCTGTCGTGCTGGCCGGCACGATCGCGGTCGCCATGCCGCTGCGCGCGCAGAACACCGCCGCGCAGGGGAGCTGGGATCCGCACCAGATCCTGCGCACCGAGGCGTACGTCAAGCCGCCGGCCGACGTCGAGCGGATCATTCGCGCCGCGCGCACCGACATCTCGTTCACGACGCCGAGCCCGGATCGGAAGTGGTTCCTCCGGACTCCGGCGTCGGATCGCGGCTACATCGAGGATTACGGCAAGCCGCACATCTTCCTTGGCGGACTCCAGATCGACCCGCGCGCGAACCGCGCGCGGTCGATGACGACGAGCACGCGGAAGGGACTCTCGCTCGTCGATCCGCGGACGATGGCAACGAAAACGCTCGAGACACCGAGGGGCGCGAGCCTCTCTGCGCAGACCTGGTCTCCCGCGGGGAACCAGGTGGCGTACATCGCGAACTTCGAGACCGCGTCGCACATCTTCGTCGCCGACGTCGCAAGCGGGAAGTCGGTGCAGGTCACGAAGACGCCGCTTCTCGCGACGCTCGTGACGACGCTCGACTGGACGTCGGACGGCCGGAGCATCGTGACGGTGCTCGTTCCGGAAGGTCGCGGTGCCGCACCGACCCACGGCGTCAACGGCATCGAGGATGGCCCGCAGGTCCGCCTCACCGAGGGCAGGAAGATCCCGCAGACGATGCACGCGAGCCTGCTCGAGGATAAGCACGACAAGGCGATGCTGAAGTACTACACGACGGGGCAGATCGCGCTCATCGACGTGAAGTCGAAGACGGTGCGAAAGATCGGCGCGCCCGGAATGTTCCGCGCCGTCGACATGTCACCCGATGGGACGCTGCTCCGCGTCACGAAGATGGAGGAGCCGTTCTCATACCTCGTGCCGACGTCGAACTTCGGCTCGGTGCAGGAGCTGTGGGACCTCTCCGGCAAGGTCGTCGTTACGCTCAACCGCACGCCGCTGCGCGAGGGGGAGCAGACCGGCGATGATGCGCCCGCGGGCGGGCGCGGCGGCGCAGGGCAGTCGGCATCAGATACGGGCAAGCGCAACGTGCAGTGGAACCCGGTGGGACCAGGGCTCGTGTATCTCCAGTCGGTGTTCGCACCGGCCGCGGCCAGCACCACTGGAAACGCAGCACCGGCGGGCCGCGGTGCACGCGGCGGCGCGGGTGGCCGCGGCGCAGGGGGCGGTGGTGCGGCACAGCCGACGAGTGTTCGCCACATGAGCTGGATGCCTCCGTATGGCGCAAACGACACGAAGGTGCTCTACGAGGGCAGCGGCCGCCTCACCGCCGTCGCGCACAGCGGTGACGGCAGGACGATGTTCGTCAGCGACAGCGGAGCCGTGCAGGCGATCCGCATCGCCGATCCGTCGAAGCGCTTCAACCTCGGCCGTGGCATCTCCCTCGCGGCGGGCGGCGGCGGCGGTGGTGGTGGCGGACGGGGCGGTGGTGGCGGCGGTGGCGGAGCGGGCGCCGATTCGGTGAACGCCGGCACGATCGCGATGAAGACCGGCCCCAACGGCCAGCCTGTCGTCATCGTCAGCAGCGATGCGCGGAGCGTCTTCGTCGCGGGCACAAGAGCGCCGGCGGCGAACTGGCAGACGCAGGGTCCGCGCCCCTGGCTGGACAAGCTCGACATCGAAACCGCTCAGCGCACGCGCATCTTCGAGAGCCCGGCCGACGGCTACGACGAGATCATCGCTCCCCTCGATGACGATTACTCGCAGTTCATCTACACCCACGAGTCGCCAACGACGATCACCGATGCGTATCTGCGCGACGTGAAGGCGGGCACGAGCCGGAAGCTGACGAGCAACACCGACGTTGCGCCCGAGATCACGAGCGCGCAGCGGAAGCGCTTCCAGGTCACGCGCCCGCGCGATGGCATCAAGTTCTGGGTGGACGTCACCCTGCCGCGCGACTGGAAGGCCGGCCAGAAGCTCCCGGGCATCATCTGGTTCTATCCCCGCGAATACGCGACGGCGGAGGCGTACGAGCGGTCGCGCCACGCGACCAACATCAACACCTTTCCCGCCGTGCCCGCGGCACGACCCGCGACGGCGATCAAGCTCTGGGTGACCCAGGGCTACGCGCTCATCGAGCCGGACATCCCGATCTTCGGCGACTCGGGCCGCATGAACGACAACTACACCCGCGACCTGAAGGAGAATCTCGACGCCGTGGTCGATGCCGTCGTCGAGGCGGGCTACGCCGACCGCGAGAAGATGGGCATCGGCGGCCACAGCTACGGCGCGTTCAGCACCGTCAACGCGATGACGCTGACGCCGTACTTCAAGGCGGGCATCGCGGGCGACGGCATGTACAACCGCTCGCTGACGCCCTTCGGCTTCCAGAGCGAGCGGCGCAATTTCTTCGAGGCGATGGACACCTACCTCGACATGTCGCCGTTCTATCGCGCCGACAAGCTCTCGGGCGCGCTGCTGCTGTACCACGCGCTCGAGGACATGAACGTCGGCACGGCCCCGATCAGCTCGACGCGCATGTTCCACGCGCTCCAGGGCCTCGGCAAGCCCGCCGCGTTGTACATGTATCCGTACGAGGATCACAGCGATGCCACCTACGAGAGCGATCTCGATCTCTGGGGGCGCTGGCTGGCATGGTTCGACATCTACGTCAAGAACTCTCCCTCGGGCCAGAAGGCGATCACGCCCTGAAGGCGCGCGATTCCGTCAATGCAGAAAGGCCAGCCCACGCGGGC
Source organism: Gemmatimonadaceae bacterium (assembly GCA_031426115.1). Classification (GTDB taxonomy): domain Bacteria; phylum Gemmatimonadota; class Gemmatimonadetes; order Gemmatimonadales; family Gemmatimonadaceae; genus JANPKQ01. Next base: position 766 of record JANPKQ010000230.1, on the reverse strand, counting down.
TGGTCTTTCTGCATCAAAGGGAAATCGCGGTGGCCGACCCGGCGGCGTAGAGGGGACTACGAGAAGCGGCGCCGATCAGCAGAGAGAGGCGCGGTATTTACCGCGCCGTGCTTCGCCCGGCGCTCCGGAAGCAGTGCGACACCATCCGCGAACGTCGGCAGGGTGCTCCGCTGCCAGATCCATCCCGGCGCGCCCCATCGCGCGCGGGCGTACACGACCCTGCGGCCGGACGCGCTGAGCTCGAGCGCACGCCCTCGGGCGCTCCACTCACCCGCCAGCTCCCGCTGTCCGACGAAATCGCCGACCACCGCATCCCACACCGCGAGGATCAGCGAGAAGCGCCCGTCGGGCGCGAGCCGAAGACGCAGCTCACCTGCAGGATGATCGAGTCCCACGAAATCGCCGGCCCGCGCCCGACGGCCCGCGGCAACGGCCGTCGCGACCAGCGCGACGGAAAGAACGGCGAGGGATCGAAGCATCAGCGAGGGGTCAAATGGTCGTTGTCACCGCGATCGGACAGGCGCGGCCGCATCGCAGTATAACCACGGCTGCAACGCCCCACCGAGGTCGCGCGCGCGTGCACTCGCGCCGATCACCCGCTGCGATCGACCCTCGTCCGCCGCACCCACCCCGGAGCGGCGGTGTTGGTCCGCTGCCGCAGGATGAGGTTGAGCTGCGCGGCATGATGCTGCACGTGGCGAAGGTTGTAGAGTTGCAGCTCGGCCATCGTGAGATCGATCCATGGAAGCGAGCACCGTTCGCGAGC
>JANPKQ010000229.1:0-7700 GCA_031426115.1 Gemmatimonadaceae bacterium | reverse complement strand
GGCCGCCGGGCACCTGCCCGGCGGCCTTCGTCCCATCGTCCCGCCATCGCCTACCGGCGGCGATGCGGAGCCGTGCGCCCGTTGCCGAGGTCCACCGTGAAGGTCCGGTCCCCGACGACCATGGTCGCGAACTGGGTTCCGTTGAACGTCAGGGTGGCGGTGCGGCTACGCGATCCCGCCTCTGCGCCGCCATCGCGCGTCGCCGTGATCTGGCGGGTCACCGTCCCGGAGAGCGGCCACGCGCCGCGGGTCCGGGGGAAGGGCACGACGACGTTCGCGAAGGTCGCGACGGTGGACATCGTGTACGTCCGGTCGCCCGCGTCTGTGTGGCGGCTCCGCGACTCGGTGCTCGACCCGACCCCGTTGATGATGTGCTGGGTTTCGGCGCCGGCGAGGCCTGACTGCGTGAAGTCGCGCGTCCGCGCGATCGACGCCGTCCACTGGTCCCGCGAAACGCTCCCGCTCATCGTGCTCCGGAAGTTGGCACTCGCAGTCGTCGTGCCGTTGAATGCCGACTGTGGCTGCCCGTTCGCATCGCTGAACGCGTAGCTGCGGGTGATGGTCATGTTCTCGCGCGCCTGGGTGGGGCAGGTGAACCGGCCGCTCGCAGCGTCGTACGGACAGGCGCCCTGCCATCCGCCCGTGCGCGCGACCTCGCCGGTCGGGACGCCGAACGCGCCGATCTGGGTGTAGATGACGCTGACATCCTCGAAGGCGGCATCGCCGGCGACGAGGGCCACGTCGGCGGTGAGGACGTCCGCCTCACGGGTTGATGGTCCGCTCGAATCCTGACAGGCGGTGACCGCGGTGCAGAGCAGCGCGGCACCAGCGAAGGCGCGAATCGATCGCATGAACATTCCTGGTTGTGAAAGGGGTGGCTCGACCATCCGTGCCTGTTGGACGGGCGCCGGTGGGCGACGTTAAGCGTCCGGCTCCGAGCGCGGCGGGCCAGCGGGGGCCGGGAACGGTCCCGCGCGGCTTGGATTCCGCCCCCCGCCGGACCATATTGGCGGACTATGGCGAGAAAGAAAAACGAGGTCCTCGACGCCCGTGCCGTCGAGCGCACGCTCAAGCGAATGGCCGAGGAGATCACGGAGCTCAACGGGGGCACGGACAACCTGATCATCGTGGGGATCCAGCGCCGCGGCGTGCAGCTCGCCGCCCGGCTCGCGAGGGTCATTGAGGACCGTGAAGGGTCGGCCGTCCGGCGCGGGTCGCTCGACATCACGCTCTATCGCGACGATCTCCAGACCGTCGGGCCGCGGCCGGTGGTCGGGCCCACGGACCTCCCCTGGAACCTCGACGGGCAGCACGTCGTGATCGTGGACGATGTGCTCTACACGGGCCGCACCATACGCGCCGCCCTCGACGAGCTCACCGACTTCGGGCGGGCCGCGCGCATCGCCCTCGCCGTGCTCGTCGACCGCGGCGGGCGTGAGCTCCCCATCCACGCCGACATCGTCGGCAAGAAGGTGGACGTCGAAGATGATGAGCGGATCGACGTGCTCGTGGAGGAGCTGGACGGGCGCGATGCCGTCGTGGTCATCCCCCGCGGGGAACAGGCGTGAAGGGCACGCTCGGCAAGGACCTCCTCGCGCTCGAGCCCCTGACAGCCCAGCAGATCCAGCTCATCCTCGACACGGCCGAGCCGTTCAAGGAGATCAGCGAGCGCGCGATCAAGAAGGTCCCCGCGCTGCGCGGCCAGACGATCGTCAACCTCTTCTTCGAGGCGTCGACCCGGACGCGTATCTCCTTCGAGTTCGCGGAGAAGCGGCTCTCGGCGGACACGGTCAACGTCGCCTCCAGCGGCTCCAGCGTGTCGAAGGGCGAGACGCTGGTGGACACCGCCCGGAACCTCGAGGCGATGCGGATCGACATGGTCGTCATCCGGCATGGCGCGTCGGGGGCTGCGCAGTTCCTCGCCGAGCGCATCGAGTCGAACGTCATCAATGCCGGCGACGGCACGCACGAGCACCCGACGCAGGGCCTGCTCGACCTCCTGACGCTCCGTGATCATTTCAAGACTCTCGCGGGGCGCCGCGTCTGCATCTGCGGTGATGTGCTGCACTCCCGCGTCGCCCGCTCGAACATCTGGGGGCTTCGCAAGATGGGCGTCGAGGTTGCGGTGTGCGGGCCGCGCTCGCTGCTGCCGCACGGCATCGAGCAGCTCGGCGTCATCGTCTTCGATCGCATCGAAGCGGCGATCGAGTGGGCGGACGCGCTGAACATCCTTCGCCTCCAGGTCGAGCGGATGACCGCCGGCTACATCCCGTCCGCGCGCGAGTACAATCGCGTCTTCGGCGTCTCGCGCGAGCGGTTGGAGCGCGCGCCGCGCGACCTCCTCATCATGCACCCCGGACCCATGAACCGCGGCGTCGAGATCGATTCCGACGTCGCTGACGGACCTCACAGCGTGATCCTCAACCAGGTGACCAACGGCGTTGCCGTGCGGATGGCCGTGCTGTACCTCCTCGCGGGCGGACGCCCGGAGCTCGCCGCCGCGGCAAAGGGCGATCGATGAGCGCGGCCGATCGCGACCTGCGGCCGATCCTCCTCCGTGGCGGCCGGGTCATCGACCCGAGCCAGCACATCGACCGGACGGCGAGCGTGCTCCTCACCGGCGGCGTCGTCGCCGAGGTCGGCGACCGCATCGTCGCGCCGGACGATGCCATCGTGCTCGACTGCTCGGGGGCGATCATCGCGCCGGGCTTCATCGATGTGCACTGCCATTTGCGCGAGCCGGGACGCGAGGATGTCGAAACGATCGCGACGGGTGCACGCGCCGCTGCGGCCGGCGGCTTCACGGCCGTCTGCGCGATGCCTAACACCGAGCCCGTGACGGACAATCAGGCCGCCGTCGGATTCATCGTCCGGCAGGCGCAGCGAGGCGGTGGGGCGCGCGTCTACCCGATCGGCGCGATCTCCGTCGGGCAGCGTGGCGAGGCGCTGGCGGAGTTCGGGGAGATGGTCGGGGCAGGGGCGGTGGCCGTGAGCGACGATGGACGCCCCGTGGTCAGCGCTCACCTCATGCGGACGGCCCTCGAGTACGCGCGGACGTTCAACATCCCCGTCGTGGACCACTGCGAGGAACTCACCCTCGCGCGTGGCGGCGCGATGAACGAGGGGCTTGTCAGCGCGCGGCTCGGCCTCAAGGGGATTCCGAGCGAGGCGGAGGAGATCATGGTGATCCGCGATATCCTCCTCGCGCGGCGAACGGGAGGGCACGTGCACATCGCCCATGCAAGCACGAAGGGCAGTGTCGAGCTCATTCGGTGGGGGAAGGACCGCGGGATCCGCGTCACGGCCGAGGTGTGTCCGCACCACCTCTCCCTGACCGAGGATGCCGTCGAGGGCTACAACACCAACGCGAAGATGAACCCGCCGCTTCGCACCTCCATGGACGTCGCCGCGATGCAGGAGGCGGTTCGCGACGGGACCATCGACTGCATCTGCACCGACCACGCGCCCCACCACTACGACGAGAAGGAGCGCGAGTTCGCGGACGCGCCGAACGGGATCGTCGGCCTCGAGACGGCCTTCGGCGTCGTGACGACGTCCCTGGTCGCCACGGGGATCATCGACTACCCGACGCTGATCGAGCGGATGTCGTGCGCGCCGGCCCGGATTTTCGGCTTGCAGGGGGGGACGCTCAGGGCCCGGGACGTCGCGGATGTGACCGTCATCGACCCCGACCGTCGATGGATCGTGGACCCATCTGCCTTCCTGTCGAAGGGCCGAAATACGCCCTATGCCGGGCGCGAGCTCCAGGGTGCCGCCCGCTACACGGTGGTTGGCGGTCGGTTGATCCACCGCGCCGCGGATTGAGTCGTGAGCGGCACGCGTTCGGCCCGCCTCGAGGTCGTCCGCGTCTGCCAGCGGCTGTACGAGCGGGGCCTCATCGCCGGCGGGGAGGGAAACGTCTCGGTTCGTATCGGACGGGATCGCTTGCTCGTCACCCCTGCGGGGATGTCGAAGGTCGATGTCCGCCCGGACGACCTCGTGGAGATCGGGCTGGATGGGCGTAGGATCCGGGGGGCGCAGCGTGCGTCGTCGGAGATCGCCGTGCACCTGCGGATCTATGCCCGGCGCCCCGACGTGGGGGCGGTGGTACATGCGCATCCTCCGACCGCCACGGGGTTTGCGGTGGCGGGGGAGTCGTTCATGGAGTGCGTTCTCCCCGAGGTGGTCTTCACTCTGGGGTCTGTTCCGCTCGTTCCGTACGCGATGCCGGGTACCACGGCCCTCGCCGACCGGTTCGAGCCGTTCGTCAGTTCACATGATGCCTTTCTGATGGCAAACCATGGGGCGACAACCGTGGGCCCGACGCTGACCATTGCGCACCAGCGCATGGAAAGCGTCGAGCAGGCGGCACGAATCCTTCTGACAGCGCGGTTGCTGGGCCGGGTCAATACCCTGTCGGGCGACGATGTACGTGCATTGACCGCGGCGCGTGCGCGTGCCGGAGTCGATGGCCCTTATCCTGGTTGTATCCAGCCCGACGACGGGCGGAGATTGAATGTCGAGTCCCGGTAGTAACCCGATGGATGCTGTGTCAGGCCTGATGCTCGAGCGCCAGCGATTCGAGGGATGGATCGCGGCACTCGAGCAGAAGCGGTCGATCACCCCCCCGCACGTCTACGAGCGGGTCCGGGGTGACTACGAGGTGCGCCTCAAGGAAGTCGTCCAGAAGCTCATCGGGCGGACGAGCGAGCTGAAGGAAACCGTCGCGGCGCTTACCGCGCGCCTGGCGAAGCTCCAGACCGACGAGAACGCGAAGCGGGACGAGCGCTACGAGGCTGAGCTGCGCGCGACCGTCGGAGAGTTCGAGGCGGACAAGTGGGAGAAGCTGCGCGGGACGATTGACGAGACGATCGCCCGGCTCGCGGCGGAGCGAGGCGGCGTCAGCACCGAGCTGGCGCGCGTTCAGCAGATCCTTTCCATGGCCGGTGCTGTCGCTGCCGTGCCCGTCGCAACCGAGGCGCCTAAGGCGGCGGAGCCCGTCCGGGCCGAGGCCCCGCGGCCTCGCGCTGCGGAGTCGTCGCCGACCGCGCCCCCAAGCGCGGGCGTTGCCCGCCCGCAGGGTGGCCGATTCGACGAGCTCGCATTCCTGAGCTCCGTCGTGGAATCCGCTCCGGGAGGCAACGGCGCCGCCAGCCCAGGCTCCGGGAAGCACGGAGCGCAGCCTGTGCCCGCGGCGGTGAACGGCGCACCGCCGCCCTCCGCTCCTGCGCCTGCAGCGCCGCCGCGTCCTGCGTCAGGGCGGCAACCGGTTCAGCCCGCCCAGCCTGCCCCCGCAGCCCCGCGCGCACCGACGGGCTCCAACCACACGGTCGTCACGAGGCCGGAGAACTCGGATGGAGCCGTACCCTCCTATCTTCGCGACGTCCCGACGGAAACGGCGAAGAGTCTCAAGTGCCAGGAGTGCGGCACGATGAACTTCCCGACGGAGTGGTACTGCGAGCGCTGCGGAGGCGAGCTGGCCGCGATGTAGCGCAGACCAGCGTCGTGAAACAAGAAAGCCCCGAGCGAAAACGCTCGGGGCTCTTTGCAATCCACGACTGATTCGTCAGCTGGCGCGGGCGAGCTTGCTCTTCTGGCGGCCGGCAGCGTTGGGATGGATCAGGTTCTTCCGCGCGGCACGGTCGAGCAGACGCACGGCAAGAAGGCGCTCCTCGGCGCTGGACCCAGCGGCCTTGGCCTTCTTCACGGCGGTACGGAGGGCCGAGCGCTGCGCGCGGTTGCGCACGGTCGCGGCACGGGACTTCCGCATGTTCTTCTTCGCGGATGCGATATTCGGCAAGGTGTGCTCTCCAGACGTAAAAGCGCGCGAGCGGGTGCTCGCGCGAAGGGAGAAACCTAGCCGAACCGGCGTGGATGTCAAGGCAGCGCAGCGCTTTGACACCATCCGAGGCCCCGGCTACCTTTCGCGCCGAACACCATCCGGAGCCACCATCCCACGCCCATCCAGTTCGTAGATCCTCATTGGAAGATATCCTCCAGTCCGTCGCACTCTTCGGACCGATACTGCTCTTCTCCGTGGTTGCGCACGAGATCGCCCACGGGTATGCGGCGCTCAAGCAGGGGGATCCGACGGCGTACCAGCTCGGTCGGTTGACCTGGAATCCCGTCAAGCACATTGACCCGTTCCTCACCATCATCCTGCCCCTGGTGATGTTCATGACGGTCGGCGCCGCGATTGGCGGAGCCAAGCCCGTCCCCGTCAACCCGCGGAATTACCGGAACTTCAAGCGCGGTGACCTCATCGTCTCGCTTGCGGGCGTCGCGACGAATCTCGTCATCGCCATCGCCTGTGCGGTTCTCATCGTCCTGCTTGGCTACGTCGTGCGCGTCGTTCCCGCGACCGCCTCGTTCATCGAGATCGCGCAGGCGGTGCTCGTGCTCGGCATCCTGCTGAACTGGAACCTCATCGTCTTCAACCTGCTGCCTATCCCGCCGCTCGACGGCTCCCACGTCATCAAGTACATCCTGCCTCCGGCGTGGGCGATGAAGTACTCGGAGTTCGGCGCGCGGTACGGATTCTTCATTCTCATCGGCCTGTTCCTCATCGGACGGAACGCGCTCGGGACGCTGCTGGCACCGGCATACTTCATGTCCGACGTGTTCCTACAGGCAGTGAGCTCGTTCATCCTGCCCAACGTCTCCACATGGCTTCGATGATGAACGCGCAGCCCCGGTTGGCCGATGTGCGTGAGGACGCAGCGGGTCACCTCCCGTTCGTCGTGGAGCTGACCCAGTTCTCCGGACCGCTGGACCTCCTCCTCTCGCTGATTCGAGACGAGCAGCTCGACATCCGCGACATCCCCATCGCGCGCATCGCCGAGCAGTTTCTCGCGCGGATCTCGACGCTCGCGCTCGACGAAGCCGCCGAGTACCTCGAGATGGCGGCGCGCCTGCTGCGCATCAAGGCGCAGATGCTGCTCCCGCGGAACGAGAACGATGAGGCGTGGGAGGACCCGCGAGCCGAGCTCGTGCGCCGACTCCTCGAGTATCAGCAGATGCGTGAGATCGTCGATGTCCTCGACGTCCGCGCGGAGGGTCGGCGCAACCGCTTCGCGCGGGCCTTCGTTCCCGAGGGGGCGCCGCCGCCACCAGCGCCGCTTGCGCTGTCGCTGGGAGAGCTGCTGGGCGCCGTGGACCGCATCATCCGCGCGGTACGCGCACCGGCGATGCACGATGTCGTTCCGCGCGCGCTCGATGTGGACGGCGCGATGGAAACGGTGCGCGCGATGATGGCGACGCGCGCGAGCGCGCGCTGGACGGACCTCATCGCGCCGGCGGCCGAGCCGTGGGAAATCCTGTCGCTGCTCCTCGCGCTGCTGGAGCTCGCGCGACGCGGGGAAGTCCGCATCGCCCAACCCCGACCCTTTGCGAGTGTGGAGATCGCCCGTGACGTCGCCGCTAGCGAAGCTGCTTGAGGCGGCGCTCTTCGCGAGCGCGCGGCCCGTCACGATCGATGAGCTCACCGCCCTCGATGCCGAGGCGGGCACCGAGGAAGTGACCGCGGCGCTCGACGAGCTGCGGGTGCACTACGACGCCGATGGCCATGGCGTCGAGCTCATGGAGGTTGGCGGGGGCTGGCAGATCCTCACCCGGCCGGAGTACACCGAGGCCATCGAGCGCGCGCAGCTCGCCGCTCGCCCGCATCGCCTCTCGGCTGCGGCACTCGAGACGCTCGCCAT
>JANPKQ010000228.1:0-2968 GCA_031426115.1 Gemmatimonadaceae bacterium | reverse complement strand
CATGCCCTACGTCGAGCTCCGCACCCACACGGGCTTCTCCTTCACCGACGGCGCCACCACCCCCGAAGCGCTCGCCGCCCGCGCCAAGTCGCTCGGCTACAAGGCACTGGGCATCACCGACACCGCCGACCTCGGCGGCATCGTCCGCTTTGCCCTGGAAGCGCGCACCGCGATCCGCAGCCCATGGTGCCGTTTTGCCGCCCGGCATTCCGACGACGCTCCATGCCTCCACTGCGAACACAGCCTCCGCCCGATCATCGGGGCCGAGCTCAACGTTTTTCTAGGACCCTGGGGTCCTATCGCTCCGCGAACGGGGCGCGCAACTCGTCAAATCGGCCATCCGATTGCTCTGCTGGCGAGGACGGCTGAGGGGTACCAAAACCTGGCGGCGCTCATCACTCGCGCGCGTGTCGGCGAATGGGAGTCTTGGACCAAGGAGTCCCAGAGCGATCGGCGAGGCCGACCGATGCTCTCGTGGGACCAGGTTGCCGCACATTCGGCCGGTCTCCACCTGCTCACTGGTCCCGCGTCCGGCCCCTTGGCGGCGTCGCTGCTGAACGGCGATGAGGGGCGCGCCCTGCGACTGCTCGCCTGGCTGCACGACGTCTTCGACGACCGGCTCGCGGTGGAGGTGCAGCTCCACAATACAGGGGGCGCCGAGGGGGCGCTCGCGGGAGCGTTGATCGACCTCGCGAACCGGGGGAAGGTGCCGTGGGTCGTCACCAACGACCCGCGCTATCTGGATGACACCGGCCGGCTCGTGCATGACATGCTCACGGCGATCCGTCACGACATGGACATCGACGAGGCGACGAAGCGGGGACTGCTGCATCCGAACGGGGAGTGGCGGCTCACCTCCCCGGAGCGCATGGCCGCCCGGTGGCATGGCCGGGAGGAGGGTCTTCGCGAGAGTGAGCGCATCGCCGAGGAGTGCGGGTTCGACATGGATTGGCTGCGCCCGCCGCTGCCGGACTACTATTTGTCTAGTAGCGATGGCCGTCCCCGGGCGCTCGACGATACCAACGCCTTCCTGCGCGAGCGAACCCTCGAAGGCGCGCGCGAGCGGTGGGGAGATTCCCTCAGCGACCGGCAGCAGGGCCAGCTCGACCACGAGCTCGCGCTGATCCGGAAGCTCCACTTCGCCGGGTTCTTCCTCGTGATGTGGGACGCGGTGCACTTCGCCCGCATGAAGAACATCCTCTGCCAGGGTCGTGGCAGCGCCGCGAACTCCGCGGTCGCCTACTGCCTCGGCGTCACCGCGGTCGATCCGGTGAAGCACGGGCTCCTCTTCGAGCGCTTCCTCTCGGAGACGCGCATCGATGGAAAGACCGACGCGCCCGACATCGACGTGGACATCGAGCACGACCGGCGGGAGGAGGTACTTGACTATATGTATAGTAAATACCGCCGCTCGCATGCCGCGATCACCTGCACCGTGCAGCATTACCGCGCCCCGAACGCGGTCCGGGATGCCATGCGCGCGCTCGGCTATCCCATCCCGGTGATGACAGCTATCTCCAAGCGGCTGCACCACTTCGATCCTGCGGATGGGGCCGCGAAGATCAGGGAATCGCTCGCGGCGCACGTTGGTCTCGACATCGACAATCCGCGGGGCCGGGCGCTGCTCACCGCGATCGCCGGCTTCGAGGGATTGCCGCGCATGCGCTCCACCCACGTCGGGGGGTTCGTGCTCTCCGCACAGCCGCTCGGCGACCATCTCCCGATCGAGCAGACGACGATGGGCCGAACCATCGTCCAGTTCGACAAGGACGACCTCGATGCGCTCGGGATCCCGAAGTTCGACTTCCTCGGCCTCGGTGCGCTGTCGCTGGTGCGGCGGTCGTTCGACGTCATCGAGCGGCGCACCGGTGTCCGGCCCAACCTGTATCACATGCCCCAGGACGACGCGAAGACCTACGCCCTCATCGGCCAGGGGGAGACCATCGGCACCTTCCAGATCGAGAGCCGGGCCCAGATCGCGTCGATCCTGCACACGAAGCCCGACAAGCTCTACGACATCGTGGTCCAGGTCGCCCTGATCCGCCCCGGGCCCATCCAGGCGAAGTTCGTCCACCCGTACACCGAGCGGCGGCTGGGCCGCGAGCCGGTGAGCTACGCGCATCCCGCGCTCGAGCCGATCCTGAAGCGCACACAGGGGATTCCGATCTTCCAGGAGCAGGCGATGTCGATCGCCATGGCGCTCGGGGGCTACACCGGCTCGGAAGCCGACGAGCTGCGGAGGACGATGGGCAACCAGCGGAAGAAGGGAAAGCTGGAGCGGGCTCTGGAGAAGCTTCGTGCGCGGATGGTGGAGCGCGAGGTCACGGATGAAGTGGCGAGGAAGATCTGCGACGATCTCCTGAGCTTCGCGAACTACGGCTTCCCGGAGTCGCATGCGTGGAGCTTCGCGCTCATCGCCTATGCGACCACGTATCTCAAGGCGCACCATCCGGCCGAGTTCTTCATGGGGTTGTTGAACTCCTGGCCGATGGGATTTTATCCGGTCTCGACGCTGATCCACGATGCCAAGCGCAATGGCGTCGAGGTGCGACCTGCCTGTCTTCGTGATGGCGCTTGGGAATGTACCGTCGAGGATACCGACAACCCGATGAAACCGGCGCTGCGGATCGGCTGGCGGCATATCCATGGGATCGGAACGACGTTGCTCGACATCATGCGAGCCGCCCGGGATATGGCGCCGTTCGCGTCGATAGAAGACGCCGTGCACCGGACGAGGCTCACCCGGAGCGACTCACTCTCCCTTGCGCGTGCCGGCGCCTTTGGCGGATGGGAGCCCGACCGGCATCGGGCTGCCTGGGAAGCGCTCCGCGCGGTTGGCGACACCCTGCCTCTGGCACCGACCCATCACGTCACCCACGATCCGGCACCGCTCAGCATCACGGATCTCATCTTCCTCGACTACTCCACGGTCGGCGCGAGCATCCATGGCCATCCGATGGAGTCGGTG
>JANPKQ010000227.1:0-8975 GCA_031426115.1 Gemmatimonadaceae bacterium | reverse complement strand
GCGGTCCGTCCGTATTCTTCGCCGGGATCCCACACCGGATTGTCCTTCCGGAGCTGCGGCGTGAGCCTTCGCAGTTCCTCCTGCGCCATGCCCGCCGAGATCCCGGGCGCCAGCCGCGCCGTGATATGATGCCCGCCCCAGCCCCAGAGCTGGCCAAGGTTCGATCTTTCAAATATGAGTGGAATCCAGGCGAGCGTCGCGCGCGCCGGATAGTGGAACCCGCCGGGCATGACACCGATCACGGTGTGAGGAAACCCATTCACCGTGACGGTCCGCCCGATGATGCTCGAGTCAGCGGCGTAGCGTCGGCGCCAGAGCGCGTCGCTGAGCACCACGACGCGTCCGGCGCCCTCCTCGTTCTCGGCTGGAAGGAACGTACGCCCGAGCGTTGGTCGAATACCGAGCGTCGTGAAGAGGCCCGCCGTCGCCGCGGCGCCATCGATACGTTCCGGCTCCCCCTCCCCGCTGAGGCTGATGCTCTCGCCGCGGTGAGCGCCGAACGCGATGTACGATCGACTGAGCTCGTCGATCCGCTGCACTTCACCTTTCGTGTTTCCCCAGACGCTCACAAGCTCGTCGGGAGCGGGATACGGGAGCTGGCGAAGCAGCACCGCGTCAACGACGCTGAAGATTGCGGTATTCGCCCCAATGCCGAGGGCGAGGGTCAGGATGGCGACGGCGGCGAAGCCCGGCGTGCGGCGAAAACCTCGCACGCCGAGGCGTATATCCTGGATGAAATCTCCCATGAGCTCTCTTCGCTGATGGTGACGGACCTGCTGGTAGTCGTGCGCACGCAGCGTCTCGCCGACGCGACCGACATCGCCGAACCTCTCGAGCGCGGCCCGCTCGGCATCGGCGGCCGTCAATCCCTGCGCTTCCAACTGCCGCGCGAGCATCTCGACGTGAAAGTTCAGCTCGTCGTCCACATCCTCGGCCACGTCCGGTCCCCAGAACCTCAGGTAGCGGCGCCAACTTGGGGACTTCATGCCGGGGAGACCTCCCTCATGCGGTCACGGGATCGGCACGCAGCACGCGCGTGACAGCCCCGGCATAGCGCATCCACACCGCGGCCTCGGTGCGGAGCTGCGACCGCCCCGCGCCCGTGATCGTGTAGAACTTCGCGCGACGGTTGTTGTCCGAGACGCCCCATTCCGATTCGACCCAGCCCTTGTCCTCGAGCCGTCGCAGTGCCGGGTACAGCGAGCCCTCCTCGATGATGAGGACGTCGCGCGTCGCCGCCTCGATCCAGCGCGCGACCCCGAAGCCGTGCTTCGGCCCCGTGAGAAGCGCCTTGAGGATGAGAATGCTCAGCGTGCCCTGAAGCAGGTCGCCCGTTGTCGTGGCCATCGTCGCTCACTTGGCAAGACTAGGGAGAACATTAGGACGAAGCGCCGAGGGCGTCAAGCACTCGGCGCTGTCCTGGCCTGTGACCCGCGAATCCGGGAGCTACGCCGGATCGCCGGTGTCGATGGCTACCCCGCTCTCCCGGGAAGCTTTGACGCGAGGACCTTCTTCTCCTGATTCTGGCGGAACTCGTCCAGCTTGCGCGCGACCGTCTGGTCGCTCAGCGCGATCATCGCCGCCGCGAACAGTCCCGCGTTGGCCGCCCCGGCCTCGCCGATCGCAAAGGTCGCGACTGGTATTCCGGACGGCATCTGGACCATCGAGAGCAGCGAGTCGAGTCCCTTGAGGTACTTCGACGGAATCGGGACGGCGAGCACGGGCAGCGTCGTCTTGGCGGCGAGGACTCCCGCGAGGTGTGCGGCGCCCCCGGCCCCAGCGATGAGGCACTGGATTCCCCGTCCCTTCGCCTCAGCCGCGTACTGAAGGGCGGCATCGGGAGTGCGGTGCGCCGAGAGCACCCTTGCCTCGTTGGGGATTCCCAGCGAGTCGAGCTGGGTCACGGCGTTCTGCATGATCTCCCAGTCACTGGAGCTGCCCATCACGATTCCGACGAGTGGCGTTGTCATCGATTCTGCGTTGGAGGGAAGTTCGACAGCGCCCCGACGCTGCGAGGTCGGGGCACGGGAATGCGTCGCGATGAAGATATCCCCGATCGATACTCAGGCGGGAGTCGCCGCTGCTTCGCTCGTGGCGCGAGGTCGCAGAAACCAGAGAGGACCCGCCGATAGTGTCATCGACGGGCCCTCTTCACGGAGTGGAGGCGCGGGGAATTGAACCCCGGTCCGAGACTAGATTCACCACAGCATCTACGTGCGTAGTTCACCGATTAGTCTCTCCGCTCGCTGGCCGGTGAACCGCCCACGGTCGGAAAAGTCTTCTAAAGCTTCGCCCCGTACCGGAAGACGCGGTCTGGAGCTATCCCGAATTTGCGATACCCGAAGAGCCGCCTCAGGAGGGCTTCCCAACGGGCAGGTGCACTAACTCTTACGAGTTAGGCAGCCAGAGCCAGGTTTGAGTTGGCAGTTGTAAATAGTCCCGAGAGTTTTACCAGGTTACTCGAGTACCTGGGCACGCGGCCACAGCTTCACCAACCCCGTCGAAGCCAGTCGCCCCCGTAGTACCAAAGCTAGCGGGTTCCGCTCCCGCAGTCAACGTCGAATCCTGCGGTGAAAGAGCATTCAGTGTCGCGGCTAACTTGTTGACGACAAACGCGGTAGCGGCGCGGCCTTGACGCAGTTTCTCCCGGCTCCCTTTGCTTCGTACAGCGCCTTGTCCGCCGTCGGGAAGAGCGAGTCCCGGGTACGGGCAGTCTGCGGATAGCTCGAGACGCCGAACGAGGACGTCACCGGTATCTCCCTCCCGCGATAATTCGCGTTACGCGCGGACACGGCCCTCCGAAGGCGCTCGGCCAGCTCAAGCGCACCGGCGAGGTCGGTCTGCGGCAACAGGAGGGCGATCTCTTCCCCGCCATAGCGCGCGCAAATGTCGATCGCGCGGACCTGTTCCAGGAACACGGCGGCGACATGCTTGAGGACGACATCACCCGCCTCGTGGCCGAAATTGTCGTTCACGCGCTTGAAGTAATCGATGTCGGCCATGATCAGCGATGCAGGAAGCCCCGACCGATCCGACTCGGCGAGCACCCGGTGCAACTGCTCGTCGAAATACCGTCGGTTCGATAGGCCGGTGAGCTGGTCCGTGCTCGCGCGGCGGCTGACCTCCTCAATCTGCCACGCCATCTCGAGCGACGTCGCCGCGACCGCGGCGAACAGGCTCACGTTCCGAATGTCCGCTTGAAGGTGATCATCCGGGTCCGCGCCGATGATCACCACCGCTCCGAGGATTCGGTTCTCCCGCGTCAGGGGGACGACACCGAGCGATCCAACGGGGCCGACGCCATCCCCGGGCCCATAGACCACCCCCGACCGGGGGAGAATCCGGGCGTCCTCCATGACGGTGAGCGTCCCGCGGACGCACGCTCCGCCGACGAGGGAATCGGCGGTGACCTTTTCGCCGCGCGATCGCTCCGCCCCGGCAGACGTCGTCTCGACGACCCCCGTGCTCGTGACCGCGTCCCAACGCACCAGCGTGGCCACTGCGCCTTCCGTGATGTCGAGCGCGGTCTGGCAGATTCCCTTCGCAAGGGACTCGGTGGAGGTGTGAGCCTGGATCTGCTGCACTGCGCGGAGTAGCGCGTCCCCGCGACGGCGGAGGCGGTGGTGCTCTCCGCGATGCTCGAGAAGCGTATGCAGCTTCGCCACGTGCCCGCCGGCGCGGACGATCCGCTCGCGGAGCTCCTCGCGCGACAACACGAATCCGCGAGCGCTCGTCGCGCTCACGACACCGATGATCACCCTGCCCTCCTCTGCGACCGGCCCGGCCGCGAGGTGGGCAAGCACATCCGTCTCATCGCAGTGGGCAACCTCGCCCTCGGCCGACCACTGGACCAGAGGTCCCCACTCCTCGAGCCGGAAATGCGCGGGTGCGAGCGCCCCTTCCGTGGACCAGGCATTGGCTCGCAACGCGTCGGCGGACTGGTGCTGACGCCAGAAGATCACCTCGTCCGCGCCGAGGCCGTCCCGAACGTCGCGGAGGTAGCGATCGAGGATCTCCATCTGCTCGACGGCGTCGGCTTCACGAGAGGCGTCCTGGGCGGACTTCCGCAGATCCGACGCGACCACACTCGTGCCGCGGGGCGTCGCTGGACGGTCGCGAAGGAATACCTCGACGCGGTCGAGCCGCTGGCGGGCTCGCCTCGACTCGAGCTGGTTGCGCCGGGTGATCCAGAGGGGGAGGATGCCCACCCCGGCGATCGCGACGGTCGAGAGAAACGCCCCTGCGACGAGGAGCGATCGCCCGAGCAGGAGGTCGAGCCCGGCAAGCGCGACCACCGAGAGCGTTGCGGCGAGCCCCGCTTCACGCGGTCCGCGCTTCCAGGCGACGGCGAGGACCACACCTGCTGGCAGGATCGCGGCGGGCGATGCCAGTCCGCCTGCGGCGGCGCTGATCGCGGCGATTGGCGCCGCGACCACCGCGATCCATCGGCCGAAATCCTGGCGAACCAGCCGCGGGAGCTGATTCCGGACGACGTAGCCGAGCGCCCCAAGCATTGCGAGCAGTGTCGCAAGCGCTGCCCAGACCATGCCCTCAGGGGCGACGACGAGCGAGTGGCGCGCCCTGAAGAGTGGAATGAAGGCCAGGCTCCACACGAGGATCACCGGGGCCACGCGCGTGAGCCGCGCCCGCACGACGGGCTTCATCGCGGGACGCTCCCATGAACGATCCGCGCAGCGGCCATCGCCGCACCGAACCCGTTATCGATGTTCACGACCGTCACTCCTGCAGCGCAGCTGTTGATCATCGTGAGCAAGGCCGCGATTCCGCCGAAGCTCGCGCCGTACCCCACGCTCGTCGGAACCGCGATCACCGGGCCGCGCACGAGTCCCCCGACCACCGACGGAAGTGCGCCGTCCATACCCGCCACCACGATCACCACGGCGGCCTCGGACAGCGTCGAGCGCTTCGCCAGTATGCGATGAATCCCGGCCACGCCGACATCGGTCAGCCGCATCACGGAGCATCCGACTGCATGCGCTGTCTCCGCCGCTTCCTCGGCTACCGGGAGATCGCTGGTTCCCGCGGTCACGATGAGCACCGGACCCGCGGTAGTGGCGCTCGACTGCACAGACGACCGAGGAACGTGGATGGTTCGGGCGACAGTGTTGACGCGCGCCTCCGGGAAGCGGGTCGCGAGCGCATCGCTGGCATCGCGATCGGCTCGCGTAATGAGGCACCCGTCCCCCCGTGCCGCGATACGCTCTGCGATCGCCACGACCTGATCGGGAGTCTTTCCAGGTCCGAAGATGACCTCGGGATAGCCCTGACGGCGTGCGCGGTCGTGATCGATCGTGGCGAATCCGAGCGACTCCGCCGGTTCGATGGCGAGCTCGTCGACCGCGGCCGCCGGGAGCATCGCCCCCGATGCGACGCGCTCCAGCAATGCGAGCACGCGCTCGCGCGTCACGCTTCGGCCGGTTCGAGCTCCGGAAGCCTGTCCGGAATCGACGCGAAGTCGCCCCGTCCGCTCAGGTAGTCGTCGAAGATTCCTTCGACCTCGCCAAGCGACTCGACGGCGTGAAGCCGGCGCCGAATATCGGCCGAGCCGGGGAGCCCCTTCACGTACCAGCCGAGGTGCTTCCGGAACTCGATTGCGGCGCCGCGGCGGTCCGCCTCGAAATCGCGGGCCATCCGGGCATGATCGAGCGCGATCGCAAACCGTTCGGCAACACCGGGGTCAGGCGGCACGGGCAGACCGTCAAGCATCGCACGCGCCTGATCGAAGATCCACGGCTGGCCGAACGACCCGCGTGCGACCATCACTGCATCACACCCGGTCTCGCGGTGCATGCGGACCACGTCTGCAGCCGTTTTGATGTCCCCGTTGCCAATGACCGGAATCTCGAGTGCATCAGCGACGGCGGCGATGTCGCTCCATCGTGCCGTGCCAGTGTACATCTGCGCCCGTGTTCGCGGGTGAAGCGCGAGGGCTCGCGCGCCGGCGTCCTGGCATCGAAGCGCGATGCCGACGGGATCTCGCATCTCCTCGCTCCAACCGCTGCGAATCTTCACCGTCACGGGCAAGTGCGTGCTGGCGGCGACGGCCTTGATGACGCTGGCAACCAGGTCAGGATCCTTCAGGCAGGCGGACCCCCCATTCCGCTTCACGACCTTCTTCACCGGACATCCGAAGTTGATGTCGATGAAATTGGGCGCGAAGACATCCGTCACGAGCGCTGCGGCTTCGCCCATCGCGTCGGGATCGGCGCCGAAGATCTGCACGCCGATGGGCCGCTCATCCGCACCGAAGCGGAGCTTGTCCATTGTCGCCGCATTCTCGCGCCGAATGCCTTCGGCCGAGAGGAACTCCGTGACGACGACATCCGCCCCGAACCGACGGCAAATGCGTCGGAATGGGGATTCCGACACGCCCGCCATCGGCGCCAGATAGAGCGGCACCGCCACGTCGGTCTCGAAGGGAAAGCGCATGACCCGCAAGCTAACGCCACGGCTAAATGCCTGCAACGTCGCTATTTGACAGTGCTGGGAGCACCGGGTAACTTCGTTGGTTGGCGCCGGTCATGGGCGTCACTTACCGACGCACGAGGATCTCGATGGAATTACGTGAGTTCTTTTCTGAAGATGCGGTGAAGCTGGAGCTGGCTGGCGCGACGAAAGACGAGATTCTGAAGGAGCTGATCGGGCTCCTCGCATTGGATGAGAAGGCCGAGGGCATGCTCTACAAGATGCTCAAGCGGCGCGAAAATCTCGGGAGCACAGGGATCGGGCGGGCGATCGCGATCCCCCACTGCCGCTCCCTTGTCGTCAACAAGCTGCGTGTCGCCTTTGGTCGCAAGTCGACCGGCGTCGATTTCCGCGCGATCGATGAGAAGCCGGTCAACTTCTTCTTCCTCATCGTCGCGCCGCCCCTGGAAGTGTCCAATCAGTACCTGCCCGTCCTCGGCAAGATCGCCCAGTTCAGCAAGGAGCCGGACGTTCCCGAGCGGCTGCTCGCGCTTCAGCAACCGAGCGAGTTCCTCAAGCTGCTCGAGGAGAAGAACGTCTAGGGGCGGATTTGCGATGAGACGGCAAACGGCACCCTCATCGGATGAAGCGGATTGAGCGGATGAAAGGGCGAACACCTGCGACGGTTGGGACGGCCGCGTCGTTCAAGTGTGGTCCTTGAAGCTGATTGTGAGTGACATGAAGAACGGCCACAGCATCTCGGGATCGAGATGCCGTGGCCGTTGTGCCATCTCCTACTGATCTATGCTGTAATCGTTCCACCAACTGATTGCATTTGCCGAAGCCGGAGGCACATCACGCCGTCGTGCCTTGGAGTCGCCCTTTCATCCGCTCAATCCGCCTCATCCGATGAGAATTTGCACTCGCACGCCGGGGGGCAATTCTTGTCCCGATGCCCGCCGCGCTCCCGCATCATCACTCCCACTCGATCGTCGCCGGTGGCTTCGAGCTGACGTCGTAGACGACTCGGTTCACGCCTGCCACCTCGTTGATGATGCGATTCGAGATGCGGGCGAGGACGTCGTGGGGAAAGGGAAACCAGTCAGCCGTCATGCCGTCGGTGCTCGTCACGGCGCGCAGTGCCACGACGTTGTCGTAGGTGCGACCGTCTCCCATGACGCCAACGCTTCTGACGGGCAGGAACACCGCGAAGGCCTGCCAGATCTCATTGTAAAGCCCGGCCTCACGGATCTCCTCGAGGTAGATCGCGTCCGCCTTGCGCAGGGTCTCCAGGGCGGCGGTTGTCACATCGCTCAGAATGCGGATCGCGAGCCCTGGTCCCGGGAAGGGATGACGTCCCACCATCTCCTCGGGCAGGCCCAGCTCACGACCGACGTTGCGGACTTCGTCCTTGAAGAGATCGCGCAGCGGCTCGATGAGCTTGAACGCCATTCCGGGTTTCAGTCCGCCGACGTTGTGGTGGGTCTTGATCGTCACCGACGGCCCGCCCAGCGGAGACGCTGACTCGATAACGTCGGGATATAGCGTTCCCTGCACGAGGAACGCGACATCGTCACCCACGTCCTTGGCCGCGTCCTCGAACACATCGATGAACGTATGGCCGATGATGGTGCGCTTCTTCTCCGGATCGGCGACCCCGGCGAGAGCCCCGAGGAACTGCGCCGACGCATCGATCGTGATGAGATCGATGCCGAGGTTGGCCCGAAACGTTCGCTCGACCTGCTCACGCTCGTGAAGGCGCAGGAGGCCGGTGTCCACGAAGATACACGTGAGCTGGTCGCCCAGCGCCCGATGGACGAGCGCGGCCGCGACGGCCGAGTCCACGCCGCCGGAGAGACCGCAAATGACGCGCGACGCTCCGGCCGTCGTCCTGATCCGCTCCACCGACTGCTCGACGAATGCACCCGGGGTCCAGTTCGGCTCCGCACCACAGACGCGAAAGAGGAAGTTCGAGATGAGCTCGCCGCCGCGCGGCGTATGTGCGACTTCCGGATGGAACTGGACTCCATAGATCGGCCGCGAGGCGTGCCGAATCGCGGCGATCGGGGAGTTGGCGCTGTGACCGACGACCTCATACCCGCGGGGCGGGCGCTCGACGTAGTCGCCGTGGCTCATCCACACCGTCATCCCCTCCCCAGCGCCGAAGCCATCGAACAGTCCAACCGGCTCATCGATGATGAGCTCGGCCCTGCCATACTCGCGTCGTGATGCGGGCTTCACCTCGCCGCCCTCGAGGTGGACGATGATGTTCATCCCGTAGCAGATCCCGAGAATCGGCGCGATGTCCAGGATCCCGCGTTCCGCCGTCGGCGCGTTGTCGCCATAGATCGACGCCGGACCGCCGCTGAGGACGATCCCGCTCGGCTTCCAGGCCTTCACGAAGTCGAGCGAGACCGTGGGCGGGTGGATCTCCGAATACACGCGGGCCTCGCGCACCCGGCGCGCGATGAGCTGCGTGAACAGGGAGCCGTAGTCGAGGATCAGGATCCGATGGTTCATTTCAGCGGGACGACGGGAAGCGAGGCAGC
>JANPKQ010000226.1:0-2216 GCA_031426115.1 Gemmatimonadaceae bacterium | reverse complement strand
CCGAGGAACTTGTACTTGTCGGTCTGGACGTAGGGGCTCGGCCGGGCTGCGGGCTTCGCGAGCACGGATTGCCGATTGATGTTCTGGAACGCCATCAGGATGACATCGTAGTCTGCCTTCAGGTTTCCCTTCTGGACGCGCTCCTTGTAGATGAGGTCGAAGGGGATGCCGAACTTGTCGAAGGCATGGCGGTACCAGCCGAGCTCCTGGGTGCCGCTCCACTGCGAATAGATCGCGACCCGCGGGACATCGGCCTCGTGCACCGGCACCGCAGGCGGCGCCGTGAGCAGTGCAGCGGTGAGTCCGAGCGATTCGACTGCCGTGCGCGCCGCCGCAAGGTTGGCGCTCCCGGTGACGATGAACGAGCCTGCGGGAAAGTCGACGTCGCCGACCTTGAACGACTGCTCCGCAACCTGCATCGGTACGTTCCGAAGCTGGTAGCGGAAGGTGATCATGTTGTTCGAGCCGTAGTGCGCGACCGCCATTCCCGTCGTGCCCGATCCCGCCACGCGTCCCTTTACCTCGGCCTTCCCGATGAGGGGCGCCGACACCTTGAGGATGCTGCTGTCGCGGATCTCCTTGACGTCGACGTTGAAGGCGAAGCCCATCGACCAGCCGCTGTCGTCGTAGGTGCGAAGCGCCGGATCCGGGAAGTTCTGCTTCTCGAGCAGATTCTTCGCGAGGCGCCAGTACGGCTGGCCTCCCTTGATGACATAGGATCCTGCGGGAATCGTGTCCGTACCGACGGTGACCCGGGCCGTCGTCTGGCCGATCTCGATCCCCTGAATGCGCAGGATGCTCACAAGCTCCGCGGCTTTCGTCATGTCGCGCTGGGCGGGAATGACGTAGCCGTACGGCGCGGCGGTCGTGCCGGCCGCGATGGAGTTGCGCGTCTTCACGTAGAAGTTCTCGAGCACGAGGTTCGGGAACATCGACGTGAGCTGCAGTGCCGACAGCACGCCGGTCTGCATGTAGTTCGTGTTGTTGCGCCGTGTGAATGTGTTCGTGACGCCAGTGGGGACCTGGATGCCGCGATACCACTCGCGATCCTGTCCTCCGCCGCGACCGGTGGGCACGCCGCCAGCGCGTCCGCCGCCAGCACCGCCGCCACCGCCACCACCTGCGCGGCCGGCGCCCGCTGCTGCGGAGTCGGTTGGCACCGCTGCCGTTCCCGGTGCGCCGCCAGCGGGCGCCCCTGCACCGCGGCCACCGCCGCCGCGACCACCTCGGCCTCCGGCTCCCGCGGCCCCAGCGGCACCGGCACCGCCAGCTCCGCGCCCGGCCGCGACCATCGCGCCGACCGCCGGATCACGACCGGATTGCGTCTCGTACATCCGCATCATGCCGTTGTGATTGTAGGCGATCGATCCGAGATATCCCGGCGACCAGCCATCCATGAACGCGTGGGTGTACACGCCCGGCATTCCCCACTTCGTCATCTGCGAGAGCTCCCAGTTCGCGAAGAACGGCAGCTCCGCGAACAGCAGCGGATCGAGATTCGGGTTCTGCGGAGCGGCGCCGCTGTAGGTGTAGAGCAGCGCCAGCGACTCGTGGAGATCGTGCATGATCGGCGGGTGCGCCGTGAAGTACCAATCGGCGATCGCCCGCATCGACATCTGCGAGAGGTTGATGTCGCGATTGTTGTCGTGGAAGACGTACTTGCCCCAGTACGGCGCCGCAGTGCCCGCAACGGCACCGCCGCCACCACCGGGAGTACCGGCCGCCCCTGCGCCGCCTACGCGGCCGCCTGTCGTGTCTGCGGGCGCGGCACCGGCGCCGCCGGCCCGGGCGCCCGGCGCGACCGGCGCCGCGGGAGTGCTGATACCGGCTGTGTCGCCCCGCTCACGCCCTTGATAGAACCAATCGATGATGCGGTCACGTCCGTCGGCATCGGCCACGGGCGTCACCGACACGATGACGTTGTCGCGGATCTGCGTGATGAACGGCGATGTCTCCGTCGCCAGCCGGTAGACGAGCTCCATCTGCATTTCCGGCGGACCGGTCTCACCGCTGTGCAGGCCGCCCATGAGATGGTAGTGCGGCTTCGTCGTCGCGATGACCTGCTTCACCTGCGCTTCGCTCATTCCGCGCGGATCGGCGATCCGCTTCAGGTTGTCGCGGTTCCGCTGGAGTCCGGCGATGTTCGCATCCGACGACACCCAGACGACGACGAGCTCGCGTCCTTCATCCGACCGGCCGATCGTCTCGATCTTCAC
>JANPKQ010000225.1:0-13046 GCA_031426115.1 Gemmatimonadaceae bacterium | reverse complement strand
CCCCCCCTCCCCCCCGCCGGGGATTTACTCCCCCCACAACCCAAACCCCCGGCTCTGCCGGTTTTTTTCCCGCCCCGCCCCCCACGGAGCTTTGTCGTGTACTGCATTCGCGACGGCGCCCGCCGTCGCTGCATCAGCTGAACCTAGTCGGCGCGGATCGCCATCATCGGATCCGTCCGGCTCGCGCGCCGCGCCGGAATCATGCACGCGAGGAATCCCACCCCGGTGAGGAACAGCGCCATCGATCCGAACGTCAGTGGATCGAGCGGACTCACGCCGAACAGCATCGACGCGAGGACTCGCGTGGACAGCAGCGCCAGCCCGACGCCGAGCACTACGCCGACGACGGCAAGTCGCATCCCGTCGCGAATCACGAGCCGCATCACGTCTCCTGACGTCGCACCGAGCGCGAGGCGCACCCCGGTCTCCTTGCGGCGCTGGCTCACGGTGTAGGACATCACGCCGTAGATCCCCGCGCTCGCGAGGATCAGTGCCAGCACGCCGAAGGCGCTGAGCAGCAGCGCGCGATAGCGCGGCTCGGCGACGGACTCGCCGATGAGGTGCTCCATCGTGCGAACTTCCTGGAGCGGTATTTCCGGATCCACCGCGAACACGGCGGCACGCACCGCGGCGACGTGCGACAGCGGATCGCCAGTGGTCCGCATGATCATGTACATCGACCGCCACCAGAGCGCCTGCTTGTACGGCACGTAGATCGTCGGTTCCGGCGGATTGTCGAGGCCCGCGTACTTCACGTCGGGGACGATCCCGACGATCGCGAGCCGGTCCGCATCGGGGTCGGGATCCCCCGTCTGGATCCAGCGGCCGACAGCGTCCTGACCGGGGAAGGCGCTGCGCGCGAGCGTCTCGTTGATGATCGCGACGCCGGCCGCGCCGGAGCGATCTGCCGCCGTGAAAGCGCGCCCACGTCGAAGCGGGATGCCGAGCGTCGCGAAGTACTCGGGACTGACGAGCAGCTCCTCCGCCACGGGCGCCGATTCGCCGCTCGCGTAGATCTTCCCTTCCGGCGTGTAGGGATTGTGCATGATGAGGCGATGCGGAGGGACGGCCATCGAGACGGCGGCGCTCGTGATGCCGGGAATGGCCGTGACGCGACGCATGGCCTCGTCGAAGAATGCGTCTACCTTCGACGAGGAGTCGTAGCGCGCTTCCGGGACGGCGAGGCGCACGACGAGCAGACCCTCCTCGCGCACACCGGCGTCAACCCGCTGCAGTCGCAGGAGGCTCGTCACTGCGAGGCCGGCTCCGACGAGTACGGTCAGCGCCAGCGCGAACTCGCCGACCACGAGCGCCGCCGCGATCCGGCGCCGCTCGGTCCCCTGCGATCCACGGCTGCCGTCGCGCAGCTGAGAACCAACGCCGTCGCGCGGGAGGTGCAGCGCCGGCACGAGGCCGATGAGGATGCCCGTCAACAGCGCGATCCCGGCGGTGAACAGCATCACCGCGGGGTCGATCCGGATGGCGCGCACCTGCGGCATCTCCCCCGGCATCGCCGCCGCGAGAAAGCCGACACCCCAGAACGCGATCGCCAGACCCAGCGCCGCTCCGAGGACTGCGACGAGCGTGCTCTCGGTGATGAGCTGCCGCATGAGCCGGGCACGTCCTGCACCGAGTGCGGTGCGCACGGCGAGCTCCGGCAGTCGCGTCGTGGCGCGGGACAGAAACAGGTTCGCGACGTTCGCGGATGCCATGAGCAGGATCAGCGCGACGGCGGCGTAGAGGATGAGGACCGTGGGACGAGAGTCGCCGACGAGCCACGTCTTCAGGTCCTCGACGCGGTAGGACCACTGTGGCGGCGACCCGGGATACTGCGCTTTCACCGCAGCCGCGACCGTCTGGAGCTCAGCCGTCGCCTGGCTTGCGGAGACGCCGGGGGCGAGCCGCCCGAAGACGCGGAGGTAGAACGGCGCACGCCATTCCGGCGGCGCGATCTGGAGGACGGGCCAGAGCTCATCGCCGGGAAGGTTTGGCAGGGTGAATCCTGCGGGCATCACACCGACGATGACATGCGGCTCCCCGTCGAGTGTCATCCGTTGCCCGATCACCCCCGCGGATCCGCCGAACTTCGACTGCCAGAGCTCGTGCCCGAGCACGACGGTCCGCTGCCCGCCCGCCTTGTCCTCCGCGGGAAGCGCCGTGCGTCCGAGCAGCGGCGATACGCCGAGCGCGGGGAAGAGACCCGCGGTGACGAGGGTGCCGGTGAGCTGCTCCGCCTCGGTGCCCATGCCGGTGAGCGTGAACCCACTCGGCGAGTGCGACGCCGCGCCGACGAGCGCAACGCTTTTCACGTTCGCCTCGAGGGCGCGAAAATCTGCATCGGAGACTCCACCGGGCCGCGCCTGTGCGTCATTCTTCACAGCGATGATGACGAGCCGGCTCGGGTCGGCATACGGCAGCGGCTGGAGCAGGACGGCATTGACGACGCTGAACACCGCTGTGTTCGCGCCAATGCCCAGCGCGAGCGAGAGCACCGCGATGGCCGTGAACGCAGGCGAGCGCCGCAGCATGCGCGCTCCATAGCGGAGGTCCTGGATGAAATCCTCGAGGAGCCTGCTGTGCACCTCCTCGCGGGCGTCTTCCTTGAACCGCTCCCGGCCGCCGAATGCGATGAGCGCAGTCCGCCGCGCCTCGTCGGGGCTCATGCCGAGGCGGAGGTTCTTCTCCGTCTGCATGTCGATGTGGAACTGCACCTCGTCGTCGAGATTCTGCTCGACTGTCTTCCGCCGCACCGACCCGAGGAGTCGCATCAGTGCATCACGAAGGAATGCCATGCTCGAGATCCTCGCGCGGCTCAGGTGGGCGACATTTGCATGACGAGATTCACCGCGCGCGACAACCGGTCCCAGTTTTCCTGCTCGACGGCAACCTGTCGCCGTCCCGCGGCGGTAAGGCGGTAGTAACGCGCTCGCCGGTTGTTCTCGGTGATCTTCCACTCGGAGGTAATCCACCCCTGCCGGTCGAGACGGTAAAGCGCGGGGTAGAGCGAGCCCTGGTTGACGAGCAGCGCGTTCTCCGACCATTGGCCGATCCGCTCGGTGATGCCCCATCCATGCATGGGGGCGAGCTGGAGCGCCTTGAGGACGAGCATGTCGAGGGTGCCCTGGAGCAGATCCCCTTTCTTTTCGGTCACGCGACAACTCCTCTCGATTGTCTGGAGGAGAGTATGGACCGGCTTCTCTAGATTGTCAAGAGGAGGAGGCGGCAGCCGGGCCGGGCCCGCTGATCGCTCGCAGCCAAGCAGCATGCCGCTCGTCGCACGATCTTCCACGGTGGCCATGCGCACGGGCAGCGCTGAGCTGACGGCGGTACTGAAGCGACGAGCCGACCGCTACAAGCCATGAGCCAATCGCCGGGCGGAAAACCGAAAGGACGGTGCAACCGTGCGCAGTAGCCACTACGCAGTACGTGCGCAGTAAGCAGTGCAGGTCCGTACGTAGTCGCGGTCAGTCCACGGGCTCGGAGCCGCGCACGGCTACGCCTTCGCGGGCTCCGCCAGCTCTGTAAGCAGGGCGTGCAGCGCGTCGATGTCCGGTGGCTTCATCATGAATCCCTCGGCGCCCAGCGCGCGGATTCTCGACTCCTCGCCCGGATCGATGCTTCCCGTCAGTACGACGATGGGGATCTGGGAGGTTTTCGTCGAGACCTTGAGCTTTCGAATCGCCTCGACGCCAGTTCCGCCGGGCATGTCGATGTCGAGGAGGATGGCGTCGGGAACGATGCGCATCGCGAACATCAGCGCCTGCATCGCGTCGTGGGCGACGGTGACGGTCCAGCCAAGCGCGCGAAGACGGGCGTGGATCAGGTGCGTGAGGACGCGGTCGTCGTCCGCAACGAGAATTTTCATCCGGTCCGCCTGGCGACGAGGCTCGCGAGTGCGTCGTGGAGGAGCGACAGCTCGTGCTCGAGGGATTTCGCTGCATCGCGCGCGGGCCGGAGCTGGTCGGCCCTGGCGTACGTCTCGAGGTCCATGGCCGCCTTGTAGGCGCGGGGCGCCGCCATGTTGCCGACAGAGCCCTTCATCGCGTGCGCGCTGAACTGCAGGGCGCGCACGTCCCCCGCGGTGACCGCATCGCGGATGCCGCCCATCAGTCGCGGATATTCGCGAAGAAAGAGCTCGATGATCTCGACCATGAGCTCCTCATCGTCGCCAACGAGCGCGAGTAGCGCCGGGAGGTCATGGACGCCGACGTCGGCAGCGGGGCGCGTCATGGGCGGCATGGTGAGTGTCTCGAAGCTGGAGGCATGGTTTCTAGGATCGGCGCGCGCCGAGGTCGAGCATGCGGGATGTGCCGAGGTACTCCACGGCCTGGGGCTCCTTGAGCTCCTTGAGCCGGCGGACCACATCGGCAATACGTCGAGCCTGAGCCATGATCGTCGTCACCCCGGCGCGAACGTCGGGCGTCGCTTCGGCGTCTTCGGACAGCAGCTGGGCGTGAGTCAGCAGCGCCATGAGGGGATTGTTGATCTCGTGCTGAAGCGCGAGGGCGGTATGGCCGATGCCCGCGAGCCACTGCGCCTTCGCGAGC
Organism: Gemmatimonadaceae bacterium; assembly: GCA_031426115.1. GTDB lineage: Bacteria > Gemmatimonadota > Gemmatimonadetes > Gemmatimonadales > Gemmatimonadaceae > JANPKQ01. The sequence continues at coordinate 8,499 of JANPKQ010000225.1, read as the reverse complement.
GCCTCCTCTGCGCGGCGGCGAGCCGACGTCTGCTCGATGCGCACCTCGGCGATGCGCACCCGTGCCGCGAGATGCTCCGCGGTCGCCGGCTTCGAGAGGTAGTCATCCACACCCGCGGCCAGGGCATCGGTGAGATGGCTTGCCGCGTCGCGCCCGGTGACCATGAGGACGAAGACATCGGCCCCCTCGGGCGCGCCACGGATGCGACGGGTCACGTCCAGTCCGTCGAGGCCTGGCATCTGCCAGTCGAGAATCATCATCGGCGGCCGGTGCTGCTCGTAGGCAGCCCAGGCCTGCTCGCCATCGGCTACCGCAATCACCTCGTGTCCGAACCGGGCGAGGGCCGCCGACAGAATGCGGCGCGTGACGTCACTGTCATCGGCGAGGACGATACGCATCAGGAACAGCTGTTCTCCATACTGAGGTGACGAAACCCTCCGCGAACTGCAACGTCCACCGATTAGAGTATTCCAATGTCAATGACGCCCCCGAAGCCGTTCGGTGCGGTCGGCGGCAACGGGGCGTGTGTCGGTCGGGCCGGTATCGCGGTCGGGCCGGCAGCCATGACAAGAATGGACTTGCCCCGCACACCGCACCCTGCGAAATAGAAGCGGCCCTGTGGGCCTCCCCCTCAACTCCTACCTACTCCATGCCTCCAGCCTTCGGCCCGCTACACCGCCGCTGGGTTGCCCCCGCCTCCATCGCCCTGTCGCTCGCGCTGGCGACACCCCCCCTCGAAGCGCAGTACTCCGTCGCGCCGAGTCCGGTCCTGTCCACGGGTTCTCTCACCGCCGACCCGCGTTTCGCCGGCTACATCTCGGTTCGCGAGACGATCCGCGACGACACGATGACCTTCACCCTTCACCGGGCGCGCTTTGGCGTCACCGCGCTCCCCGCCCCGTTCGTCGCGCTGAAGCTCCAGGCGGACTTCGCGACTGTCGGACGCACCAGCGGCGACACGATTCCGGGGATCCTCATCACCGATGCGTACATCCAGCTCGCGCCGACCGACACCGCCAACCGGGCCGTGCGGCTGCTGCACCCCGCGCTGCTGATCGGGCAGTTCAAGGTGCCGTTCTCGCTCGAGTATCTCACCTCGTCCTCGTCGATTCTCACCGCGAACCGTGCATTTCCCGGCGATCGCCTCTCGCCGAAACGCGACCGCGGCGTGATGGGGCAGGTGCGGGTCGCGAATCTCGTGACGATCGCAGCCGCGCTCGTGGACGGCGAAGGCGCCAACCGCACGAGCAATCCCGACGGCAGGCAACTGGCCGCGGGACGGGTGACGATCCTCCCGGTGCCGCGGCTCAGCGTCAGTGGAAAGTGGTCCGGCCAGGGATCCGACCACCGGTGGGGATACGATGCGCGGTGGCTTCCCGGCGCAGCCGTCCTGGAGGGCGAAGTCGTGGAGCGCGATGGGCCGAGCAATGCGACGACGGCGATCGATGCCCGCGCGGCCTACCTGCTCGCAGGATATCGCATTCGGTGGATCCAGCCCGTCGTGAAGTGGGAACGGCTGGACGAGACGCTCACCAGCGCGACCGCGACGTCGCGGGTGCGCTCCACACTCGTCACCGCCGGAGTGAACCTCTTGGCGCCGGGCGATCGCTTTCGTGCCCAGTTCAACTGGATCACCCGCTCGGACCGCCCCGTGGACCGGAAGGACGAGCTCATCGCGCAATTTCAGGCGATGTTTTAGTTCGTCGTATCAACCACGGCGGGGCCGATCCGCGCCCTGCCGTGGCCCAACGCATCTCACGCCCGGGCGCCCGCCAGATTATCCGGGCGTCGTTCGACGGGCAGCCCTGCCTCCTGCCATGCGGCCCAGCCGCCGACGAGCGCACGCGCCCCGGGCCATCCTCCGCGCCTCAGCTCGCGCGCCACACGGGCGCTCGTCGCTTCATCGTGTCAGGCACAGTAGACCACGAGGGTACCATGATGCGACAGCCCGATGTCCGTCGCCGTTCGAACCGCGGCATCGGGGGGCAGCCGCACGGCGCCAACGGCCTGCGTCCCATCCATCGCGTGGCTCCGCTCGGCGCGCGCATCGATGATCGCCACCGGCTCGCCCCTGGCCCACATCTCACGCAGCTCGTCGATCTCGATGAGCTCCGCTACCGCACTGCCACCGCCGCCGCCATCCGGCGCGGACGCCGTGGCGCCGACCGCTGACCCAGCCGCAGTGCGGGCCGCGACGACACCCGCCGGGATTTCCCGCTCTCCGGTCGCGCGGGGGATCGTTCCCGTCGGTACGCGCGCAGTGGTGCGCCGCACGAAGATCGCGATCCCGCCTCCGTGCACGACCACCGACATCAGCACGACGAAGCAGACCACCGTGAAGATGTAGCGCGACCCCGGGACGCCGGCGAACACGGGGAGCAGGGCGAAGAGCAACGAGCTGAGGCCCCGCGGGCCGAACAGCGCGATCAGCCGTCGCTCGCGCTCCTCCACACCGATCCCCGCGAGCATCGGATAGAGCACCGCGGTCCTCGTCAGCAGCGCGATGACCGTGAAGGCGACGGTGTTCGCATCGACGACGGTGAAGCCGGTCCAGATGAGCGACGTGCCGAACGCGACGAAGGTCAGCAGCAGGAGCATCTCCGCCGTCGCCTCGCCGTACTCCAGGAAGCAGTCGCACAGCTCCACATCCTGGGTGCTGATCATCAGGCCGGACGCGAACGCCGCAAGAAAGCCGCTGCCACCCACGACCTCGGCCGCCGCGAACGCGGTGAATGCCAGACCGAGGGCATACATCGATTCGTAATCGCGCCGCACGCCGACGCGGTCGCGGATCGATGCGAGCAGCCGAATGCCGACCCATCCGACGATCGCGCCAAGCGCGGGACCGAGCAGGAAGAGACCGAGTGCGCTGCGGACGACCGCCTGCGACGTCACGCCGCCATCGCGCATTGCCAGCATCGCCAGGACGACGACCGGCAGCAACACGACATCGTTCATTCCCGATTCCACGCGCAGCGCGGTTCGCACCCGGCCGGGAAGCGCCCGTGAGCGGAGCACGCTCCGCAGGATGACGGGATCGGTGGACGCGAGCGCGGCGCCAAGGATTGCGGCCGCGGCGGGCGGGATGTCGAGCAGCCACCACCCGGCCAGCGAGATGAGGACGGCCGGGATGACGGTCCCTGGACCGAGCATGCGCCAGGTGAGCCGTTTCTGGCGGCGAATCTCGCCGATGTCGAGGGTCACGGCATCGCTGAAGAGCACCAGCGCGAGGCCGAGCACCGCCAGCGTCTGGAGCGTCGGCGATTCGAGCCCGACGTCCACGACACCGAAACCGGTCGGGCCGAGCACAAAGCCGAGCCCGAGGAAAACCGCAACGAGCGGGAGACCGGTGCGCTCGAGAACCCCCGAGAGCAGCGACGCGACGACAATGACGATCCCGACGAGGGCGATCGTCGTCGTGAAATGTTCCAAGGGCCTGATGGTTCAGGTGAGGAGGCGCTCAGCCCCCGCTGGCATCGTCCTGAAAGAGCTGCAGGTACTCGCCGTAGCCTTCCTCCGCGAGCTTCTCCACCGGAATGAATCGCAGCGACGCCGAGTTCATGCAGTAGCGCAGGCCAGTCGGTGCGGGGCCGTCGTCGAAGACATGACCGAGGTGGGAATCGGCCTTCGCCGATCTGGCTTCGGTGCGCTCCATGAACAGCTTCCGGTCGGTCTTCGTCTTCACGTTCTCGGCCACCAGCGGCTTCGTGAAGCTGGGCCACCCGGTTCCCGAATCGAACTTGTCGCGGGAGCTGAACAACGGCTCGCCGGAAACGACGTCGACGTAGATCCCCGCGTTCTTGTTGTCCCAGTATTCGTTCCGGAAGGGTGCTTCGGTGCCTTCATGCTGGGTGACCTTGTACTGAATGGGCGTGAGCTTCTGCTTGAGCTCCGCGTCGTCGGGCTTCCTGAAGTCGGTCATTGATCGGTTCTCGGTTGAAATTCGGGGGGCGTGAAGCGGTCCGATCTCGTCAGGACACCCTCGTGGCGGCGAGACGGCCCGTGGATGACATGGTCTCCTCCCCGTCGCCACGGGTGAGCGCGAATTCTTCGGCGATGAGCTCGTAGGAGCGGCGGCGGTCCGCGTGATCGAAGGTGATCGTCACGACCATCACCTCATCCACACGATACTCGGCCGCAACTGCCTCGATGCCATCACGCACAGTGGATGGCGATCCGACGATCCGGCGGCGTGGGCGGTGGGCCCCATGCGGCCGCGGCGGCTGCTCTGCGAGGAAGCGGAGTGCGCGGTCGATCGGCGGAACGGGAATCAGCTCGCCGCGCTGGAGGAGCGAGAAGGCCATCGTCGAGCTCGAGGCGATACGGCGAGCTTCGTCATCGGTCTCGGCGCAGACGACCCAGATGGCGACCGTCCCTCGGGGGGATTGCGACCACTGAGATGGCGTGAAATCAGCACAGTAGCGCGCCATGATATCGACACCATCGGGACTGATGAAGTCCGCAAATGCGTATGGAAGCCCGAGTTCCGCTGCCCAGATTCCGCTCTGTGCGGAGGATCCGAGTAGCCACGGCTCTGGCACCTCGGGCAATCCGGGGAGCGTCGAGGCGAGTCGGGCAAAGGGATGATGCGCCGGGAGGGTGTCGCTGAGGTAGGCCAGCAATTCGGCCAGCTGATGGGGAAAGTCGTCCTGACCGGGGTGGCGCCGGTCGCGCTGTAGAGCGAAGGCCGTGGACGGATCGGTGCCGGATGCACGGCCGACGGCGAGATCGATCCGATCGGGGAACAGGCCGGACAGCAGGCTGAAGCTCTCGGCGACCTTGAGGGGGCTGTAATGCGGAAGCATCACCCCGCCGCTGCCGACGCGAATGCGGGACGTCGATGCGGCGATCGGGCCGATGAGGACTTCAGGACTGGGGCCCGCCAGCATGGGAGTGCCATGGTGCTCGGACACCCAATAGCGGTGGTATCCGAGTCGGTCCACGAGCCGGGCGAGATCGATGGTGTTCCGGAGCGCATCGACGCCGGTCGATCCCTCGGAAATCGGCGACTGGTCCAGGACGCTCAGTCGCGGCAGGGTGTGCATGGTGCATCTCCTCGTTGCTTCAGGAATGCGTTCGAGGTCGTTCGGGTTCCCCTTCAGTGCGCGCGCGTGGCGTGAGGGCGGCGAGTTCTATCGAGCTTGCAGTCGCATTCCTGCGTCGTCGCTGTTGCCGAAGCACTACCTCACCGGCGGCAGGCCGAGCTGCTCGCCGAGCCACGCCATTCGGTCGTGGCGGATGATGTCCTCGGTCATCTCGTGGCCGGTCGCATAGGTGGCGATTCGCTTCGACGCGGGGCCGGCGAGGTAGAGGTCGATGAAGTCCTTCCGCGGCGTGTAGCGATCGATCTCGCCGAACTGGAAGAAGACGGCGGCTTTCGTCCGGCCGATGACGTTGATCGGCTCGATCGGCGCGAACCGGGAAAGGAAGTCCGTCCGGGCCTGCCCTGCCGGGACGCCACTGGATGATCCGAAGAGGTACCAGTCGGTGAACCGGGGCGCAGGAGCGATGAGCGCGTAGGCCTTCGGACGAGGATCCACCGCGCTCACGAGCATGCCGAACATCGCGCCGTAGTCGTGTCCGACATAGGCAATCCGCGCGCGATCGACGCCGCTCTGCGCCACGAGGACGTCGAGCGCGCGGCGCAGGTCCTTCGCCTGGCTCACCGAGTTGTCGAAATCCGTCTCCCAGCGCCGGGCGCGATAGCGATCGGGGTCCGACCAGAACGTCGAGACCAGAACCGAGACCGTGCCGCGTCGGGCAAGCATCCTGGCCTCATCGAGGAACTGGGTGCGGTCGGACGTCGGCGCCGGAGGACCGAACCAGTGAACGAAGAGCACGCCGGCGAGGCCGGTGTCGGGGGTCGCCGGCCGCACGATGTACGCTTCGGTCGGCGGCCCGCCGGAGACGCTCGGAAAGCTGACATCCTGGACGATGACATCGCCGTCGCGCTTCGGCGCGACGCCGATGAGCTTCACCGCGTATGACGGAGCGGAGCCCGTCTCCAGCAGGCGCGCGAGATCCGACGATGGTCCGGCAGGACTCTGCGCCGATACTGGTATCGCGACGAGGAGTGCGCCAATGACGCCGAATGCGGACTGACGAAACGAGGGCATGGAGGATGGGGTTGATGGTGTGCATCGACCAGCGGTAGCCTTATCGCCGCACCGGCTCGCTCGCCGGAAACATCTCCTCGATGCGTGACTCGAGCGTCGCGACCTTGCCCTCCACCGCGCGCAGCTCGTTGATCCCGCGCTCGACCTTTCCGCGCTCCGTCTCGAGAAAGCGCTCGTACGGCTCGATCACCTCGAGCATCTGCCGCTCGTATACCCGAAGCTGCTCCTCGAAGTTCGTGGACAGCAGATTCGCGAGGTCGTCATTGAGCTTCGCGATCGTCTCCTCGAGCTGACGCATGAGCTTCCGACGGCGCGCCGGGAGAATGAGCCAACCGGCGATCGCGAGCATCGTCGCTGTCACGACACCGGAGAGGTCGAGCGCCGCCGTCGTGAAGATCGCGACGAGCACCGCACCGAGTCCAACCGCGAGCACGTTCACGCCGAACGTCTGCGCCAGCGATTCCTTCACCGCCCCGACGATGTCCTCCGCTTCCCGCTCAGCATCGAACTGACCGAGCCGGTTTTCCACCGGCGCACGCAGCCGCGCGAACATCTCCTCGCGATTGTAGTTGAACTCCGTGCTGCCGGGCGTCGCGAGCGCGCCCTTCTTGCGAAGCCGCTCGGTATGGACCTGGACCTCGGTGAACGCGGCGTTCCACAGCTTCATGTTGTTCCGCACCAGCCAGTCGACCATCTGGTGGACGACGGCCTCGACCTGCGCCGGCCCATCGGCGACGACCTCGTTGCGGAACCGGTTCTCGACGGCGTCCTTGTTCCGCAGCAGGCCGATGTTGCCGACGCGAATGGTCTCCTCGAACCACCGCTGCCCGCGGCGCTCGATCTCGTAGAGGATGTTCTTCACATCGGCGAGATAGCGCTGGGAGTCCGCACGCATGTCAGTGACATAGCGCTCGAGCTGGTCGCGAATCGAGCCAAGCACACGCCCATCCTCGCGCACGACCTCGAGCCGTGTCTCGAGCGAAGCGAGATTTCCGCCGACGACATGTCGGACGACACCGAGCGGCGACAGTAGCTTCAGGCGGATCCGTTCGGTCTGGCGCAGCGTCTCGACGATGTAGCGCTCGAGCGCGGGATACTCGTTGAGTGGATCGAGCGAGGCGAGTGCCGATTCGATCGCGGTCGTCCCGCCCGCCCGGGCGGCCTTCTTCGCCCGCAGCGCCTCGAGCGAGCTCACCATGTAGATCGTCGGGGCCGCCGTGCCGAGACGAGTCTGGACCTCGCGCTGGAGGTAATCCCGGACGCGACCGAGCTGTTCCTCGGAATTGCGTCGGTCTGCGCCGTTGACGACGAAGATGACCTTCTTCCCCCAGTCGCGGATGTGGCCGAGGAAATCGAGCTCGCTGGCAGTGAGGGGCTGGAGGAGGCTCGTGACGAAGAGGATGAGGTCGGCGCGCGGGACGAAGCCGCGAGTGATCTCCTCCTCCATCCGGTCGATCGAATTGGTGCCCGGGGTATCGACGATCTCGAGCTCGCGGAGGAAGTCGAGCGGATACCGGAAGATCCTGGTGTGCTCGCCCGCGGGCTCCGGCTTCGCGGCGTCGCCGTAGCGGAGGATCGAGATAGCGCGCGTCGTCGGGAGGTCGCCCATCTCGAAGACGTCATCGCCGAGCAGCGCATTGATGAACGTGGACTTGCCGGTGTTGTACTCGCCGACGACCACGAGGAGGAACAGCTCATCCATCTCGTGGAGCAGGGCGCCGATGCGCTCGACATCCGTCGGCACGGCGTCCGCGCGCCCGAGGGCGTCACGTACCTCGAGGACGAGGCGTCGCTCGGCGGTGACGAGCTCCGATTGTGCGCGAGAGAGGACGGTTTCCATGGTCAGCGGACGGTTGCACGGTCCGCGCCGCTGCGTGAAGCCCGGCTCCGCCCTGTCCTGCATCTATGACAAAGGGTGTTGGGATACAGCGGATGCAACGGATGAAAGGTCAAAACCCGAATTGGCACGCCGGGTTCCGAACGCCCACGCTGGCATTTGGGCGAAAATCGAGTCTGGAACATGTTGGAAACTTCAACGGCAACAGCCACGGCTCTCATCGAGATGCCGTGGCTGCCTGGTGGTGCCACGCGTCGTTGGAGTCGCAGTCAATCAAATCGTTGAAATCTCCTCCGGTCGCGCGATCGACAGTCCTGCACGCGGCGCTGGAGCCCTTTCATCCGTCGCATCCGTGTGATCCGTCACACCTTCGTCATAGATGCCCGGACCGATTTTCTGGGTGCGTGTTCAAACCGTGTTCGGAGTTGACCGAGGCACAGCGGTCAGAGGCGGAGAGACATACCAAGATCGGCAGCGGGTTACCTGTGCCCCTCTGCTTCTGGGCTTCTGACACCTCTGAACTCGATTTTCCTGAAGCTCGTTGAA
>JANPKQ010000224.1:0-10113 GCA_031426115.1 Gemmatimonadaceae bacterium | reverse complement strand
CGGCTCGGTCTCGCGGAGTACTACGCGATGGAAGCATATGTCACCGGTGGCTGAGTAGCGCGCAGGAAAATGCACGCCCCTGCGCCGGCCCCCCTTTCCCTGCACAGCGGCCGGATATAGCTTCCCCTCTACTTCAGAGGGGAGCGGCATGCTTGACCCGGATGGCGGACTGCTTCGCGGCACACTGGACGTGCTCATCCTCAAGGCCCTCTCCTGGGGCCCGCGCCACGGCTATGCCGTCGCGGAATGGATCAGGATGATCAGCGACGAGGACCTCCTCGTCGAGGAAGGGCCGCTCTACACCGCCCTGCACCGCCTCGAGAAGCGAGCGTGGCTGACGGCGGAGTGGGGATACTCCGAGAACAACCGAAAGGCGAAGTACTACACGCTCAGCCCCTCCGGACGACGGCAGCTCCGCATCGAGGTCTCGAGCTGGGACCGCTACGTGCGCGCGGTGACGAAGGCGCTCGTCGCGTCGGAGCCGCTTCGTTCGTAGGTCGGGAAGTGACGTAGGGCTGGGCACGAGCATTCCGAGGGCATGACAATGACTCCCTTCCGTCGAGCGTTCTCGTTGAAGGTCGGTGCGCACGTGGCTCGCGAGCTCGATGATGAGCTGGCGTTCCATCTCGACATGCGCACGAGGCGACTGATCGAAACCGGAATGGCGCCGGAGGCCGCACGCCGTGAGGCACTGCGCCAGTTCGGCGACCTCGACGCGGTCCGGGATGACTGTCTCACGATGGACCAGGAGCGGGAACGAGCGATGCGACGAGCCAACGTGCTTGATGAGCTGCGACAGGACCTCGCCTACGCCGTGCGAGTGCTTCGCCGGAACATTGGCTTTGCGGCGACGGTGGTGCTCACCCTCGCGCTCGGCATCGGGGCGAACACGGCGATCTTCACCCTCGTGAATGCCGTGCTGCTCCGCCCCATCGATGTTGCCGCGCCCGAACGGCTCGTCGCGATCGGGAATCCGAGGCTGGTTTCCGCGCTTTCCGTGAGCTCCGACCCGGATGCAGAGCTCATCTCCTATCCCCTGTATCGCGAGCTCCTCGCCCGCAACGAGCTCACCTCGGGCCTGTTGGCATCGGGACGCACCGGCAGGCTCGATGCGAGGATCGATGCCACCGCGGTAGGCGACGCCGAGCATCCGCGCGGACGCTTCGTTTCGGGCAACTACTTCGCCGTCCTCGGCATTGGCGCCCATCGCGGTCGTACGCTCCGCGACGACGACGACCGCACTGTTGGCGAATCGCCCGTCGCGACGATCAGCCATGCGTACTGGCTGCGGCGATTCGACGGCGATCCATCCATCGTTGGCCGCGCGATTACGGTCAACGGGACGCGTCTCACCGTCGTCGGGGTGGCTGCGCCGGGGTTCGACGGAGAGATCGTCGGCGGGACGACGGAGATCTGGATCCCGACGTCGATGCAGCCGGTACTGATGCCGAACCAGCAAGCGCTCGCCGAGTGGAACACGGGCTGGCTCCTTCTCCTCGGCCGGCTTCGTCCCGGCGTGTCGCAGGAGGCGGCGCGTGCTGGATTCACGACGCTCATCAATCAGGTCCTCGACGAGAAGTTTCCGCGGACTGCCGGCGCAGACACCCCGCCGCGTGAAGTCACGGTCGGCCCGGGCGACAAGGGATTCTCGCGCGTGCGCAGCACCTACCGGGTCCCCCTCCTCACGCTGATGGCCGGCGCCGCGCTGCTGCTGCTCATCATTTGCGCCAACATCGCCAACCTCCTGCTGGCGCGCGCCGTCGGGCGGAGGCGCGAGATCAGCGTGCGCCTCGCGATCGGGGCCGGCCGCGCGCGGCTCGTGCGCCAGTTGCTGACCGAGAGCGCGCTGCTCGCGGTGCTGAGCGGGGGCGCCGCGCTCCTCGTCGCGTGGTGGGGCAGCCGGTTGCTGCTGAGTCTTGCCGCCGATGGCGCGCCTTCGATCCCGCTGAACACCGGCATCGACCTGCCAGTGCTCGGCTTTACGCTCGCCCTGTCGATGGGGGCGGTCGCACTGTTCGGGCTCGTGCCAGCGCTCCGCTCGTCCCGCGTGGACCTCGCATCGTCGATGCGCGCGAACAGTCCCGCGGTCGCCGGCGGGCTGGGCGTACGCGGCCAGCGCGCTCCGCTCGGTCGCATGCTCATCGCTGCGCAGGTGGCGCTGTCGCTCGTCCTCCTCATGGGAGCCGGTCTGCTCGTGAGAAGCGTTCACACGATGCTCAACGCCGACCAGGGGCTCGATCGCGATCGCCTTCTCATCGTCGAGGTCGATGCGCAGGGGGCAGGCTACAAGGGCGAACGGCTCCTCGGGCTTGCGCGCGATATCGAGGAGCGCCTCTCGCGACTGCCCGGGGTGACGGCGATCGCTCATTCGGAGAACGGGATCTTCAGCGGCACCGAGTCCGCCAACACGATCCAGGTTCCGGGGTTCGTCGCGCGCACCCACCACGATACCATCTCGTACTACGACCGCGTGGGCCCGGGCTACGTTGGCGCGATCGGTGCGCGCCTGCTCAGGGGCCGCGACTTCACGCCGCGCGACGACGGCAACGCGGCGCTCGCGATCCTCGTGAACCAGACGATGGAGCAGTTCTACTTTCCGGGCGGCACCGCACTCGGGAAGCGCATCATCCTCGCCGACTCGATGAGCGCGGAAGTCGTCGGCGTCGTCGCCGATGTCGTGGACCACGACCTCACGGCCGATCCCGTCCGGCGCTTCTACGTTCCCTACGGCCATGCCGTGCTCGACCCTCCTGGCTCGCTCGTATTCATGGTGCGCACTACCGTCGATCCGACGACGCTGATCGAGCCGGCGCGCCAGTCGCTGAAGTCAGCCTATTCGGAACTGCCGATCTACTCGATCGATCCCCTGTCGGTCCTCATGCGTCAGTCGGTTCGCGAGCAGCGGCTGCTCGCCCGCCTCGCGACAGGCTTCGGGGGCCTTGCGCTGCTCCTCGCCGCGATCGGCCTCTATGGCGTGATGACCTACGCGATCGCTCGCCGCACCGGCGAGATCGGCCTGCGCGTCGCACTTGGCGCGCAGCGCTCGGACGTCATCGGGATGGTGCTGCGCGATGCCCTGATGCTCGTCCTGCTCGGCGTCGTCGCGGGCGTGCCGCTCGCCCTTGCGGCGACGCGGTTGCTCGAGAGTCAGCTGCACAACATTGATCCCGCTGATCCGCTGGTGATCGGCGTGTGCCTGCTCGTCATGTCGGGCAGCGCCGCCATCGCAGCGCTCGTCCCGGCCCTGAGGGCGGCGAGGGTGGCGCCGCTCGTCGCACTGCGGCAGGAATGACGGGGGCACGCCGCGCGACACTGACCTAGGTCGCCGTGGACGCCCTCGCCTTCGCGGCGGTTGGCCCGATCACCAACCCGGCATACAGCGCTTCCAGCGCCGCGGCGGGATCCCCCAGCCCCTCGTGCACTGGCGAGGACTGAAGCACGTCTGATCGCGGCGACGTCATCCAGTGAAACCGCTCCGACGGCGACACGAGCGCGATCGGTCCGGCCCGCGGATCGCCCGAGCAGATCCCCTGATAGCAGTCGAGGTAGCGCGCGAGAAGCTCGGCATCGACATCGGGCGCCAGCGCGCGCAGCGAGCGCGGATCGTCGATCGCGCGCATTGCGAGGAACTCCGCCGTTCGCGAATGCAGCACGACACCGACGTTCATGAATGCGCCGAGGTGGACGTGCGGGACGACGCGCAGAATTGCGAAATGGTAGGACACGCGCTCGGCGTCCGTCATCGACGCGCCGGGAGACGGAGCGGCGGCGACGCCAGGAGCGTTGCACGGGCGGACACCGCTTCGGTGACGAACGCGCGCGGCGCTCGAAGGCGCTCGAGCAGGTACGCCAGGTAGCGGCGGCGAGCGTCGTCCGCGCTCGCGAACTCGGAGCCGCCGGGTGTGCCGAGCATCAGCGCGTCCGGGACGGCACCCAGAATCCCTGCAAGGAGCGGCTCCGTGATGCGCGAGGCGAGCGCCGCATCCGCTCCCTCGATGTCCGACGCCTGCGCCAGGAGCACGTGATCCCTGATCATCGGGAACGGAGTGCGTGTCCGGGCTTCATCGACGCTCGCCCAGTCATGATGCGCATACAGCGCCGCTCCATGGTCAATGAGCCACGCCCGGCGCTGCCAGACGAGCAGATTGGGGTTGCGGTGCGTGCGGTCGGGATTGGTCGTGAAGGCATCGAGCCAGACGATGCGCGAGGCAAGTGCAGAGTCGATGAGCTCTCCCGCGGCCGACGGCGCGAAGTTGAACGCACCGTCGAGATAGCGCAGCCCGACGTTGATGCCATGGCTCGCCCTCAGCAGGTCGCGGATCTCCGAATCCGGCTCGCTTCGCCCGAAGGGCTCCGGCACATCGACGAGGGCCAGCTCGGGTGCGGGAAGGTCGAGCGCGACTGCCAGCGACCCGACGATGAGCTCTGCGACCAGCGCCTTCACGCCCTGCCCCGCTCCGCGAAACTTGACGACGAAAAGTCCCGCATCGGTGTCAACGACGGCAGGCAGCGATCCGCCTTCGCGGAGGGGCTGTAGGTAGCGAAGCGCCGTGAGCGTTTGAAGTTGCGACAATGCCGAGGGCCGGGTTCTGGTGAGGGACCGAGGTCAATCATAGCATCGCGACACAGTCGCCTCCATGACGTGCAACGGCTCGATAGCCCGCCGTGTTCGGCCTCACATTGGCGCGCCGTGCGGTTCCGGTGCACGCGCATCGAGCGATTCGGCGTCGTCGAGCACGCTACGTGCACGGAGAGTCGCTGACCGCGAGCCGATTTCCCGCGGGGCCGCTCCCTGCAATGGCGTCCCGTACGATACGAGCGGTCATCCACCAATGGAGGCAATGTGAGCCGGTTCCTGCTTCGCTCCACCCTTTCGGCGGCGTGTATCGTCGCCCTGTCCGCGTCGGCCGCCCTCGGCCAGTCTGACTCCACCCTCGCCGTCTCCAGCGTCGCCGAGCGGACCATGCCGACGATCATGGCGCCAATCGCCCCTTCGATCGCCGAGGTATCCCTCGCGACGATCGCTCTGACGTCCGAGCCGCGACTCGAAGTGCGCTCGGTGAACTCCGATGTCGCGTCCGTCGCCCGTCGGCGGGCTGCCTTCGGCCGCCCGGCTGTCCTGATGATCACCGGCGGCGCGCTGCTCCTGGCAGGGCTGCTCGTCGACGGCGATGCGAGCTCGATCCTCATCATCAGCGGCGCCGGCATCGGCGCGTACGGACTGTACCTGCACCTCCAGACTCCGAACGCGCGCTTCACGCGGTAGCGCTTCGAATCATCGAAACACTGGACGGGCCGGGAGTAGGTTCTCCCGGCCCGTCGTCCTTCGGTCAACGGCTCCGGCGGGCACCGCTGTTTCCTGGTTCCGGTCACAACGCCTGTTGCGAATGTCCCGAAAGGCTGAATATTGGTGGCACCCCACCCCTTTCGAGCTCGCGTGATCCAGGCAAGACCAAGCAGGATCGGCAAGTACGAGGTCGAGTCGGTCGTCGGTGAAGGCGCCATGGGCGTCGTCTACTGCGCGATGGACTCGATGCTGAACCGCCGTGTGGCCATCAAGGTCATGAGCGATGCCATCGCCCAGGACAAGGACCTGCGCGAGCGGTTCCTGCGGGAGGCGCAGGCGGCGGGCTCGCTGCAGCATCCCAACGTCGTGACGATCTACGACTTCGGCGAGGTGGACGGCCACCTGTACATCGCGATGGAGTACGTCGAAGGCGAGGATCTCGAGGACCTCCTCGGCTCGAAGATCCCGCTGCCACTCGAGGCGCGGATCGAGCTGGTCATCGGGGTGCTGCACGGGCTGGCGTTCGCGCACAAGCGCGGCGTCGTTCACCGTGACATCAAGCCGGCGAACATCCGCGTGGACGGCGAGGGAAAGGCGCGCATCATGGATTTCGGCATCGCCCACCTCGCCTCCTCCGACATGACGCGCACGGGCATGATGCTCGGAACGCCGAGCTACATGGCGCCGGAGCAGATTCTCGGCGGGCCGGTGTCTCCCGCGACCGACATTTTCTCCGTCGGTGCGGTGCTCTACGAGCTCCTCACGAACACCCGGCCCTTCAGGGGCGACACGCTGCAGACGCTCATGTACCAGATTCTGAGCACAATGCCGCGATCCGTCACCGACATCGTGCCCGACCTCCCGCCCGAGCTCGATCGCATCGTCACGCGCGCACTCCAGAAGGAAGCGAAGGATCGATACGCCAACGCGCTGGAGATGGTCCACGACCTCACGATGGTGAGGATGGCGAAGGGACACGACGGCACGGCGACGTCCATGTCGCTCCGCGCCACGATCGACACTGCCTTGGCGCACCGTCAATCGGGAATTCGCGAGACGGCCCGCAAGCGGCGAGCAACGATGATCGCCTCCGGCGTTGCAGGCGCCGGGCTGCTCATCGCACTCGGCTACGGCGCGTCGCTGATGACTCGGGACACGACGACGGCCGAAGGTCCACCGCCGCTAGTGTCGAATTCCGCATCTGGCGCGCTTGTCGAGCCGGCGACACCGCGCAGTCCCGCCGCCGAACCCGCCCCCGCGCCGCCGACCGCACCGGCGGCGACCAGTGCGCTGCCCGGGGCGCCACCGCCAGCCGCAGGAAAGGCGCTCGCGACGACGCCGGCCGGCCCAACACGGCAGGAGATCGCGCTTGCACGCAGTGTCCAGCGGTCGGCGCTGGACAATCGGGCGCGAGCGATCGCCGCGGGCGCGACAACGGAGCAGCTTCGCGCAGGCGATGGACAGAATACGAATGGAGAGACGCTGATCGGCCGCGGCCGGACGCTCGATGCAGCGGATGCGTTCAACCGCGCGGCGGCAGCGTGGATCGTTGCCGAGCGCACGGCGCGCGATGACGCCGCGGCCGCGCGCGCTACGGCGTCCGTCGCAAATCCCCAGATCATCGGCGTGCCGGCGACTCCACCCGCGGGTCGGCCCGCGGAGGTGCCACTCACTGCGCCGCCGGCCCTCGCTCCTGCCGGACCCCCGACGATTGCCGCGCCGCCGAGCGCCCCGACGAACCCCGCTCCGGAGATCGAGTCGGTGATCGCGGCATACGCCCGTGCGATCGAGTCGCGCAACATCGCCGAGCTGCGTCGCGTCTACCCCGGAATGGCCGCCGACCAGCGGCGCGCGTTCGAGGACTTCTTCCGCTCCACGCGCTCGCTCCGTGCGGCGCTCTCGGTGAGCGACCTCCAGGTCGACGGCACGACGGCCGAAGCGAGGCTGGCCGGGACGTACGAGTACGTCACGACTGCCGGTGCGACGGAACGCCGTCCGGTTTCGTTCCGGGCGACGCTGCATCATGATGGCGGCGTCTGGAAGCTCATGGCGGTCCGGTAGCGGGGCGCTTCCCGCAGGGCCAGCGACCCGGCTGCCGCGGACGCCGCGTGGCCGACCGCCTAGAAGCTGAGCTCCACGCCCGTGGTGTAGATGATGTCCGGTCGCATGCCGCCGCGATTCAGCGGGACGAGGGCGTTCGCGACGAGGGTGAATCCCCGCGGGATCGTGAACTTGAAGCCGAGCGATCCGTTCACGAGATCGTCGCGGCGATCGGGGATCGTCGTCGGCTGGATCACGCGGCGGAACGGCGTGTCCATGTGGACCTCGCTCGGGAGCTGCAGCTTCGAGTCGCCCACCTGCAGCTCGCTCACGAGGTCCGCGGCGATGGTGACGTGCTCGCTCATGAGGTGATCGAATCCAACCGTCGCCAGCACGGCATCGTTCCAGAGCCGGTCCTCGCTCCGCGAGTGATAGACGTAGCCGACGTTGATGTGCGGCGAGAATGCGTCGATGCGGCCGGAGAGCACCGCGAAGCCCCGCGCTGACCAGCCACCGGCGCCGAGGAGGTCGTTGGCGCTCCCGGTAGCGAGGCGCGCTTCGCCGACCAGCGCCACGCTGCTTTGCTGCGCGCCGTGGACGCTGATCTTCGTGCGCACGGCGACATCGCCGAGACCGAGCGATGAGCCGGACACCGTTCGGGAGGCCGACAGCACGGGATTCGTCGGCGTGCCCGCGAAGAAGTGCACGGCGTTCGGCCCACCGAAGGGAACGATCTGGGTCGAACTTTCGCCGTGCAGTCGCGTGGAAACGATCGGGAGCACCAGCCCGAAATCGATCCGGTCGGTGATGCCGTAAGTCGCGTACAACGTCGTGACGGTGACGGCGAGGTCGAGGTTCAGGCGGAAGGGCATGATCTCGTTCTCGAGCGTCGGAATTCCCATGAGGCTGCAGTCACCGCCCCCGTTCGCCACGTCGCACCCTTCGAAGTCCACGTTCTCGTGGGTGAAGATCAGCTCGATGTTGTCCATCGGCACGCCGCGCAGCGTTGAGAATCGGAACGCGTTGCGCCCGATCCCGGCCACTGCTCGGCCCTTGCCGAGGGTCTGCGCGCGCTCGGCGAAGATGGGCCCCGCAGAAGTGGACGTTTTCACCGGGACTCCACCCTCGAAGCGGAAAGTGACACCACTCGACGTCGCGCCGATCGGGATGCTGCCGATGCTGGTCGAGATCGCGCCGGTGATGAAGCCGATGAGGCTCGCATTCTCGGCCACGGCGGCGGGTACGAAATGGTGACCGTGCGCCTGGATCGACGCCGGGTTGTTCGGGTCGATGGACCCGCCGAGGACGAGGGGATCCTGCCCGGAGCCGAGGATGAAGAGCTGCGAGATCTTCCCGCGCAGCGTTCCGCCACTCTGGGCAATCGCCGGGGCAGGAGAGAGGGCGACGGCGAGGCTGAGGCCCAGAACCAGCAACGTCGAGGAATGACGGCAGGGCATGAGAGCTCCGGACGAGGTCGCGTACAATGCGCGCGAAGTTCGCGGCTCGCCAGAGGGGCTGCGTACTGGGCTGACTGCGTACGTACTGAACGCGACTGCGAACGGATCTGCACTGCTTACTGCGCACGTACTCCGTACCGAGTACTTGGTACACACCGCCAGGGCGGACCGGCACGGCAGGCGGAACGGCGGGGGTGAAAGGAACGGCAGTCCAACCGTACGCTGTAGCGAGTACGCAGGGCGTGCGCAGTAAGCAGTGCAGATCCGTACGTAGTCGCGGTCAGTACATCCTCGGTCTGGCGGAGCTGCGCAATTCCAGCTAGTGTTGTACTCATCGTGAGTAGAACCCCTCCGGATCCGCTCCCCGCCTCGCCGGCCTCCCCGGCCCCGAAATCCCGCGCGCCGACCTGGGCACTGACCTATCGGGCCGGCGATTATCCGCCGTGGGGGTACACGGCGGATGCCGTCGGCCTCGCGGTGAATGCGGGAGCGGGAGAGTTGCGCGCCCTGCTCATTGAGCGTGGGCAGGAGCCGTTTGCCGGACACCCCGCGTGGCCTGGGGCCTTCGTGGATCACGGGGTCGATCGATCGGCGAAGGACGCGGCCCGGCGCGCGCTTCGGGAGGAGGTGGGCCGGGGTACGGTCGGCTACCTCGAGACACTCGACACGTACGACCAGACCGGCCGGGATCCGCGGCAGTTTGCGGGCGAGATCGAGGCCGGGACCGGCCGCTGGATCGAACGGGGGGCGAGGGTCGTGAGCAAGGCCTTCCTCGCGCTGCTCGACGAGGGGGACATCGCCATCGCGCCCGAATCGGCGAAGGAGGCGGTTCGCGCGGCGTGGGTCAACGTGTACTCCCTCCTCCCGTGGGAGGACCTTCGTGAGGAGCGGGGACGCCGGCTTGCACGCCAGCTTCCCATGCGCCTTCGCCAGTGGGCGGTGCTGGGGACGCCGGGGGAGGCAACCGAGCGCGGCCAACGGATTCGCCGGGCGTGGGGCCGGTCCCTGGCCGCCTGGAACGAGGAGCTCGCGAACGAGCGGTATGCCCTGCTGCTCGAGGCCGGCCTCGTCGAGGAGGCCTGGCGGGACCGGTGGGGGCAGGTACGACCGGACGTGCCGCGCGCGGGGCTCGCGCCCGGCGGCGCGCTCGCCTTCGACCACCGTCGGATGCTCGCGGACGCCGTGGCCCGGATCCGGTCCCGGATGCGCTACGTCCCGGGCGTCCGCGCGGCCCAGGGGGGGCGCGGGGTGACCCTCCCCTCCCACCAGGCGGCGGGGGAGGCGGCGGCGGGGGGGTAGCACCACGCGAGCAACATACGGCGCGGCGGC
>JANPKQ010000223.1:0-13734 GCA_031426115.1 Gemmatimonadaceae bacterium | reverse complement strand
GGTTCGCGGTGCCGCTCTTTCCCGCCGCGGCGATGCATCCGACCGTCCGCGCGACGATCCTCGTCCTCGCTGTCATCGGCATCATCTACGGCGCGCTCGTCGCGATGGTCCAGCCAGACTTCAAGAAGCTCGTGGCCTATTCCTCAGTCAGCCACCTCGGCTTCGTCATGCTCGGGATCTTCGCCCTGACGATGCAGAGCGTCCAGGGTGCGCTGTTGATCATGATCAACCACGGAATTTCGACGGGCGCGCTGTTCTTCCTCATCGGCATGATCTACGAGCGGAAGCACTCGCGCATGATCGAGGCGTATGGCGGCATCGCCCGCGTCGTACCGATGTTCGCGGTCCTGCTGACCTTCGTCTCGCTGAGCAGCATCGGCCTGCCAGGGACGAACGGATTCGTCGGCGAGTTCCTCGTGCTGATCGGGTCCTTCCGGACGGCGCCGATCCTCTCGATGGTTGCGGCGACTGGGGTGATCTTCGCCGCTGCCTATCTACTCTGGGCGATCCAGCGCATGTTGTTCAATCCACTCGACAAGCCAGCGAACGCCGGTCTCACCGACCTGAACTGGCGTGAGCTCGGGCTGCTCGCTCCGCTCATCATCGCGATCATCGTGCTTGGCGTCTACCCGCAGCCGGTGCTGCGACGCATGGAGGGTGCGGCACAGCGCTTCGTGCAGACCGTCCAGATGCGCGCTGGCACCGGAACGGCCGCCGCTGATGTGCAGGGGAGGCGATGATGTTCGATCTTTCCCTGCCGGGTGATCTCACGCGGGCGCTCGCGCCCGACCTCGTCCTCATGGGCGGAGCGATGCTCCTCCTCCTGTGGGCCGCGTGGAAGCCGGAGAGCGCTTCGCACCAGCGCTCGGTCGGCGTGATGTCGATCGTCCTCAGCGTCATCGTCCTCGCCGGGGTCATCTGGATGGCGTTCCGCGACGTCTCCGCGACGTCCGGTGTTATCGCGGTCGATGATTTCCGCTGGATGGCGGACGTCGTCATCCTCATCGCGACGATCTGCACGATCGCCCTCGCGATCGACTACAACGATCGGGAAGGGATCATCGCCGGTGAATCCCATGTCCTCGTCCTGCTCGCCTCGTCCGGGATGATGCTGCTCGTCGCGGCGCGCGACCTGATGATCGTGTTCCTCGGCATCGAACTGATGTCGATCGCGGTCTACTGCCTCGCGGGCTTCGACCGCCGCAGCCCACGCGCGGCGGAGGCGGCACTGAAGTACTTCCTGCTTGGTGCGTTCTCGACCGGCTTCCTGCTGTACGGCATTGCGCTCATCTACGGCGCGACCGGCGCGACGAACTTCGAGGTCATAGGCGCGCGGATCATCGAGATCGGCGCACCGATCAACCCCATGCTTGCGGTGGGGGTGGGCTTGTTGCTCATCGGCTTTGCCTTCAAGGTCGCGGCGGCGCCCTTTCATATGTGGGCCCCCGATGTCTACGAGGGAGCGCCGACCCCGATCACGGCGTACATGGCCGCGGCCGTGAAAGCCGCCGCCTTCGTCGCGCTAATGCGCATCTGGCGGGAGTCCTTTTACCTGCTTGGCGACTGGTGGTACGTGCCGGTCTGGTGGCTTGCCGTTGTCACGATGACGGTCGGCAACCTCGTCGCGCTTGCCCAGAGGAACGTGAAGCGGCTGCTCGCGTACTCGAGCATAGCGCACGGCGGTTACATCCTCGTTGCGCTGGCGGCGGGCAGCGTCGTCGGTACCTGGGCACTGCTCTTCTACATCCTGACGTACACCCTCGCGACGATGGGCGCGTTCGGGGTGATGATCGCGCTTGCCACCACCGGCGAGCGATGCGAGCCGCTCGACGATTTTGCCGGGTTGTGGACCGTCCGACCGTGGCTCGCGGTCGCCATGAGCGTCTTCATGCTCGCCCTCCTCGGTTTCCCCGTGTTCGGCGGCCTCGGATTCTTCGCCAAGTACTATCTCGTGCAGGCGAGCCTCGGTTCACCGATGCCCCGCGGCACGCTGCTCGCCGTCATCCTCGTCCTTACGAGCGTCGTGTCGGCAGGCTATTACCTGTACGTGGTGATGGTGATGTTCATGCGGCCACGTGCCGCGGTCATCGCGCCGAAACTTCGGTCCGCCATCGGGTCCGGTTGGCCAGCGCAGTCAGTGGTCGTGGTCACCGCGGTCGCAATCCTCATCTTCGGGCTCTTTCCTGCACCGATTCTCACCTGGGCCGAGCGCAGCGGGCTCACCGGTCCGCAACCGAACGCACTCACCGCTGGTCCGCCGCCGGTGACCGGGCGGGATTGACCGGGGGCCGCCGAAGACGCGGCCCCGCTTCATTTGAGCGACGAGCATGGCCATATCCCAGGGCATCTTCCGGCAGTACGACATCCGCGGCATCGTCGACCGGGACCTCAACATCGAGGTCGCGCGCTTCGTCGGGCGCGCCTATGCCGGCTACCTGGCCGAGCACCGGATCAGTGGAACCGTGGCCGTCGGCCGCGACAATCGCCCCAGCGGCGACGCGCTGCGGGACGCACTGGTCGGCGGGCTGCGCGAATGCGGCGTGGATGTCGTTGACATCGGCGTCGTCCCGACGCCGTTGCTCTACTGGAGCCTGCACCACCTCGGCGTCGTCGGGGGCATTCAGATCACCGGGTCCCACAACCCGCCGGAATACAACGGCTTCAAGATGTCGATCGGCACGGGGTCGCTGCACGGCGACGCGATCCAGCGCCTGTTCGCCATAGGGAGCGCAGGGAAGTTTCCGGCGGGGCAGGGCTCGGTGCGCAGCGAAGATGTCATCGAGCGGTATGTCGCCGACGTGGCGCGCCGCATCGGCCGCCTTCCACGGGGCATGGACGTCGTCGTGGACTGCGGAAACGGTGCGGGCGCCCTCGTGGCGGAGCGGTTGTTCGAGCGGCTCGGGGTTCGTGCGACGTACCTGTTCTGCGACAGCGACGGCACCTTCCCGAACCACCACCCGGATCCCACCGTCCCGGAGAATCTCGAGGACCTCATCCATGCCGTCGCGGAGCGCGGAGCGGACATCGGCGTCGCCTTCGATGGCGACGCCGACCGGCTCGGCGTCGTGGATGGCGAGGGAACGATCATTTGGGGCGACCACATCCTCATCCTGTACGCACGTGACGTGTTGGCACGAACGGGGACGGGGCAGCCGATCATCTTCGACGTGAAGTGTTCGCAGGCCCTGCCCGACGCGATTCGCGCGGCCGGCGGGGAACCGATCATGTGGCGCACCGGGCATTCGCTCATCAAGGAAAAGATGAAGGAGACGAACGCACCGATCGCCGGCGAGATGTCGGGCCACATGTTCTTCACCGAGGGCTTCTACGGCCACGACGACGCCCTCTACGGCGCAGCCCGCCTGCTTCGCATCATCGCCGATTCCGGAAAGAGCATCGTCGACCTCCTCGCCGACGTCCCGAAGTTCGTCTCGACGCCGGAGATCCGCGTCGACTGTCCCGAGGAGCTGAAGTTCGGAATCGTCGACCGGGCGGTCGCACATTTCCGTGGGACGCACGACGTCATCGATGTCGATGGCGTGCGCGTCCTGTTCGGCGACGGATGGGGGCTGATCCGCGCCTCGAACACCCAACCCGTGCTCGTCCTGCGCTTCGAGGCTCGGACCGCGCCGCGGCTCGCGGAGATCCGGGACCATATGGAATCCTGGCTGCGCGCGCAGGGAGTCGCGGTCTGACGTGATCGGCCGCCGGTGGGCGCTCGTCACGCTGATCGGCATCGCACTGGTGCTGGTGGCAGGGCGCACCATCGCGTCGCTCTACGCCGACCACCTGTGGTTCGAATCGATGGGCGCATCGATGGTGTGGCGGACGCGGATGGTATACACCGCCGTGACGATGGGAGCCTCCGCGGCTGTCGCGGGCGGCGTCATCTTCCTCAACCTGTTCGCCGTTCGCCGATCGATCGCATCGCTCAGCCTGCCTCGCCGGATCGCGAATATCGAGATCGGTGAGGAGGTGCCCCCGCGCTACCTGATGGCGGCGGTCATTGGTCTCTCGGTGATGTTCGGCGCCCTCCTCGCGCTCCCCCCGGAAACATGGCTCTCCGCGGCGCTGGCGATGCGCGGGATTCCGTTCCAGGAAAGCGACCCGTATTTCACCGCCGATCTCGGGTTCTTCGTCTATCGGCTGCCCTTCGAATCAACGCTGTACGTCTGGTCGCTGATCACCCTGCTGGTGGCGACGGCACTCGTGCTGTTCCTCTACGCCCTGACGCCCGGGCTGCGATGGGTGCACGGCACACTGCACGTGTCTCCGTACGTGCGGCGCCACCTCACGGCCATTGCGTGCCTCCTGCTGCTCCTCCTCGCGTGGAGCTATCGCCTCGACGGCTATCACCTGCTCCTCGATGGCAGTGGACCCGATGGGGAGTTCCTCTCCGTCGATCGGCAGGTCGGGTTGCTCGCGTCGACGGTTCTCGCGTATGTGGCGATTGGCGCCGCTGTCGTCGTGCTGTGGAGTGGGTGGACCGGGCAGCTCCCGCTGGTTCTGCTCGCTGTGAGCATCGTGCTCGTCGCTTCGTTCGTCATCAAGCAGATCGTCCCCGCGTTCGAGCTGCGCGGGAGCGCGACCGCCGACGCCACGGCGCGCGAACGGCCCTACATGGCGATTCGCCGCGGGTATACGCAGCGCGCATTCGCGGTCGACGAGATCGTCACCGCTGACGCGGCGGTCGGTTTCCGGAACTGGTCGGAAGCGGCGCGGGGAGTGCCCGGGTGGGACGCGTCCGTGCTGGCGCGCGCCGTCGGCTGGTCTCACGGCCGCACCGTCGGCGACGCGGTCCCCGGCCTCCAGATGACCGCTGCCGGGCTGGTAGCGACCATCGCCGTCCCGCCGGTGGACACCGGCGGCGCCAGTGGCGCCAGCGGCGCCAGCGGCGCCGACAACCCGTGGATTCTTGCGCGCGCCCGCGCAACGCGCACCGACGGCCGCGGTAGTGCCGCGCGCGTCGATCGACGCGGAATCGGGGTCATCGACGACGAGGCGCTTCCGCCCGTGCTCGTGCACCCCGGTGCGCGGTCGTACCGTCTCGTCGATGACTCCCTCGGCGTCGTCGCCGCGCCAAGGCTCCGTGCCTTCTCGTCGCGTCTCGCGTACGCATGGAGCCTTCAGAACTTCCGCCTCCTGTTGGATGACTTCGGCTCCGCGACATCCATCGTGACGCGGCGCGACCTTCGCGATCGGGTCCGGGCGATTGCACCGTTCTTCGAGCAGGGCTCGACCATCACGCCCGCTGTCGCGGCAGACACGCTGTACTGGATGGTTGATCTCTATTCCGCGTCGACGAGCTATCCGTTCAGCGCCTCCGTCACGGTCGGCGGGGCGTCCCGCAAATATTTCCAGCACGTCGGGACGGCGATCGTCACGGCCACGACGGGTCGTGTCAAGCTGGTATCGGCGACGGAGCTCGACCCGATCGGCGAGAGCTGGCTCGCGCTCTTCCCGGGGCTCGCAGCCCCGGCCGCCGACCTTCCGACCGCGCTTCGGGAGGCGTTGCCGCCCGCCGAAGACGGCGCCTACGCGCAGGCCACCGTCTTCGCATGGTTCGGAACTCGCCGCGAGAGCGTGTCCGGAGGCAAGCTGCCCTGGCAGTACGGTGGTGATACGCTCATTCCGGCAACGACTCCGGTACGCATCGTTCCTCCCGCATCCGAGCCCGCGGCGATGTGGGTGCAGCCGGTGCTCGATGCGACCGAGCACGTGCGCGGTCTCGTCCTCGCGACGGGGGGATCGAGTCGCGTGACATTGTGGTTGCCGACAGCGCCAAGCACGCTGCGCTGGACCCAGATCGTCGATCGGCTGCAGCAGCACACCGATACGACGACGCCCCCGCGCGACACGCGGTGGGTTCGGGGCGCCGTCCGCGCCTTCCCGCTCGGCGCATCGGTTGGGTTCGTGCAGACGACGTACGCGTGGCGATCGACGGTGCCTCCGGCCATCGCGCGGGTGACAGTTCTCGCTGGGGACTCGACGGTCGTCGGTCCTACGCTCGGCCAGGCGGTCGGTGTGTCGATCGGGCCCGATGTCCCCGGCCCATTGACACCCATCGACTTTCGCGCTCGCGTCGAGGCGCTGCATTCGGCAATGCAGGCGGCGATCCGACGCGGTGACTGGGCGGCGTTCGGCGAGGCATTCGACTCGCTCGGGGCGATGCTCGATGCTCCGCGCCCGCTTGCCCCTCCTCCGGACCCGGAATAGCTTGCGCGCCGAATGCCGCTGACCGCACCGATTCGTCGTACCGCCGTCATTGCACTCGGCGGGAACGCGCTGTCACCTGCCGGTGCCCGGTCGACGATCCACGACCAGTTCCGCCATACTCGCGAGAGCCTGGGTCCGATCGTCGATCTGGCGCTCGACGGATGGAACGTCTGCGTTGTCCACGGCAATGGGCCGCAGGTCGGTGACGCACTCCTGCGAAACGAGCTCGCGCGTGCCTCGGTCGTCCCGCTTCCGCTGGGAGTGCTCGTCGCGGCGACCGCGGGGTGGATCGGGTACATGGTGCAGCAGTCGCTCGAGAATGCACTGCGGCGCGCCGGCAGCGACCGCGCCACCGCGACGATCATTACCCAGGTCATCGTCTCCCCCGATGATCCTGCGCTGAAGGCACCGACGAAGTTCATCGGGCACGCCATCGACCCGGATCGCGCCGAGACGCTCATCGCCGAGGGCAACGAGCTGAAGGCCGACGGCCGGGGACGGCTGCGCCGCGTCGTCGCGAGCCCCGCACCGATCACCATCAACGAGGTCGGCGTGATCCGTGCACTCGCCGAGGCGGGCACGATTGTCGTGGCCTGCGGCGGGGGCGGCGCACCGGTCTACAGACATCCCATTCTTGGTCTCGAGGGTGTCGATGCCGTCGTGGACAAGGATCTTGCTGCTGCCGTCCTCGCGCGCGACCTCGGCGCGGAGCTGCTCATCATTCTCACGGATGTCGATGCCGTCTACCTCGACTGGGGAAAGCCGACGCAGCGGGCGCTCGCCCGCCTCACCGTCGAGGAAGCGGAAACACTCGATCGTGCCGGCAGCTTCGGCGAAGGCAGCATGGGGCCCAAGGTTCGTGCAGCACTGGATTTCGCGCGGCGCACGGGTGGACGTGCGATCATCACCGAGCTGAAGCGCGGGCGGGATGCCGTGCGCGGCAAGGCAGGAACGACCATCACTTCGGAGCGAACGTGAACATTCACGAGTATCAGGCGAAGGAGCTGTTGCGCGCCCGCGGCATTCCCATTCCCCCGGGTGAGATCGCGACGACTCCCGACGAAGCCGAGGCGCTCGCGCGCAAGTACGGCTCGATGGTGGTGGTCAAGGCGCAAGTGCACACGGGTGGACGAGGCAAGGCCGGGGGGGTGAAGCTCGCCAAGACCCCGGCCGAGGCGCGTGCGGTTGCCGCGAAGATTCTCGGGATGCAGATCAAGGGACTCACCGTTGAAAAGGTGCTCGTGACTCCCGCCGCCGACATTACGACCGAGGCCTACGTTGGCATCATCGTTGATCGCGCGTCGAAGCGTGCGGTGTTCATGGTCAGCCCGGCGGGCGGCATCGATATCGAGGAGGTCGCGAAGACCGACCCCGAGAAGATCATGCGGCTCCCCGTGGACCCGCGCTATGGCCTGCAGGCGTACGAAGCTATGCAGATGGGCTTCTTCCTGTACAAGGACGGCAAGCAGGCACGCGCCGCGGCGAAGATCATGATGCAGCTGTATGAAGGATTTGCCGCGGCCGGAGCGTCACTCGCCGAAATCAACCCGCTCGTCACGACGCCCGACGGATCGGTCGTCGCGCTTGACGCCAAGATGGTCGTCGACGACAACGAGCTCGATCGACGTCCCGATCTCGCTGCGCTCCGCGACGAGACCGCAGAGGAGCCCAGCGAGGTGCTGGCGCGGAAGGCGAACCTCACGTTCATCAAGCTCGATGGCAACGTCGGCTGCGTCGTCAACGGTGCGGGCCTCGCCATGGCGACGATGGATCTCGTGAAGTACTACGGCGGCGACCCCGCGAACTTTCTGGACATCGGTGGATCATCGAATCCGGAGAAGGTCGTCAACGCGCTGCGGATCATCACGAGTGATCCCAACGTGAAGGCGATCCTCTTCAACATCTTCGGCGGAATCACGCGGACGGACGATGTCGCGAATGGTATCGTGACGGCGACACGACAGAACCCCCTGAAGGTGCCGATTGTCATCCGCCTGACCGGCACCAATGAGGAGATTGCGCTGAAGATCCTCGAGGAGAACGGGTTCGCCGCGATGACGGACATGGATGAGGCCGTGAAGCGGGCGGTGGCGCTCGCGACGGGAGGCAAGGCGGCATGAGCGTCTTCATCGACAGGAACACGAAGCTCGTCGTGCAGGGCATCACCGGCCGCGACGGATCGTTTCATACAAAGCAGATGATCGAGTACGGCACCGGGGTCGTCGCGGGTGTGACGCCGGGGAAGGGCGGCCAGCGGTTCGAGGGGAAGGTCCCGATCTTCGACACCGTCGCTCAGGCGGTTCAGGAAACGGGCGCGAATACGAGCGTCATCTACGTCCCTCCGCCGTTTGCAGCAGATGCAATGATGGAAGCGGCAGCGGCCGGGATCGCGCTCGTCGTCTGCATCACCGAAGGCGTGCCCGTCCTCGACATGACGCGCGTCTACCCGTTCGTGCAGGAGCGCGGCGTCCGGCTCCTCGGTCCGAACTGCCCCGGGCTCATCTCTCCCGGCAAGTCCAAGGTCGGCATCATCCCCGGGCGGATCTGCACGCCCGGCCCCGTGGGTCTGGTCAGCCGCTCCGGCACGCTCACCTACGAAGTGGTGTTCCAGATGACGCGCGCCGGAATCGGCCAGACGACGTGCGTCGGCATCGGCGGCGATCCGATCAACGGGACGAACTTCATCGACTGCCTCGACGCGTTCGAGAAGGATCCCGAGACGACTGCCGTCGTGATGATCGGCGAGATCGGGGGTACTGACGAGCAGGAAGCCGCCGACTTCGTGAAGCGGAAGATGAAGAAGCCGGTCGTTGGCTTCATCGCGGGCCAGACGGCGCCGCCAGGACGTAGAATGGGGCACGCCGGAGCGATCATTTCCGGCTCCACCGGTACGGCCGCCGAGAAGATCCAGGCCTTTCGCGACGCCGGCATGAGCGTCGCCGAGCGTCCCATCGACGTCGTGGGGCTGCTCAAAGAGCGCATGTGAAGCTCGGCAGCCTCATCGCCGCCGACCGGATCGTCGTCCCGCTTCCCGCGGGGCCTCTCCCGGTCGCGGCGGCGGCGCTGTTCGAGCGCGTTGGAACAGCGGTCGAGAACGCCGAGAAGCTTCGGCAACGGATGCTCGAGGAGCGGCCGGAAGACATGGTCGCGATGGGCGACAGGGCGTTCCTGCTGCACTATCGAACCGACGCCGCCCGCGACCTGGTCGTGGCGCTCGGCACGGCGGAGCAGCCGATCTCGCGGGAGGTGGGGGATGGTGAGCAGCAGCATGCACGCATCGTCCTCTTCATCGTCGCCCCGCCGCGGCTCGCGGCCCGCTATCTCCAGCTCCTTGCAGCGCTCTCACGCCTCTTCAGCCAGCCGACCCTCGTCGAAGCCATCCTTGCCCAACGCACCGCGGCGGGCGTTGCCAAGCTGCTCGCCGAAGCGGAGTACGAGGCGCCGGAGCGCCTGTCGGTCCGCGACATCATGACGGAGCATCCGCGCTCCGTCAGCGCCGACACCGCACTGCGCGACGCGGCGCAGGACATGGTGCGCGCCGGAATCGGCGGGCTCCCGGTCGTGGACGATCAGGGGCGCGTTATCGGGATGCTGAGCGAGCGCGAGCTGATGCGACACCTGCTCGATGCGTATCTTCACGGCGGGTCGGCCGGGACGGGGGCAGGCTCGGCGAAGACACCCCCCGGTACGGGCCGCCGGCTCGTTCGCGATGTGATGACCCGTCAGGTGTTGTGCGTCTCCCCCGATCAGCCCCTGGCCGAGGTCGCGTCGATCATGACGAACAAGGATGTCGATCGGGTCCCCGTCGTTCGCGGCGGTACCCTCGTCGGTTTGCTCACTCGCGGTGATATCGTTCGTAAACTCATAGGATCCTGACATGCCTGGAATGCGTACCCTCACGATCGTCAAGCCTGACGCCTTCGGCGCCGGTCGGGCCGGCCAGATCATCGCCCACCTGGAGCGCGGCGGCTTCCGCGTCGTCGCGGCCCGGGTCATTCACCTGTCCCAGCCCCAGGCCGAGGCCTTCTACGAGGTCCATCGCGCGCGGCCCTTCTTCAAGCCGCTGACGGCGTTCATGACGTCCGGCCCGTGCATGCCGATGGTGCTCGAGCGTGACGACGCCGTCGCCGGCCTGCGCACGGCCATCGGCGCCACCGACCCCGCGGAGGCGGCCGAGGGCACCGTTCGGCGGCTCTTTGCCGAGTCCAAGGAGCGAAACGCGATTCATGCTTCAGACTCCGATGAGAACGCCGAGCGCGAGTCGCGGTTCTTCTTCCCGGACACGGAGTTGACGGCCAGCCGGTAAGTCGTGGCAGGACGCGGACTTGTTAGTGGGTCCGGCGTGGGGTAAATTGTTTGGCTATGCTGTCCTTCGACCTCCGGTCGCTCGACGCCAAAGCCGCTGCTGTCGAGGGAGAGCTCGCCCCCGACGACGAGGTCTGGCAGGAAAGCGACAACAAGCCACAGGAGCCGATTTCCGTCTCGGGGCGCATCTCGCCAGCCGGGGACGGACGCTACTACTGGAGTGGCCGGCTCGCCGGCGCCGTCGAAATGGCCTGTCGCCGGTGTCTCGAGCCTGTGCACATCGACGTGGACGAAGAGGCGCACATGCTCTTCGCCGAGGTCGATGACGACGATGAGATTGCCGACGATCCGGATATCTTTCGAATCCTGCCGGGATCCAGCTCGCTGGACATACGGCCGGCCGTGCGTGAACAATGGTTGCTCGTGGTGCCCGGCTTCGCTCTCTGCCGGGAAGATTGCAAGGGCCTCTGCGCAAACTGCGGGGCCGACCTGAACGCTGGCGCATGCGCATGCCCTCCAGCGTCCGATAGCCGCTGGGATGCACTCCGCGCCGCACGGCCGGATTCACGCTAGCGAATTCGATTTTCCCTTACGCCGACTGAACTCCAATGGCCGTTCCCAAGAGACGTACCTCGAAGCGGAAGAAGCGCGCTCGCAACACCCACAAGGTCGCGCCCGCAATCGTGATCCAGCAGTGTCCCCGCTGTCAGAGCATGAAGCGGCCGCATCGCGTCTGCGCGGAATGCGGGTACTACGCAGGTGAGCAGCGAGTAGCAGCCAAGGAAGCCTAGGTTGGCGCGAATCGCGTTGGACGCCATGGGCGGGGACTTTGCGCCCCGTGCCACCGTGGCCGGCGCGCTCGCTGCCCTCGCCGAGCTGGGCCCGGAACACACCATCCAGCTCGTCGGGCAATCCGACGTCATCGCCCGGGAGCTGGAAGCGCTGCTCGATGGACAGGCAGCCGGTGTCATCGATGGCCGTGCGCGCATCGAGGTCGTCGAGGCTCCCGACATCATCGAGATGGGCGAACGACCGAGCGCCGCGATTCGCTCGAAGCCGAAGAGCTCCATGATGGTCGGCCTGAAGCTGCAGGCCGAAGGACACTCCGACGGCTTCGTTTCGGCGGGCAGCACGGGGGCGCAGATGGCCGCCTCCACGGTGCTGCTTCGGCTTCACCCCGGACTGACGCGTCCCGCGATCGGGACCCTGTTCCCGACGTCCCGTCAACCAATCGTCGTCCTCGATTCCGGCGCCAACGTGGACTGCTCCGCCGAGGAGCTCGTTCAGTTCGCGCGTCTCGGGTCGGTGTACGCCGAGCAGATCCTCGGGCGTGCGAACCCGGGCATCGGGCTCCTGAGCATTGGCGAAGAGGCGGAAAAGGGAAATGCCGTCGTCAAGGAAGCCAACCAGCTGCTCCAGGCGGCGGGACTGAACTTCCTCGGCAACGTCGAGGGACGCGATCTCCCCAACGGTGCGTGCGACCGCGGGCCCATCGATGTCGTCGTCTGCGACGGCTTCGTCGGCAACATCATCCTCAAGCTGTACGAAGCCATCGGGCCGATGATCAGCGGCATGATCGGCAAGGCGCTCGGAACGGACGAGGATTCCCTCCGGGAAGCCCTGCGAAGTCTCGACTACTCCGAGTACGGAGGAGCGCCACTCCTCGGCGTCCGGGGTGTCAGTATCATCTCACATGGCAAGTCGTCCTCGCGAGCGATCAAGAACGCGCTGCGGGTAGCAGTTCGGGCCGTCGAGACAGGCATGAGCGACCACGTCGGTCGGCGCCTTTCCGAGGCTGCGGGAACCGCGCCCTCATGAGGCCAACGGCGTACCTGGCGGGTACCGGCCGCGGCGTTCCGGAGCGCGTGATGACCAACCACGATTTCGCGAGCATCGGGATCGAGACTTCGCATGAGTGGATCTTCGAGCGGACCGGCATCATCGAGCGTCGTATCTGCGGTGAAGGTGACAGCACGTGCAGCATGGCCGCCGAGGCCTCCCGGTCCGCCATGGATCGCGCAGGGGTGACGGCCGGGGAGCTCGACCTCATCGTGCTGTCCACTGCGACCCCCGACCGCCTTCTCCCGGCGACCGCCGTGGACCTTCAGGCGACCCTCGGCGCGGGGCGGGCGGCTGCCTTCGACTTGTCGGCCGCGTGCTCCGGCTATCTGTATGGGCTCACTGTCGCGGAAGGGATGATGGCTGCGGGCGGCGTCGAGACGGCGCTCGTCATCGGCGCCGAGAAGATGAGCGCGATCGTGAACTGGAAGGATCGCAATACCTGTGTCCTCTTCGGGGACGGCGCGGGCGCCAGCGTCCTGAAGCGCTCGAAGGGCGGGAAGGGAATCCTGTCGAGCTTCATGCGCAGCGACGGGACGTTGGCAGAGCTCCTGTATCGGCCCAGCGGCGGTGCGAGCATTCCGATGACCGAGGCCATCCTTGCCGAGGGCTCGCACCTCGTGAAAATGGCCGGTCGGGAAGTGTTCAAGGCAGCGGTGCGCTCCATGGCCGAGGCGGCCGACCGTGCGCTGGACGGCGCCAGGATG
Organism: Gemmatimonadaceae bacterium; assembly: GCA_031426115.1. Classification (GTDB taxonomy): domain Bacteria; phylum Gemmatimonadota; class Gemmatimonadetes; order Gemmatimonadales; family Gemmatimonadaceae; genus JANPKQ01. The sequence goes on along the minus strand of JANPKQ010000223.1, from coordinate 667 downwards.
ACGGGCCGCGACATTGACCTGATGATCCCGCACCAGGCGAACATCCGGATCATCGAGGCCACCGCGAAGCATGCGAACATCCCCATGGAAAAGGTTTTCGTGAACGTGGACCGCTATGGCAACACGTCTTCCGCGTCCATTCCCATTGCGCTCGACGAGGCCATCCAGAGCGGGCGCATCGGGGACGGCTCGACCGTGCTGCTCGTTGCGTTCGGCGCGGGGTTCACCTGGGCCTCGATGGTGGTGAGGTTCTGACATGGACGTCGTACTGCTCTTCCCCGGACAGGGCGCGCAGCACCCAGGCATGGGAAAGGATCTCGCCGAGGCATTTCCGGCCGCTCGCGCAACCTTCGAGGAGGCAGACGAGGCGCTCGGCATCTCCCTGAGCAAGGTGTGTTTCGAGGGAAGCGCCGACGCGCTCCGCGCGACGCACACGGCACAGCCGGCGTTGCTCGTCCACGGGGCAGCGGCATGGGCGGTGGCGAAGGAGCGGCTCGCGCCCCACGTGCGCGCGGCGGCAGGCCACTCGCTGGGCGAGTTCACCGCGTATCACGCTGCTGGATCCGCGTCGCTGCCGCGGGCGGCCGTGCTGGTGCGGCGGCGTGGAGAGCTGATGCATCAGGCGGGGGAGCAGCGGCCGGGGGCGATGGCCGCGCTGCTCGGCGAG
>JANPKQ010000222.1:0-7486 GCA_031426115.1 Gemmatimonadaceae bacterium | reverse complement strand
CGCTCGCGGATCTCGTGACACCCGCAACTCGCTGCGCGCCCGGAACCACGGGCGCCGTCCTGGCCGTTCGCGGCAGGCGTGCTCTTCCCAGGCGCGTGCGCGCGCAAGATCGCCGAGCTCGGCGTGTGCGAGCGCGAGTCGCAGCTGCGGCGGATTCATCAGGTCGGACGCATTCTCGGGAGGATCGACGCGGAGCTTCGCCTCGAGCGTCGCGATGGTCTCGCGAAGCTCGGCCTGCCGCACCCGTCGGTAGCCTTTCGCGCCGTCCGCCGCGAAGGCCTCCTCGAACTCGTTCGCGAGAGGGGCATTTCCCATTGACCGGCGTTCGGCGATGGCATCGAGATACCGTTCCATGCGCTCGAAGCATCGGATCAGGCGCTCGCGCGCGGCTCCGTACTGCGGATCGATGGCGAGCGCATGTCGAAGCTCGCGCACCGCCTCCGCGAGCTCGCCCGCCGTCATGCAGGCATCTGCAAGTGAATTGCGGTAGATCGCCATCCTCGGCTCGAGCCGAACCGCCTCCCGGAGCTCGGCGATGGCCTCGATATGTCGTCCCATGACCCCCAGGTATACGCCGCGGAACCGGCGCCCTTCCGCGTAGGTCGGGTCGAGCGCCACCGCCCGCTCGAACTCGCGTCCGGCGGCGTCCCAGTCGCTGTCGAAGTACATCGCCTTGACGCCGAAGTGCACGTGCGGAACCGCCAGCGTCGCATCGAGCGCAAGCGCGCGATGGCTCAGCTCGATCGCCCTTCCAAAGTGTTCCGCGAAGGGCCGCAGAACGTTGCGCGCGGCGCCGACCGCATGGTAGTTCGACAGCCCCGCATACGCGGGAGCATATCGGGCGTCACGGTCGAGCGCCTGCTGAAAGCAGTCGCGGCTCTGGTGGAGGTCGGCAGCGTCACCGCCGTGGGCGGCCCGAAGAAAGAGGTACATCCCCCGCACGTACAGGACATACGCTCGCTCCTCGTCGGTTGAGCGGCGCGGGGCGACGCGCGCGACGAGCGCGGCGGTCTGCGGCGACGGCTCTTCGTCGTACTCCTGTCTCATGCGCTGCGCGAACGTCTCGTAGGCACGGATCGCCCCCGATCGATCGCCGACGAGATCCAGCAGCTCCAGCAGTGTGCGAAGGAATCGCTCGTTCTCGGGCTCGAGCGCGCAGACCCGTTGTGCCAGCTCCAGTGCTCCGGGCAGGTCATCACCGCGGCGCAGCGCTTCGACCTGGCGCGACGCGGCGGTCAGCAACACGCCCCGCAATCGCTGCCGCTCCGCCGCGAGCCAGTGCTCGAACCCCGGAGCATTCGAAACATGAAAGCCTTCCAGCAGCTCGCCCTCGTATCGGGCGAGTGCCTCAGCCACGCGCCCCGCGGCGAGGTCAGCCTCGAGCTCGACCGCATCGCAGGTGAACCGCGAGGCATCGACGCCTACGAGTCCGTCGCCGGCAGTGACGATCAGGTCTTCCCCGAGCTCCCTGCGAATCGAATGGAGCACGTTGCGAAGCGCCTGACGCCCCTGCGTCCCATCGTGCTCCGGCCAGAACATGGCCACGACGATATCGCGCGCGTGCAGTCCACGCGGCCGGGCCAGGGCGAGGTAGACCAGCACGCCGAGCCGGCGGGGCTGGGTGAATGGCGGAGCAGCGCCTTCGCGACGGATCGTCGCGGAGCCTAGGAGGTGCAGCTCCATGGGCGCTCCGTCCATCGAAGAACCTCGCAGATCGAGGAGAGCGATAAAGTAGACGATTTCGAGACGCCCGCCACCCAGACTGACGTCCTCCACCCATCGACCCACCCTTCGGAGGTAGTCATGACCCGTTCACGGATCCACGTTCTCATACTCCTGCTGGCCATTGGTTTCGCATCGGGATGCACGCGCGACAGCAGCGATCGTACTGCGCTGGCCACGGAGCCCGTGCTGCATGTCGGGCGCGGCGATCGCGCTGGTGACCGCGCCGCAGTCGACGCCGTGTTTGCCGGCAACGAGCGCAGCATCATGGCTGCTCCATCGCTCGTGCCTCCGGGCGCCCCACTCGCGCCGTTCATCGAGGCGCGGCTGTATGCGATCGTCAACATTGCGATGCACGACGCGCTCAACGGCATCGAACCGCGCTATGCGCGCTATGCGGACCACGCCCGGATCGACCGCCGCGCGAGTGCTGCCGCCGCGGTACTCACCGCCGCCCACGACGCGATCGTCGCGGCCGCTCCGGGGTCGGCGGCCGCCACCGATGCGTGGTATACCGACGCCATCGCCGCACACGCCGGCGATGATGGATTCGAGCGAGGGATCGCCATCGGCCGCCGCGCCGCCGCCGCGATCATTGCCCGGCGTGCTACAGACGGCGTCGCCGCAGGCGGTATCGCCCCATACGTCCCCGGTACGAACCCTGGTGACTACCGGTTCACCTTTCCCTTCGACACGCCCGGCTTCGATTTCTTCGGCACCGGTGGGTTCGCCGATGCGTCGAACTGGGCCGCCACGGTGACCCCTTTCGTCATTCGGAGCGCAGCGCAGTTCCGCGCGCCGCCGCCCTATGGCGCGGCATCGAACGCGGCGGCCGTCGCCACCCGCGAGTACACCGCTGATTTCGTCGAGGTGAAGGCGCTGGGGTGCGCGGGATGCAGTGCGCGAAGCGCCGAGCAGACGGAGATTGCGCTGTTCTGGATGGAGAACTCGCCGACCGGCTGGAACCGTGTCGCCCGGGCAATCGCGGCGCAGCGGCGCCTGGACGCCGCCGAGGCGGCACGGCTGTTCGCGCTGCTTCAGATCGGGGAGTTCGACGCGTACACCGCGAGCCTCGATTCCAAGTACCACTATGACTTCTGGCGGCCCGTCTCGGCGGTGGCCCTGGCCGCAAACGATGGCAATGCAGAGACGTCGCCGGCGGATGGATGGCAGGTGCTCGCCTTCCCGACGCCGCCGGCTCCCGACTATCCGAGCGCGCACGCCACGGCAGGGGGCAGCGCCGCGGCGATCATCGAAGCGGTGGTTCGCGGCCACGAAGGCAGCTTCGCCGTTTCCAGCGGTTCACTTCCCGGCGTCGTCCGGCACTTCTCGAGCGTTGCCGCGGCAGCGCGGGAGAACGCCGACTCGCGGATCTTCATCGGGTATCACTTCCGTCATGCGACCGACGTCGGACTCGTGCAGGGGCGTGCGGTTGGGCGCTACATCGCGGCGCGCGCGCTGCGGCCGCTGGATCACGAGCGCAAAGATTGATCGTTGAACGCGTGGCGGGCGCTCAGTAGCCCATGGAACGAGCGCAGTGACTGAGTGCCCGCCGCGAGTAAGCTATGGTGTGATCTTCTCGCGCACCGTCGGATACGGAATGCCGAGCTGCTCGAGGTACGACTTGTACTTCTTCGGATCGTAGTAAAACTTCGCCATCTGTGGCCGATAGATCGCCATGATGTCGGCATTGAGCCAGATCGGCGGCTTGTCCGTCGCCGCGAAGAAGGGCACGTACTTCGTCGTCTTTGTCTGGACGTCGTTGAAATAGGCCCACGCGTCGGTGACGATCTTCGGCGTCATGAGGATGTCGAGCATCGTCATCGCCTGGACCTTCGCGCCCGCGACGACGCCCTTGTGCGCGATCGGCGTCGCCATGGCGATCGCGTTCGCCCAGTTGTGGCCCGGCAGTCCGGGGATGTTGGACGGAAAGCTCAGCGTGATCGTCGGGACGTTCCACGAGACATCGCCGATGTCATCCGAGCCGCCGCCCATGCGGGTCGCTTCGTTGACTGGTCCGCCGAGGCGGCCGGGGTTGGTGCTCAACCCGCTGTCGGGCGAGCCGAGCTCGCGCTGGATTCCCTTCGCGAGGCGCTGGTCGTTCGCGTCCCACGTCGGCATCCCGACCTTCTGGATGTTGCGAAACATCGTCTCGGCCACCGGCCGCGAGAAGTGCGCGCTCCATCCCGACCCCACCATCATGATCGTGTCCACCTTCACATCCGCGAGCATCGCCGCGCCCTGGGCCATCTTCTTCGCCGTCTCGTACAGCGCGAGCGTGCGCGGATGATCGCGCTCGCGGAAGTAGAACCAGATGCTCGCCGTGCTCGGCACGACGTTCGGCTGGTCGCCACCGTCGACGATGATGTAGTGCGACCGGTGCGGCAGCTCGAGGTGCTCGCGCTTGTACTCCCACGCCTGCCCCATGAGCATCACCGCATCGAGTGCGCTCTTCCCGCGCCATGGCGCGCCGGCGGAGTGTGCGCTCTCACCGCGGAACTTGAAGATCGCGGAGATCAGCGCGTTGGATCCCGATTGCCCCCAGGAGACGCCGAGCCCGTTGCCGACGTGAGTGAAGAGCGTGACGTCGACATCCTTGAAGACGCCGGCGCGGACGAGGAACGCCTTCCCGGCCATCTGCTCCTCGGCGACACCGGGCCAGAGGACGATCGTGCCCGGGAGCTTCTCGCGCTGCATGATGTTCTTGACGACGATCGCGGCCGCGATGTTGAGCGGCATGCCGGCGTTGTGGCCTTCGCCGTGGCCTGGTGCGCCGGCGACGATTGGATCGCGGTAGCCGACGCCGGGTTTCTGGCCGGCCTGGGGAATGTCGTCGATGTCGGAGCCGAGGGAGATAACGGGCTTTCCGGAGCCCCATTTGGCGACGAAGGCGGTGGGAATGCCGGCGGTGCCGCGTTCGACGGTGAAGCCGTTCTGTTCGAGGAGGCCGGTGAGGTACTTGGAGGTTTCGAATTCCTGGAAGCCGAGCTCGCCGTAGGAGAAGACCTGGTCGACCATCTCCTGGATCATCTTCGCCCTTGCGTCTATTTCTTTCGAGGCCTCGGCTTTGAGGGCGTCGAGGCGGGCGGTGGTGGGGTAGGAGTACATGATCGAGTCGGCGGCGCTGGCGCCGCCGCGGCCGCCGCGGCCTTGGGTGTGGGCAGAGCTGAAAGGCGCAAGAATGGCGAGGAGGGCAGCCGCGCTGGTGGCGAGGCGGCGAGCGGGAAGTTTGGGGGACATCGAGCGGTCTCCAAAATGGCGGAGGGCAACTGACGAGCGCAGGTAACAGTACCCCGCGTCGGTATCTTACCCGGGAGATTGCGCGGTAGCCAGCGTCAAAGGATGTCCCATTTGATCAATAAGCCGACGCGCGGATGCAACCCCTGAATATTCTGGGAGTCGAGACGCAGCATGGCTTTCCGGACAGTGGAGCTTTTCGAGGGGGATATAGCCAGGGTCGACTTTTCTGTCGACATACTTGTCATCGCGTCTCGTTTTCATCGAGCTCGATCACAGGACTATCGGGCGGGCACGTCGGCCGACGCGTGTACGAGGCGCCCATGGGCGTGTGGGTCATGGGCAGCGACGCGAGGGTGCCAGGTACGCCATGGCCGTTGTCGACGCCGCTCCCACTCGGCTGCTCTCGGAGTGGATCAGCCGAGGGGGCGGGCGATCCCTGCAGCTAGTGCGGGGCTATGCGCGTGACGTAACTGCGAAGCTTTCCGACTGCGTCGAAGTAGCCTCCGATGACGTCGCCCCGGTTGTTGATCTCGAAGGCGGCCGTTCCAATGGAGCCAGGTACACGAAACGTCGTGACTTCGCCGTCACGCATGAGGAACGCGTAGCCTGACGGGCCCACCCGGCACGGACTTGCGTCACAATACTTGCCGACGATGTCGCCGCGCGCGTTGATGCCGCCATTGTCGGCCGAAAGCGCGGCGCCGGCAGGCAGCGGGATCGCCGTGTATTCCCCGCTCCGGTACGTGAACAGCTTCACCTCGCCGCCGGCGAGCGTGTAGCTGCCGACGATCTCCCCGCTGTCGGTGATTCTCCACGCGTTTGTCTCGATCGAGCCTGGGTAGTCGATCACGGTGTACTCGCCGTCGCTGTACAGGAAGCCATGGAAGTCACCGCTTCCCGGTTCGCGGCACGGCACGCGGGTGCAGAAGCGTCCGGTGATGTCGCCCTGGTTGTTGATCCCCAGCACGTTTGTCCAGATAGAGCCCGGGGGATCGATGGTAGTGTACACGCCGTCCTTCAGCAGGAACCCGCTGCGGATAGCTGGCGCCGAGGGCAGGATGTACCAGCCGACGATGTCTCCACGATCGTTGATCCCGCCGTTCACCGTGAATGTGGCTCCCGGGTAGTCGAGGGTGGTGAGTTCCCCGTCGACGCCGCGAACCCAGCCATGCGTCCCGTTCAGGATGTAGCGACCCACCATTACACCGGCGTTATTGATCCCGGACGGCGTGGTGGATACCGCGCCCGGCCACTCGATCGTCGTGAAGACCCCCCTCTCGGCACGGTCGAACATTGGAGTTGCGGATGCGCCAGCGGGCGGCTCGTGGACTGCCGTTGGCGCGCCAGCATCGGTGCACGCGGCGATCATCCCTGTCGCGGCGAAGATGGCGAGCAGGAGACCGGGAGAAAACCGTTTCATTGGGAACCTTCTGGTGGTGGGAGAATCGGGAGAGGGCCCAGCATACGGGCCCGGGTACGCGCCAATGTCCGCACGACCCCTCATCACCTTCTCTTCACCTTCTCATCACCTTCTCATCACCTTCTCATCTCTCCTCAGATCCGGCTTGGCCCTGGCGCATGGCAGCGGATCTCGTAACCCCGCCGCGGCGGACAGCGTATCCGGCGTAGCTCGACGCAGAGAAGGGCGGGACGGACCGCCAGCACCGGGCGACTCACGCCGCGTGACGCCTCTCTCACCGACTTCGAGAAGCGCTTACCTTACATTCTCGCGCCCAACCCGAGGAGAGCACCCATGATCGGGCTCTCCCGGTGCGGACGATGACACGGGCGCGACCCACGTCGAAACGCCGGTCAACACCACCCTCCCAGTCGCCGCGGCAAAACCCGATGAGACTCGAGCTCACCAGACCTCCGCGCGCTCTGCTCGTCGCCGCGCTCGCCATCCCCCTGGCCGCCCCCGGCCTCCTCGCGCAACGAGGTGGAGGGCGCGGCACGGCCATCCCCGCCGGCGAATCCTGCCCTCCGGGCACCACCGAGATCCGTCCGCGGAACTGCATGGGACCGGACGCGCCGGCACCGAGCATTCTGGATTATCGGCCTCGCTCCACGCTCGTCGTGCCGGCGCACCCGGTGCCGAAAGCGAAGTACCCCGTGATCGACTTTCACGGCCACCCGCAGGGCGCGCTCGGCTCCACTGCCGGCCTCGCGACGCTCGGCGCCGAACTGGACGCGCTCAACGTGCGCCTCATGGTCGCTGCCAACAACGCCTCAGGCGAGGCGCTCACACGCACCGTCGCCACGATCGCCGCATCGCCGGGGATGAAGGATCGCGTGCGCGTCCTTGCCGGGATCGACTTTCGGGGCGTCGGCCCCGGATGGGCCGAGCGGGCCATCGCGCAGCTCGAAGCCGACGTCGCCGCGGGCGCCGTGGGCATCGGGGAGATCGGAAAGGGGTTCGGACAGACCATTAGAAAAGCCGACGGGTCGCGACTGGCGCTCGACGACCCTGATCTCGACCGCATCTGGGCCGCAGCGGCGAGGCTCCGGATTCCGGTCTTCATTC
>JANPKQ010000221.1:0-7251 GCA_031426115.1 Gemmatimonadaceae bacterium | reverse complement strand
AAGGCCCCAGTGCGCGAAGACCGGTTGTCCGGGAAACGTTGGACAGGCTTCTTTTGCTCGATCGCACACCGTCACGACGAAGTCCCACTCCTCGGCGCGCGCCGCGTCGACGGTCTTGGGCTTCTTCCCTTCCCACGTGATGCCGTGATTCCGCAATACCTCGATCGCAAGCGGGTTCACGGCAGCTGCGGGATGCGACCCGGCACTCCCTGCAACGAACCGCTCCCGTCCCTTTCGCGCCAGCAGCGCTTCGGCGATCTGGCTCCGTGCGGAGTTCCCGGTGCAGAGAAAGAGAACTTTGAGGGGACGATTCGAACTGGTCATGGGCGGTCGATGCTGGAGGTTCAGCAGGGATCCATCTCGCGCGCCCGGACACGCTCCTCGGCCTGAACTCGCTCGCGGTCGAGTGACTCGATTCCGCGGAAGCATGAGCGTACGCAGCTGATCAGGTTCCGATGGACCGGGTTGCTTGGCGCCGCGAGCCGGTAGTGCGCGAATTTCCACTCGCGGGTGACGTCGACGAGCCCAGCGTTTCGGAGGGAGGCCAAGTGTCGCGAAACTGTGGGCTGAGGTAGCTCGAGAATCTCGACGATGTCACAGACACACAGCTCGCCGGCGGCGAGCAGGCTCAGAACCCGGAGTCGGGTGGGATCGGCGAACGCCTTGAAGAGGGCATCGAGATCCGAAACGGTTGCACTCGGCGAGACCGACTGGGCGTGGCTCATATATGGTTAACCGAATATGAATGTCCCCGCGCCCCGACGCAAGCGAACGCTGTTCTTGGTGACACGTTGGTGACAACATGTCGGAGGCGTCCGAGGCAACAAACGTCGGCCGCCTCGGAGAGCGACCCGAGTCTGCACGGGCTTACTGGGGATCCGTCTTCGATACCCAGTCCGTCCTCAGTCGCAACACCCTGATGAGGGCAGGACGGGCCACACTCCTCTAATGAATGTCGGAGGTAAGCGTGTATCGCGTAGATAATCCTTTGCTGAGAACGGACGCGCTCAGGCCGGGCTGCCGAGCGTCCGCCGCATCACCGTCGCCGAAGCTGGACACGCGCTTCGGAATTCCTCCGTCGCCCGTACCTCCTCGGGCACCTCCTCGCGCGGAATCCTCTCCGCGGAGCGGATCGACTTTCTCTATCTGAACGTCGCAGAGGCCCGTAATGACAGCGCGAAGCTCGCGGTGGGCTTCCGTGCCACGCCACACTTCTTCCTTCGACGACCGGACGGCTCACCGGTCAGTGTCATGCAGGGCGTCTTGCCCGTCGACAGCCTGAGGCGGGGTCTGGACGGGCTACTCATGCCGCGTTCCGCGGCGCCGACGAGATAGTCCGACTACACGGTCCGTGGCCAGTACATGATAACGGCGACGCCCACGATGCAGAGAGCGCTGCCGATTACCTCGGGGGCATCGGGCCGGTGGCCATCGATCCACCAACCCCACAGAAGGGATAGGACAACGAAGACGCCGCCGTACGCGGCGTAGACGCGTCCGAAGTGGGCCGGCTGCAACGTCGGAATGACACCGTACAGGAAGAGCAGCAGCCCGCCAAACATGCCGAGGAAGACAGCCCGTCCTTCCCGGAGCCAGAGCCAGACGAGATAGCCCCCGCCAATCTCCATGAGCCCGGCAGCGATGAAGAGCGCCATGGAGCGAGCGAGTGCGGCTGTTGTCAATTCCGTCATGAGTCAGTGCTGCCCTGGCAGCGGGAGTCGGTGAGGATCAAATCGCGCTGACCTCGGAAGTAATCGCTACGGAGCTACGGATGGCATTTGAGATGGTGCAGGCTTCTTCGGCCGCCCTGGCGATGTCCGGAAGCTGACCGGGATCTATCCCCTCCAGGCCATCAACAACGCCATGCAAGTGTGAGGACAGAATGCGGATGGCGCCGGCGGCCTTCTCTGCGATGATGGTCGCAGTCACCCGCACCTCCGTTGCTCTTCCCTTTCGCGCGCCAATCACGGACCGCAGTCCGATCGCGAAACATGTTGCGTGGGATGCCGCCAGCATCTCCTCGGGAGTCGTCGTGGCTGGTGGCTCTCCACTGAGACGCGGGAATGTCACCGACAGGGCGAATGACTCGGTACCGGCGGTCACGATACCTGCGCCGCGGATAACCTCTCCACTCCACGCGGCGGTGGCGCTTCGAGCGAAACGTGCTGATCTCATTCTGCGGCTCGCAACGCCCGAAGCCCGTTCAGGACTACGATTAATGAGGCACCCATGTCCGCAGCCACGGCCATCCACAGCGTCGCCCAGCCGCCCACAGCGAGTATGAGAAACACGCCCTTGATCCCGATCGCGAACCACACGTTCTGCCGGATCACCTGAAGCGTTCGACGCGAGAGCCGCATGGCGAGAGCAAGTTTGGTCAGGTCGTCGCCCATGAGCGCGATGTCGGCCGTCTCGAGCGCAACGTCGGTACCCGCCGCTCCCATCGCAACGCCGACAGTCGCCGCGGCGAGTGCCGGCGCGTCGTTCACTCCATCGCCTACGAATGCGACCCGCTCTCCGCGTCCCTCGAGATCGCGGACGATTCGAACCTTGTCATCAGGAAGGAGCTCCGCGTGGTACGCATCTACCCCGAGGTGCTCGGCGACCGCCCGTGCTGTGCCTTCGTTATCGCCGGTAAGCATGACCAGCTTCCGAACACCGGCATCGCGAAGTGACTTCAATGCGGATCTCGCCTCCGGACGGACCTGATCCGCGATTCCGAGGACCCCGATGGGTTTGCGCAGTGTCGTCACGAGCACGGCGGTACTGCCGGCATGCTCCAGCCGCTCGAGCTCCGCGATCGCCCTCGTAGTCGCGGTTCCGAGCTCTCGGGCCAGACGTTCGTTGCCGAGATGAATGACCTCACCATCGATCGTCGCTCGCGCGCCGCGACCGATCAGCGCCTCGAAGTCGCTCGATGGCGGAGGAGCGATCCCACGGTGCGCACCGTACTCAAGAATCGCCCGGGCCAGCGGATGTTCGGAGTGGCGCTCGACTCCCAGCGCCAGGCGAAGCACATCGCTCTCGCTCCGTTTATCGAGCGCAATCAGGTCGGTCACCGTCGGACGTCCAACCGTCAGCGTGCCCGTCTTGTCGAAGCACACCGTCGTCACGGCACCGGCGTTCTCCAGATGGGCGCCACCCTTGATCAGAATCCCGGCTCGCGCGGCACCGGCAAGCCCGCTCACGATGCTCACCGGCGTCGATATCACCAGCGCGCAGGGACAGGCGACGACCAGCATGGCCAGCGCCCGATAGATCCATGTGCCCCATTCACCAAGGCCGGCCACAGGTGGGAGAACGGCGATCAGTACGGCAAGACCGACGACGGCCGGAGTGTAGATGCGGGCGAAGCGATCGACGAAGGTCTGGCTCGGCGCACGCGACGCCTGGGCTTCCTCGACTGCGTGGATGATGCGCGCGAGAGTCGTGTCACTCGCAGGCTTCGTCGACCGGACCTGCAGCGCACCCTGACCGTTCAGCGACCCCGCGAAGACGGCAGCGCCTGGCTCCTTGTCCACCGGCATCGACTCGCCGGTAATTGGGGCCTGGTTCACGCTGGACCGGCCACCCGTGACGTCACCATCGACCGGGATCTTTTCTCCAGGTCTGATGAGGACCGTCTCCCCGACCTCGATCTCCCCTGCGGGGACGCGTAGCTCCTTACCGTCGCGGACAACCGTCGCCTCCGCCGGCGACAGATCCATGAGCATCCTGATCGCGTTCCGTGCGCGATCCATGGAATAGGCCTCGAGCAGCTCCGCGATCGCGAACAGGAAGAGTGTCGCCGCTGCCTCGGTCTGCTCACCGATGATCCACGCGCCGGCCGCCGCGATGGACATGAGAAAGTTCATGTCCAGCGCGCGATTCAGCGCGGCTCGGAGTCCGCGCGGTACGACGAACCAGCCTCCTGCGATCGTGGAGATTGCAAGGAGACCGAGAACGACTGCCTGCGGCATTTCGAGCCGATCCACAATCAGCGCGAGGCCGAGGGCGATCCCGGACAGAACGGTCATGGCGAGCCGGCCGCGCCGCTCCCAGAAGGACGGCGCCGCAACCGCCTCACCTTCGGCCTGTGCGCTCATCCCGAGCTCTTTCACGCCGCGCTGGATCTCGGCCGGCGTGATGGCACCTTCGACAATGAGTCGGTGGCGGATGACGTCGAACTCGAGCTTCGTCACACCTGGCAGCTTGCTGAGCTTTGCCTCGATGACCCGAACTTCATCAGCGCAGTCCATTCCGCTGACCGTGAACGCTGCGCGCCGCACGTCCCCGTCTTCCACCCGGTATCCAACCCGCTGAACGGCGCCGGAAAGATCGCCGCGAGCGACTTTCCCTTCGGCATAGCCTACGCGAACGCGCCCGCCAACGACATCGACGCGGACGTCATGAACGCCTTCCAGCTGGCGGAGCGAGCTCTCGACCGCGGCTGCACAGCTCGCGCAGTCCATGCCGCTGACGCGAAGGTCGCACGTGACGCCTGCCGCGGTGTCCGCTTCCCGCTGCGGGATTCCTGATCGCTTCACGACACCCTTTACAGCTGCTCTTCCACGTGACGGAACCCTTCGCCGAGCAGGGAACCAATGTGGTCGTCGTCGAGTGCGTAGTACGCGATCTTGCCTTCCTTTCGATACCGCACGAGGCGCATCTGACGGAGCGCTCGCAACGAGTGCGACACGACCGACTGCGAGACACCAAGGACGGTAGCCAGGTCGCACACACAGAGCTCGTCGCGGGATAGCGCATACGCGATCCGAAGCCGCGTGGGATCCCCAAGAACCTTGAACGTCTCGGCGAGGGTCGACACGGCTCCCGTCGATTTCATGGCCTGTCGGGTCCTGCGGACCTTGGCCTCATCGACGCACCGTACTTCGCACAGGTCCTCCGTCTGCGAGACCTGATGCCGCGCACGGCCGCGTCGCTCTTGCATCGATCCAACGGAGGCCATATAGTTCTCCTGAACGTGTGAATAGGCGTTCATACGATGTTACGCGTTTCCGCTGCATCGGTCAATCCCATGCTACCGGTTATCCTTCGGTCTGCCTTCCATCCAGTTCGCTGACGCCTCTGTGACTCGTTCCCGCCTCGCCATACGCCGGCGACTGATCGCCTTCGTCTTGGTTCTGGGATTCGGCTTCTTCACCGCCGAATCGCTGATCGCTGACGCGTGCGACGGGGATTCCGAACGGGCCGCGCTGAGCATGGTTGATGGTGCGGACCCGACTTCGGGCTCGAACGCACCTCTGCCGGCGCCCGGCCACACCATGCACGTGTGCCACTGCGTACACGCACATGGCGGGATGCCGGCACTGATGGATCGCGAACCGAGTCTGCCATCGGCGCCGTCTGTCGTCCTGGCTCTGGTTGAGTCGACGCCACAGGGCCCGGCCCTCGAGCTGCAGCTCCGCCCGCCGATCGCGTAAGTCTCCGCAGCGCTGGCGACATTCGTCGCTCCTAGCGCGCTGCTCGCCCGGTCACCGGGCGCCCCACAACACATTCGCACCAGCACTCGGCGTGTCGCCTGGCACGCGGCTCGTCGTTCCGTGAATGCGGATCTTCGAGGCGCGGTCTCGACACCCGTACGGGGAGAGACTTCACGTGAGCGTTCATCAACGCCGCCAGCATCATGCGGCGGCCGTCCGACATACCGTCGCCTGTGTTCGCGCACTGGTGTGCGCACTGATCGTGATCGGTGCCGCACCGCGAGCACTCGGCGCGCAGGTACGCTTTGCCGATTCGGCGGGAGTCCGCCAACTCAAGGAAGCGGTGAGACTCCGGAGCCCGGATGTCGCAGCGCGACGATCCGCGCTCGAGGCAGCGCGCGCCCGCTTGCATGCCACGGGCGTCGCCCCAGCGGCCTCACTTGGCGCGGAGATGGAGGAAGTTCCGAATGGGCTGGATGTCGGTGGGGCGGGTTCCATCCGCGTCGATCTCAGCCGCGAGTTTCTTTCCGGAGCACTCCGCTCGGCTCAGCGCACGGTCGCTGAACGCGACGTCGACCGCGCCCAGGCAGAGCTGGAGCTGGCAGAGCGTAGGGTCGAAGCGCGTGTCGATCGTGCGCTCACGCTCGCGGTGGGCGCGGTGGCCATCGCGCGTCGCCTCGCTGCCGAGGATTCCCTCGTGGCCTCCGCGGAGGAAGGCGTCCGGACCCGGTTTGCTGTCGGCGAGGCCCGCTACGTCGATGTGCTTCGCCTGCGAACCGAGCGACTGCGCATTCAGACGGATGCTGCATCGACACTTACCGAGGCGCGCATTGGTCGAGTGCTGCTGGCCGCCCTGCTTGGGACGGATGTCACTGTAGCACCGCTGACTGTTGCGATGGATTCCGTCATTGCACGTGAGCTGCGCGACCCCTTGAGCATCCCGCTTCCGGCTGCTCCGGCTCTCGACTCCCTGATCACGCTCTCCAGTGCGGCTCGTTTGGGCAGCATAGCCGTAGCGCGCGCCGAAGCATCACGCCGTCTTGCAGGTGCTGAGCAGCGACCGACCATCCTTGCCTCCATCGGTATACAGCGCTTCGCGAGTGAGGGCGGCGGATACACGGCAGGGCCAACCCTGGGCGCGTCCATCTCGCTGCCTTTCACCGCGCGTCGCGGCAATAAGGCCGTGATCACCGCTGCCGATCGCGACGTCGTTGCCGCGGATGCGGCACGGCAGGCGGCCGTTGCATCCGTTCGCGCTGACTTGACGACGGCATTTCACCGATACGAGGCGGCGCGCGAACGCCTGACGCTGTTCGATGCGGCACTGCTGCGTGGTGCCCGTGAGGAGCGTGAGAGCGCGCTATCGGCGTACCGGAGTGGTGAACTCTCGCTCCTCGAGCTGCTGGACTTCGAGCGAGCCTTGGCTCGCGCGGAGATCGCCCGTCTCCGAAGTCGAATGGAAGCAGCGGATGCGCTCGCCGATCTCATCACGGGTGCCGCTGGCAGCCCGGACGATTCCCATACCGAATTCATGCTCCCCCCGGAGGGAGACCGATGACCCAGACACTATCAGCCCGGTCGCGCAGCCACAGGTGGCCGATGACGATCCTAGCTACCTGCTTCGCCTGCCTCATTTCTCTGTCGGCCTGCTCGTCGGATTCCGACTCTGCGCCAGCCGCGGCGGATACAGCTGCTGAGGAAAAGCATGAGGAAGGCGAGAAGCACGAAGAAGGCGAAGCGAACCGCGTGACCCTTACCGAGGCGGCATTCCAGACGGCGAGCATTCGCGTGGAGCCGGTGCGGAGCGCGTCGGGGCCCACGGCCGCGG
>JANPKQ010000220.1:0-18331 GCA_031426115.1 Gemmatimonadaceae bacterium | reverse complement strand
GTGTATTGAGGTTGTACGAATCACCGGGAAACAGCGTCAGGAACGGGCTGTCCGGATCGTTCACATCCCGGCCGTTGTACACGAATCCCTTGCTGCGACCGACAATGCGTCCCGTATCGCCGCGGATTACCCAGGCGGTGCCTTCGTCCTCCGAAATCGCGAGCATGCTCGGGTAGCGTGGAATGATGGAGTCGGGGAGGTCAGGCAGCCGCGACCGGGCGACAACGTGCTGATCGATGCCGACGTTGCGCAGGTAGCCGAAGCCCTTCGCGTACCCTGGATACTCCATGATCGTGTTGTCGTTCGACGGCGCCCCGCGGACCATGAAGTCGCCGAGGATCGATGCGCCCGCGGATGAGCCGCCGACGACGCCGCCGCGCGCAAGCACGTCCATGAAGGCGCGCTCGGTCTTCGTGCCGCCGTAGTCCTGGACGAGATGGAACTGGCGGCCGCCTTCGAACCACACGCCGCCCGCCTTCCGAATGACGGCGGTGAATGAATCCGTGTCCGCGATCTTCCGGTCGCGGGTGAACAGCACGACGACGTTCTTCGCGCCATTCGTTCGCCATCCCTGTCCGGTGGTCGGGCTGACCGTGTCCGCGCCTCCGGCGTTCGGCACGACGAGAATCGTCGCGTCGGGCCCGCCCGCAGCATCGATGAACGCCTTGTAGATCTCCGGCCCCATCGAGCCGCCGCCCACGACGACGATCGTGCCGCGCTCGGGACCGACCTTGATCGCGCCGGTGCCAAGGGGTCGCGGCGTGAACGGATCGCCGAACCCGGCTGGAGCGGGAGCGGGAGGGGATGACGGGCGCGCGGCCTGGGCGGCGAGGCTCGCCGGGAGGGCGAGGACGACGACGGCACGAATGATGGAACGCATCGCGGAGTGAGCTCGGGAGGAGGAAAGCACGTCTCAAGCTACGTACCGCGGAACGGAAGCGCTGCACCAGCTCAGCGAGAGCTCAGCCAACCCCGCATCGTCGTTTCATGGATAACGGCCTCAACGCCACGCTATGGGCATTCTACTCGAACGTCACCCGCGCATTGGCCACCGGCGCGCCACAATCGTTGCGGACCCGGAGGGTCGGCACCGGTTCGACCTGGCTTCCCGCAACGCCGCCGATCGACGTCGGTGTCAGCGCGACGAGCTGTGTCGGGGCGGGCGCCATCGGGCTGCGCGCTCGCTCACAGCCGGTCAATCCGCCGACAACCACGGCATACGTGGCCAACGTCACCAGCGACGCGCGCATACGGTTCCGCGACATCATGGACTCGCTTGTGTGAGGTAGGGGACTACGATCATGCGCCTGCCTACCTCACATCACACCGAAGCCGCGCCCCAGGGGCCACGGCCCGTTCATTCTCAGCGACGCAGTCGCACCCGGTGCCACCGTTCGTGGGGGATGATGAAGCCGACCACCGCACCGATCCCCGCGCCCCACGACGCACCGACACCCGCAGCCCGCCAGTCGGTTCGGTAGCTGGGACCACCCGAGCGCCGCGGGTCGTTCATGAGCGCCCAGAGAATCGCTCCACCGACCGCGCCACCGATTGCGCGTTCAGCCGCACTGACCGGCCGCGAGACCCCATGACTCACCTCGAGACGCCGCACCGAACTTCGCGGAACTGCAACGGTGCCCTCGGTGCGCGGAATCGAGATTCGAAGCGTGTCGGTCGCCATCGACGCCACCGACCCCCGGAGCAGCTGCCGGTGCTCGGGCCCATCGCCGCCTTGCCGCTGCGCTTCGGGAAGCCAGACCCGGACCCGTGCTCCGACCGACACGTCCGGGTGAAACTGCGCGCAGAGCATGCTCGGTGCGGCACACAGTGCCGCAATCGCGCAGGCCGCCATCGTGAAGGAGCGAGATGGATGCATGATTCCTCGGCAAGAAAGGCGAAAGTTGGATGATCCTATGGGTTTCCCATACGGCGCCTCGGGCCGATTGGTTTCAGGCGCGGTGCCTTCCGGTGGCGGGAGGAGTCCGCGTGAGGCATTATCCGCGAAACACCATGCATCCCCTCGCCATCCAGTCCCCCTCTCATGCGCATCCCCGTTGCCATCGGCCTCGCTGTCGTCGTTGCGTCCGCTGCAGACGCCCAGCGAGCCGTCACGCCATGCACTCATGCCACGACTGCATGCCAGCGCTGGATCACGTTCAGCTCGGGGCCTGCGCGCTCGATGGTGTACGCATCTCATCCACTCGAAGTCGCGAACGCGGGCATTACTCGCGCGCTGATCATGGTTCACGGCGCCGGCCGCAACGCCGACCACTATTTCGAGACCTCCACTGCCGCGGGCTTTCTCGCCGGCGCGCTGAACAACACCATCATCCTCTCACCGCGATTCATGGCGGGCCGGGATACCGCGCACGCCAATGAGGTCGCGTGGCCGGAAGGCGGGAACTCCTGGCGCGCGGGCGGCATGTCGCCCAACAATCCCTCGATCTCCTCGTTCGACTTCATCGATGAGCTCGTGCGCAAGCTCGCGAACAAGAGGACCTTTCCCAATCTCGCCACCATCGTCGTCGCGGGACACTCGGCCGGCGGCCAGCTCGCCACACGCTACGCGATGACGAGCAAGGTGCACGGCACTGCTGGCGTGAAGATCTCCTACGTCGTCGCGAATCCGTCGAGCTATGCCTGGCCAGCCGCGGTTCGCCCCCTGCCTACCGGCGACGCCAACCCTGTGGACGCCGACAAGGCAGCCCTCGGCCCCGATGGCGAGAAGCTCCACACGAAGTACGAGTACGGCCCCTTCGACACGACGAAGGCACCGAACTACAATCGGTGGCCCGCTGGCCTCGACAACCGCGCTGGCTACGCGGCAGGCCCGACGAACGAGCAGATCATCCGGCAGCTCGTCGAGCGCCCGACGACGTACCTGCTCGGGCACGTGGACGTCCTCCCACTCGGCGGCTTCGATTCCTCGCCGAATGCGATGGCCCAGGGCCCGACGCGACGCGCGCGCGGCGAGGCGTTCTTCAAGTACGTGAACGAGACGCTCGGCGCGAAGCACAACGCGATCATCGTCTCGGAATGCGGGCACAACGCACGGTGCGTCTTCACGACGGACGTCGTGCTTCCGGTCATCTTTCCGAAGTAACTACTCGCCGTCTTCCATCTCCTGGAATTCGTCGATCCACACCTCCTGAATCCAGTGTGCCAGGTCCGGCCAGGAGTCGCCGCGCAACCCATCGTGTGACATGAGGCCGACACTGCCGTCAGGGGCGAAGCAGTAGTAGTCGCCGTTGTCCTCGCAGAACGGCAGGAACTCACGGGGAACTCCCGCCTCCCAGGCCCCGGTCGCGACGTCGATGAGGTCGGTGTGCCCTGCGTCGGGCGTGACTTGCGCAGGTTCGAGCGCCCCGTAAGCGACATCGCTGCCGTGAAGCAGGAAGTACCGATAGTCGGGAGGAAAGCTGACGCCCAGCTGCTCCTCGGCCGCCGCGATCTCCGCTGCGGTCGGTAGCCGGGCCGGACGAGGAACCGGCTCGTTGAGTGTTCGAAGGGTCTTGATGACTTCAGGCAGTGGCATCGCATGGACGATAAAGGGTGGAGGTCAAGGCGGGGGCGAAGTCGTTCGACGGCGGGCCGCCATCAGCAGTCCTATGCCTACACCGAGAACGATGGCGCCATAGACGGCCCACTTCGTCTGGCCAGTCATGAAACTGCCGGGCAGCACGTTGATGCCCTGAAGGATCCAGATGGATCCGATGAGCAGGCAGAAGACACCTGCGACGTTCAATGCGATCCGCATGGGGACGACTGGTCGTGAGGAATCGCGCACGGGGCCCTGATGGCGCGCGCCGCTGATACCACTGTAAATAACCGCGAGTCCCGTCGGCTTCAACGCGACTGCGCGCGTCCATTGTCATGGTTCATCGGCAACACTAAGCCCTTGCGCTTAGTATGCCGGCGTATTACATAGCCTCATGGAACACTATTCCGACCGACTCACCGGCATCTTCCAGGCGCTGGCGGACCCGACCCGCCGAGCGGTATTGGGACGGTTGGGGAAGGGCCCTGCGAGCATCAGCGAGCTGGCACGGCCCTTCGACATGGCGCTGCCATCCTTCATGAAGCACATCCGCTTCCTCGAAGGCAGTGGCCTCATCCGGACGCGAAAGACGGGGCGCGTGCGAACCTGTTCAATCGAGCGGAAGTCGTTCGCCGCGGCAGAAGCATGGCTCTCGACGCAGCGCGCGCTCTGGGAAGGCCGCACCGACCGACTCGAGCAGTTCGTCACCACCACCCATGCACGGGACAAATCGAAATGACCAGATCAGTGAATCCGGAGCTCGACCTGACACTGTCGAGAATCATCAAGGCACCCCGGCGAGTCGTTTGGGACGCGTGGTCGACTCCCGCGAGCTTCGAGCAGTGGTGGGTGCCGGCGCCGGCAAAGTGCAAGGTGCTCGAGATGGATCTTCGCCCGGGCGGCGGGTTCACGACCCATATCAGCGAGAATGGCGGCGCGTTCAAGCCGCACATGCGGGGATGCTTCCTCGCCGTCGATGAGCTCGAGCGAATCGTCTTCACGGATGCGCTGCTCGGTGAATGGCGGCCTGCCGAGCGCACGTTCATGACCGCGGTCATCACGTTGCAGGATCACCCGAACGGGACCGAGTACTCCGCTCACGTCATGCACAAGAGCCGCGCCGATCGCGACATGCACGAGACGATGGGATTCCACGACGGCTGGGGCACTGTCGTCGAGCAGCTTGCGGGACTCGTCGAGCGGGATCGCGCGGCGTCGAGCGTGCCCTGAGCGTTACGGGAAAAGAAAATTCATGAACGCTGTCGCTGGCGTTGGCCAGCCGCCGTCGTGACGCATTGCCGCGACGACGAAGTCCAATCCTTCAAGGAGAAACAGGAGCGAGCCGAGGGCGAGCCCCCAGTGCCACGGCCCCTCCACGAGCAGCGTCGTCCCCAGCACCGCAAACAAGAGGAGAATCAGCCCGACGAGACCCGTCGCAAGGCGAAGGCCGATCGAGGGCTCACGAGGGGCTGTATGCTTCTTCGGCGTGGCCGGATTCATGACCTCTGCAACTCATCTCCGCGAGCGCGCAGCGCATCCTCGAGGAGGTGGCGGATGTGCAGAGGTTCGCGCATTCCACTGTCGTAGAGTACCCCGGGTGGCAGGGTACCGTCACCCGGGATGGCAGTCGTCGCCGTCACTCCCGCAGCCCCTCGTACAGCGACGCACACCCCGCCGCCAGCGCCACGCCCGCGAGCCACCCCGCGACGACGTCAGTGCCCCAGTGCCGGTCGAGATACATCCGCCCCAGGCCCGACACCACCGGCACCACCAGTGCGATCGGCGCCGCAGCTGCCACAGGCAGAATGCCCTCGCGGGCAAGCACATACGCGCTCGTCACCCCGACCGCCATCGTCTCCAGGGAGTGACCGCTCGGGAAGCTCGGCGTCGTCGGCGCATGACGTCCCGGCGGCGGCGAGCGGTGCGGCATGTACCGGTCGAAGGTCCTGCTCAACCCGGTGCCCGCCGCCGATGCGAGCGGCACCGCGATCGCCGCGACGCCGGCACCGCGACGCCATGCGTACGCACTCACCGCGAGCGCGATCGGTGCATGCGCCCATTCCTTCCCGAGTGGACCAATGGCTGTCGCCGCCTTCTTCGTGGCGCGCCGGCGACGCTTCGGCAGTCGCCGCCGCACCCGGCCGTCCGCATGTGAGGTCTCCCGACGCACGACGGCGCGCGCAAGAAGCGTGAAGCCGGCAGCGGCGACACCGCCGACGCCGAGCAGGGTGAGGCCGAGCACACGGCTGCGTTGCATGATCAACGGATCGATGTGGACGTGCGGCTGCGTCGAAGCTCCGAGCTCAGCTCGGTGGACCCTTCATGCGCAGCACGGGAGTACGCGTCCACACAATGATCGAGCCACAGGCATTGCCATCCATGAATTCCGATGGACGCCCCGCCTCGCGGGGGTACACCTCGATCGCGGCGATCCGGTCCGAGCCGAAGGCATTGAAGTCGGCGTCGAGCTGACGCACGCCATCGATGTACAGCGACGGCGTGCAGTACGACATGCCCTGCCCCCCGCCCGGCGCGCGCATCCGCACGGTCCCGCCACCACGCCGGTTGTCCACGTATACACCCTGCATCTCCTGGACGAGGCTGCTGAGTCGCGTGTTGGGACGCTTCTCGAGGTCGGACGGTCCGAGGAACTGGCCGACGAGCTCCCATCCCTCGAGACGCCGCGCATCGAAGTCGGCGAGGTTGCGCGAGTACGCAAGCTGCGACCGCACCGTCACCGTCTGGACCACCGCGGGACGCTCCGCGAGCACCACCTCCACCGTCGCCGGCCGCTCGGCAGCGAGATGCACGATCGCGTTCGCAGGGGCATGCCCGAGGTACCGCACCTCGAGCGTGTGGGTCCCGCCAGGCAGGCTGTCCAGAATGAATGCGCCACGATTCGTCGTGACCGCCTCGATGTTGGTACCCCAGACCAGCGCACGCGCGTTCGACACCGGCCTTCCCTTCTCATCGCGCACCGTCCCGGTGAGTCGGGCGCGGCCGCGAAGCACGGTCGGCGCAGGAGTCGGGGCCGCCGAATCTCTACCCGCGCGCGCGGCCGGCCGCGGGAAAGGCGCCAGCGTCGCGCCGCCGACATGCATCGTGACATGCCGGAGTCCATCCAGCGGAACATCGACGGCGATGTAGCCGGTCGAGTCGGCACCACGGCTCGCACGCACGCTGAGCATCACGTCGCTCGGAAGGCCACAGATGGCGAACCATCCCGCTCCCTTCGTCTCGCCGACGACGCGGCGCGTCTCCTCCGCGATGATGACCCCGCGCACGGTCGTCTCCGTCCACTCCACCAGCACCGATGCGCTGTCGGTGGGGAGCGCCGTGCCGGACGACCGCACGTGGCCCATGAGGAGTCCGGTCGAGTCGGCCGATGTGCTGGCGGGACAGAGCGAGCCCACGACCGTCCGCGCCGAGGGAATCGCGAGGTCCACGCGCTGCGAGCCGGGACTCACGACGATCGCCCGCGCATTCGGCTCGATACCGAGTGTATCGGACGCGATGTTGAAGAAACCGACGAGGTACCGGCCGACCGGAACGCTCGCGATCGAGTACCGGCCCGCGGAGTCGGATGTGGCGGTGAACCCCTGCATTCGGGCACCGTCATCGACTTTCACGAGCTCCACGAGAACGCCGCGCAGCGGCGCCCGCGCGATGCTGTCGTAGACCACTCCCGAGACGATCCCGGTCGCGGATGGATTTCCCGCTCCGACCGTCACCCCCTGCGCCTCGACCGCGGCGCCAACGAGCACGACGAACGACGCCCCGCCTGCGAGCGTCGCCCACGTACGAATGCTCATGGCCGCAGCCATTCGTCGAGATGCTCCCTCACGAACTCATCATCGGTCAGCCCCGGGTAGCTCCGCAATACCCGGTCGATCTCCCCCTCCTGCCCCGGGGACAATCCCTCCCGTGGATCGAGGCACCAGATGCCGCGCATCAGCCCCTGCCGGCGCAGTACCTCGTGGATGCCCGCGATCGAGCCGGCGAAGTCATGCCGGACATCGAAGAGCGCGCCGTTCGCGTCGGTGAGCATCGCGCCCTGACGGAGCCACTCGATGTCGATGCTCGCCGAGTCGCGGGCTCGCTTCATCTCCTCGAGCATGCGCACCGCGGTGTGCGTCCACACCGCCCACTGTCCGAGCAGCCCGCCGACGATCCGCCGCTCGATCGTCCGGCCGCCGACAGTGCACGCCACGGGCGTCAGGAGATCGGCAACGATCGCATCGTCGTTGCCGGTGTACAGCGCGATGTCCGTGCGCTCGGCGTCGGCGACCGCCCGGACGACATCGAGAGTCCGGTATCGATTAAACGGCGCGATCTTGATCGCGACGACGTTCGGGATCTCCGCCATCTCGCGCCAGAAGGCGTAGTCCAGCACGCGTCCACCCACCGCGGGCTGGAGATAGAACCCGAATACGGGGATCACGTCGGCCACTCGCGCGCAGTGCGCGAGAATGTCCGCGTCACTCGCGCCGCCCCACGCACCGAGGCTCAGGAGACCGGCGTGGTAGCCCAGTGCCGTCGCGATCTCCGCTTCGCCGATCGCCTGCGCGGTGTTGCCGATGATGCCCGCGACCCGCACGAAGGGCCGCGTCGCACCGTCGAGCGCAGCGGTCGCCGTTTCTGCCGCGAGCTCGAGCACCGGACGATACAACCCATGGCTGCGGATGCCGAACTGCGTCGTGTGCACGCCGACGGCGATGCCACCTGCGCCCGCGGCGACGTAATAGCGCGTCAGCGCGCGCTGGTGACGCTCGTCGAGGCGGCGCTGTGCGTCGAGCGCGAGCGGATGCGCGGGGATGACCTGGCCATCGAGAAGATGCTGTCGAAAGCTCGGCATGCTCGCGTCCTCCCCCGGTTCAGAAGCCGCCGTCGCGCGTCTGGAAGGAAGTAGGCTTGCCGAGGATCACGCCGCCATGGGTGATTCGCTCCGCCACCGACGCCACCATCCAGTCAGCGGGGATCGCGGGGGCGCCGACGGTGGACGTCATCAGCGTCGTGTCGCTGAGCAACGCGTCCGGCGCCTCCTCGCCGATAAAGTTCGGCGTGCGTTTCAGCAGCTTGCCGAACCGCGCCGCGACGTCGCGCACGCGAAGGATCCGTGTCCCTGTGACGTTGACAATGAAGGGCGGCAGGGCCGCATGTGCGAGGCAGGCGATGGCGCGCGCGTTGGCGTCGCCCTGCCAAATGACGTTGACGTAGCCCATCCGCAGGTCGATGGGTTGCTCGTGGAGCACCGCGAGCGCGATGTCCACGATCACGCCGTAGCGGAGGTCCACCGCGTAGTTGAGCCGCATTATCGCGAGCGGTTGTCCGTGCTTCGCCGCGTAGTGCTCGAAGATCCGCTCCCGCCCGAGACACGATGCCGCGTACTCGCCGATGGGCGCGGGCGTGTCGGTCTCCTTCGAGCCGGTCTCCGTGACCGGTGTCAGCGGATAGACGTTGCCGGTGGAGAACACGACCATCCGCGCGCTGGTGAAGCGCGTCGCGATGAGCGTCGGAACCGCGGTGTTCGCGGCCCAGGTCGCGCTGGGGGCATCGCGCGTACCGAACTTCTGGCCCGCCATGAAGACGACGTTCGGTGCATCCGGCAGGGCGGCGACAGCGGCCGCATCGCCCAGGTCTGCGGCGATGGTCTCGACCCCTGCGCTGTCGAGCAGCGCGCGGCCCGGGCCGGAGGCGAAACGCGAGACCGCAATGACGCGGCGCGGTGACTGTCCCTTGTCCGCCTCATCGGCCGCGCGCCGCGCCATCCGCGCCAGCGAGGGCCCCATCTTGCCGCCAGCGCCGAGGACGAGGATGTCGCCTCGGTGGGCAGCGACGGCCTGCACAGCGCCCGCGTCCGGACGCGAGAGCAGCTCCTCGAGCTCCGCCTCCGTGCGCGGCGCTGGCAGTATCGGCATTGGTGCTCGACCTACTTCGCGGCGTCGAACTCCTTGCGCGCTTCCTCGGCGCCCTTGAACCCGATCTTCGAGTGGGTGCCGTCGCAGAACGGCTTGTTCGTGGACGCACCGCAGCGGCAGAGCGAGACGGCCGGCTTGCCCTCGGGGAGCGGGACCGGCTTGCCTTCGTGGTCGAAGAGCTGGAGGTCGGTGAGGTCGCCTTCGACGCGATAGGGACCGTTCTGCTTGATCGTGATTCTGATAGGCATGGTGACGGGTATAGGGGTGTGCCGCAATGTACCTCGCGGTCATCCCGGGCAGGTTCTGCGCCGGGCTCGACGAGTCCCACCCGATCCGGACCGATCGGAAGCCTTGGAAACCCGGAGCCTCGCGCGCGAGACTAACCTTCCGCATCGGGAACGCCGACGGCCATCTGGCCGCCCTCTGCGTCCCGACTCCTCAGGAGAAATCCACCAGATGCGTCCTCTCGTCCTCCTCGCTACCGGAAGCGCGCTGCTCGGCTCCGTGTCGGCTGTCGTCGCCATCCAGGATCCGCCACTCCGCACGCTCTCGAAGATCGACTTCGAATACGATGAGCCGTTCACCTGCATCAGCGGGCTGCGCGAGCTCTCCGATGGACGCATCGTCGTCGCCGACCAGCGCGAAAAGACGGTCCAGATCATCGACCTGCGTACCGGTGCCTCGGTGAAGGTCGGGCGCGAGGGACAGGGTCCGGCTGAGTGGGCCGTGCCCGCCGGAGTCTTCGCGGGCGTCGGTGACACGACCCTGCTCTGGGATCAGGGCAATCGGCGCTTCCTTCCGATCTTCCCTGACGGATCGACCGGCAAGGCGTTCAGTACCTACAGCTCGAGCGGGGGCGGCGTGACGATGATCACCCCGCCGCGAGGCGTGGATCGGCAGGGCCGGGTGTACATGCCCGGCTCGGACTTCGCGCGCAGCACCGCAGATGGCCCGCCCATGGCCGCCGATTCCACTCCGATCCTCCGCTTCGATCCGCGCACGTCGAAGCTCGACACACTCGGCTTCCTCAGGAACCCGAAGCCCGAGATCCAGACGAACAGCTCCGGGGGCAATCGCATGGTGATGATGATGGCCCCGAACCCGCTGATTCCGCAGTCGGCGTGGACGGTGACGCCCGATGGCCGCGTCGCCATCGCGCGGCCCGAGCCGTATCACGTCGAGTTCCTGTCGCCAGCGAAGGTGAAGACCGTCGGCCCGTCGATCCGCTACACGAAGCTGCCGGTGACCCAGGCGGACAAGGACGCGCCCTTCGTGCGGAACAACTGCCTCACGATGATCACGATGGGAGGCCCGCCCGGTGGCGGCCGCGGCGCACCGAGCACGACATTCGGCGGGGGCGCGCGCGGTGCGGAGCGGCGTCCACCCCCCCGCGACGACTGGCCGGAGTTCAAGGCGCCCTTCCTCGGCGGCCTCGGCAGCAACGTGATCAGCGCGCCCAACGGGGACGTGTGGGTTCTGCGTACCCGCGCGGCGGGCGATGTCATCCCGACCTACGATATCTTCGATGCGCGCGGTGCGGTCACGGGCCGCATGGCGTTGCCGAAGGGCGCTCGTCTCGTTGCGTTCGGCAACGGCACGGTGTACCTGTCGCGCATGGACGAGGACGACCTCCTGTACATCCAGCGCTACCGGCTCGACGCGGCGCGCTGATCGGGTCGCAGGCCGCTCCGAAAATTCTCACTCGCGCCGCTACGCCGCCGTCCGCTCCGCGTCGCGCGCGTACCGCTTCAGCCGCTCGACCATCGCGTTGAGACCGACCTCGCGTGCGCCAAGCCCGATGCTCTCCATCACGTTTCGCACGAAATCGGGTGGAATGGCCAGCGTCGTCTGCGGCGGCTGGCCATTCACGGCGGCGAAGAGGATGGAGAGAAACGCCGCGATCGTCGGCGACTGCCGCGGATTGAGGTCCGCATAGAAGAACAGCTTGCCGTCGCGCACCTCGGGGAAGACGTCCACACGCGTCTGGCACTCGGGCACGGTGAACGGCGCGCGGTCGAGCGCCTGGAAGCGCTCCGGCAGCGGCTCGAGCTTCTTCGAGTACTGCACGAGCGCCTGCATCTTGCCTTCCCGGGAGAGCTTCCGGAAATAGTCGAGCACGCGCTGGATCGAGGGCGGGACCTGCTGCAACGACTCGGTCATGATCGGATGAAACAGGGCGTGGGCGGGGGGGTCAAGCTCTGAGCTGCCAGTTCTCAGCGCTCGGCTTCACTGACCGCGACTACGTACGGACCGGCATTGCGTACTGCGCACGCACTTCGTACCGAGTAGTACTCGATACACACCGCCAGAGCGGGACGGGCACGGCAGGCGGAACGGCGGGGCGTTGTGAGGAATCGGGGCAACCGGCCGAGCCGAAGGCGGGCGCCCGGTACCGCCGTTCCCTCCCTCCGTGGGCGACCACTGGGACTGCATACCACTACGCCCTGCCGCCCGACGCCTTCATGCACCCGTTCGCAGTAGCCTGTACGCAGTGCGTGCGCAGTAAGCAGTGAAGTTCAGTACGCAGTCGCGGTCAGTGAGGCCGCCACGCGCCAAAAAGTCTTACGGAATCCTGCGCGCCCTCGCGAGATTCTCGACAATGTCCCATTGGAACCGCACGAACCGATGCAGCTCGGTCTCGAGGATCCGCTCCTGGTCCGAGTGCGCACCAAACCCCTTTGGCCCATCCTCGATGTCGAGCGCCGGCCCGATTCCGTAGCACTGCATCCCCTTCTCGCGCAGGAACGCCATGTCGGTCGCACCCGTCGCCATGGATGGGAGCGTCACCGCCTTGTACTGCCGCATCACGGCGGCCTCGATCGCCTTGAACCCTTCCGAGTCGAGCTTCTGGATCCCCGTCTGCGGACGCGAGGCGCGCCCGGAGAACGCGACCTTCACGGCGGGATCATCGATCACCCGCCGCAGCTCCGCGAGCAGCGCCGTCGTGTCCTGGCCGGGCACCATGCGCACGTCGAGCGTCGCCTTCGCCTCCGACGGAATGACGTTGCTCCGGTAGCCGCCCTGGATGATGTTCGGCGACACCGACGTCCGCAGCATGGACGAGTGGCGCGGCTCGAGATCGTAGAGCTTGTCATCGGCCGCGGTCATCTTCGCGGCGTTGCCGCTGATGACGTCGAGATACCGGCTCGCCTCGGCCGCCGTCGAGATCGTCGCGAGCCGCTGGAAGTATGCGCGCGTCGTCTCGTTCAACGTGATGGGCGGACGGTACGCCCCGATCTTCGCCACCGCCGCGGCAAGATGCACGACGGCGTTTCCGCGCAGCGGCACGGAGCCGTGACCCGCCGGCCCCGTCGCCGTCAGCTCGATGCCGCGCGGGATCTTCTCGAGCGTCTGCACCGACGCGTACTTCACCTGTCCGCCGATGCGCGTCACGTTGCCGCCCTCGGCGAGACAGTACTCGGCGTCGATCTTCGGAAAGTGGTCGCGCGTCATGAGCTGGATCCCGACGCGCGTCGCACCCTCCTCTCCCGCTTCCGCGAGGAAGATGACGTCGCGGTCGAGCGGGACGTTCATTCGCTTGAGCATCAGCATCATCATGAGCCCGGCGACGACGTTGTCCTTGTCGTCCACCGCGCCGCGCCCATAGACCCAGCCGCCGTCGCGTGTCGCGCTGAATGCGGGATGCGTCCACTTCGCCGAGTCGGTATTCACGACGTCGGTGTGCGCCATGATCAGCAGCGGGCGCTTCGAGCCGTTACCCCTGAGGCGCGCGATGACGTTGGGACGATGTGGCTCGGTTGGCAGCGCGATGATCTCGACCGGGATCCCCTCGCGCTCGAGCACCTGCTTGAGGTAATCCGCGGCTGGCTTCTCGTTCCCCGGCGGATCGCTGGTGTCGAAGCGAAGCAGCGCCTGGAAATGCTGCATCGTCTCGGCCTCGATCTGCGCCCAGTTGGGCTGCACCGGGGCCTGGGCGCGCACCGGGGCGCTGGGAACAAGGGCGAGCAGCAGAGCGATCGTGCAGACCGAGCGACGACCTGGCGATGAAGCAGACATCGAGCCTCCTCATGGTTACAGCGGGACGACGTCGAGCGCGCTTCCCGAGCTCGTGCGGAAACGACGCTCGAACCGACGCCGCGAAAGCTGCACGCCTGCAGTGGGCTCACGCCAGCGGGTTGGCGTCTAGCCGGCGCCGAGCGAGGCCAGTACCGCATCAGCGAACCGTTCCGGGGCCTGCGGATTGAGCTCGAGGAACAGCAGGGGCTCGAGCATCTCGAGCTCCATGAGGAGAAAGCCCTCTGCCGTTTCCACGCCGTCCACTCG
The DNA here is from genome assembly GCA_031426115.1 of Gemmatimonadaceae bacterium. GTDB lineage: Bacteria > Gemmatimonadota > Gemmatimonadetes > Gemmatimonadales > Gemmatimonadaceae > JANPKQ01. Next base: position 4,591 of record JANPKQ010000220.1, on the reverse strand, counting down.
GGCGTACAGCCACGGCCCCATCACCGCGCCGACGACCTTCTCTGCAGCCGCAATGACTTGACGCGGCGCGGCCTCGGCCACCGCCGAGCCCCCGAACTCCGATTGCACCCTGAAGTCAGCAGGGACGGGTCGCTTCCGCACGGAATGACTGAACCCTCCGCGGAAGAACATCAGCGACCACTCCCCCGCCGTTCCGATCTCCCGCAGGAACGGCTGCACCATGAGCTCGCCGACGTTCTCGGGGAACGCCTCGAACGCGTTTGCATCCGCGCGCCGGATTCGACTCGTCCCATGGGCCGTGGCCGAGATCGTCGGCTTGACGACGACATCGTCCCAGCCGCGCGCGCTCATGATCTCGTGCAGCGAGCTCACGACGGGCGCTGGCAGCCACTCCGTCGGCACGATCGGAACACCGCGCTCCGCGAGATCGGCGAGATAGCGCTTGTTCGCGTTCCAGCGCAACAGCGCGCACGGATTCCAGACGGGCCGCCCGATCCGCTCCAGCATGTCGATCCACCCTGCGAACTCTGCATGCCGACGATGATAATCCCACGTCGAGCGAACGACGATCGCATCGTAGTCGGCCCAGGAGACTCCGGCGTCGCTCCAGACTGCGGGTGACACCCGTACGCCGCGCCGACCGAGGGCACTGGCGGCCAGGCGATCGTCGGGAGTGAGCTCCGGCCAGGCGACCGACGTTGCGAAGGCGACGTGTCTCAACGAATCAGACGAATGTGGTAGATTGCTCGCGTGTCGTCACAGCACGCTCCAACGTACACGGAGATTGCGCGCGACCCCATGGGTCGAGTGCGCCATCTCACCGCAACGCGCGTGACCTTCAGCGGAGATCCCCATGGCCGACCTCCCGGTCCAGAGAGCCGAGCATGACCGGCGCATCGATTACATCGAGCTCCCCGCGACGGATGTCGCGAAGACGAAGCGCTTCTACATCGATGTCTTCGGGTGGAAGTTTACCGACTATGGCCCGGACTACACATCGTTCGAGGACGGCCGCCTCAACGGCGGATTCGCGAAAGCTGACCGCGCCGGTTCCCACGGTGCACTGATCGTGATCTTCGCCGTCGATCTCGGCGCGGCTGAAGCACGGGTGACGAAGGCCGGAGGACGGATCGTGAAGCCAGTCTTCGATTTTCCCGGCGGACGACGGTTCCACTTCACCGATCCGAGCGGCAATGAGCTGGCGGTGTGGTCGGACCGGTAGCGCGCCTAGAACGAGGGGCCCTCGGCGGCTAACTTGCCGCTGACACCGCGTCAGGTGCCCGCGCCGCCAGAGCGCGGCCGACACGGTGGCAACTCGAGTCATCACCATTGGAGAGAGATCATGCCGACACGGAACGCGACCGCGACATGGGAAGGGGGCCTCAAGGGAGGCAAGGGAAGCTTCAAGGGGGAGAGCGGCGCGATTGGCGCGAGTTATTCGTTCGGCTCGCGGTTCGAGAACGGTGCCGGGTCGAATCCCGAGGAGCTGCTCGCCGCAGCTGAAGCGGCGTGCTTCAGCATGGCGCTCGCCCTCGCGCTCGAAGGGGCTGGCACGCCCGCGACGAAGGTCGAGACACAGGCCGCATGCACGGTGGAGAAGCAGGGTGCCGGCTTCACCATCACATCGATCAAGCTCAAGACGCGAGCGACCGTGCCCGGCGCCGACAAGGCGGCGTTCCAGAAACTCGTGCAGGCGACGAAGGAAGGCTGCCCGGTGTCGAAGGCGCTCAAGGCCGTCCAGATCGACGTGGACGCGCAGCTGGTCTAGGTATTGTCCGGGGCTCACGGCAAATGCCGTGGGCCCCTTTCGCACCGACCTTCCACCGGAGCATTCGTGCCGAAGTCCGACGTCACCTGGTATCGCTGGGCCGACATGGAGAAGGAGAAGGTCTCCGACCTGCTCGAGCGCCGGCTGATCACCTGCGAGCGCATGATGATCGCCCACGTCTATCTCAAGAAGGGCGCGATCGTGCCGAAGCATTCGCACGAGAACGAGCAGATCACCTACATCCTCGAAGGCGCGCTGCGATTCTGGATCGGTGAGGATGGCAGCGATGAGCTCATCGTTTCCGCGGGCGAGGTGCTCACGATCCCGTCGAACGTGCCGCACAAGGCCGAAGCCCTCGAGGACACCCTCGACGTGGACATCTTCAATCCGCCGCGCCAGGACTGGCTCGACAAGTCCGACGCCTATCTCCGAGGGGCGCCGAAGAAGTAGCATGGACCTCGGACTTCGCGGGCGCGTCGCGCTCGTCACCGCTGCCAGCCGCGGCCTCGGCCGCGCCATCGCCGAGGAGCTGTCGGCAGAGGGCGCGTCGCTCATCATCTGCGCGCGCGGCGAGGACGAGCTCGAGAAGGCACGCGCGGCAATCGCGGCGAAGACAAGCCTGCCGGTCGTCGCGATGCAGGCCGACGTCTCGAAGGCCGCCGATGTGAAGGCGGTGATTCACAAGGCGCTCGAAGTCTTCGAGCGTGTGGACATCCTCGTGACGAACGCCGGCGGTCCGCCGGCGGGCCCGTTCGAGAGTCACGGCGCCGAAGCGTGGGAGGCGGCGTTCCGGCTGACGCTCGAGAGCGTCGTGAACCTCTGCCGTGGCGTGGTGCCGGGGATGAAGGAGCGGCGCTGGGGACGCATCCTGAACGTGACGTCGATCGCGGCAAAGCAGCCCGTGGACAACCTGATGCTGTCGAACAGCCTGCGCGCGGCGGTGACCGGCTTCGCGCGGACCCTTGCAAATGAGGTAGCGCCGTTCGGGATCACGGTGAACAATCTTCTTCCGGGCTACACGCGTACCGAGCGCGTCGAGCAGCTCGCCGTGGCGGGAGCGAAGGCCAGCGGATCGACGCCGGAGGCCATGCGCGCGAAATGGGAATCGCAGATCCCGATGGGTCGGCTCGGCGAGCCGAAGGAGTTCGCGGCGCTGGCGGCGTTTCTCGCCTCGGAGCGTGCGAGCTACATCACGGGACAGAACGTCGCAGCGGACGGGGGGTGGATCCGGGGACTGCTGTAACGAGTCTGCCCGCCCCGGCATGCTACGTCCGCGCGAACAGTGGTCGGCAGGCAACCGTACCGCTCAGGTAGCGATCACATCAACGGATGACGTCGCATGACCCGCAGACTGCTCGCGCTCCTCGCTCTCTCACTCGGGATCGTCGTTGCCGTTGTCGGCTTCGGCGCCTGGCGCAACCGTCCTTTCCGCATCGTTGCGGCCCTCCCGAACGCGTACGGGCTCGAGGTAGGTGGAGCGCTCGCCGTCAATGGAAAGCTGATTGGCGAGGTGGACAGGATGCGGGTGCGCGGGCGGCGCGTCCTCGCTGACGTGCGGATCAACGACCGGGATGCCGACCTGCGCCGCAGCGACAGCGTTCGGGTTCGTGCACTCGGCGGCAAGCGGCACGCGCTCGAGATCGTGCGCGGGGATTCAGCCGCACTCCCAATCGAGCGCGGTGACACGATTCACTTTGCACCACTGCCTGTCGCTCCGCGCCTGCACCGCGCGGATCACGACATCGGCCGCTCTGCGATCGATCGTGTCGGCCCCGATGAGATCGCTACTGCGCTTCGGGGTATCTCGCCGACGTCCGCAGGTGTGGTCTTCCCGGAATCACTCGATGACGACGCGCAGTACGTCTTCAACCGTCGGTCATCGCCGTCGGCGGTGGAGCAGCACGATGAGTGGGATGACATTCTCGTCGTACAGTCCGGTCACGGCGTCATCCGCCACGCCGGCACCTGGCGGAACGGACGAGCGAGGTATCAGGGCGAACGGCGTGGGGGAACGCTCGAGGGCCCGCAGCAGATCGAGCTCGCCGCAGGAGACGTCGTGCGCATTCCCGCCGGCGAGCCGCACCGTATCGAGCCATTTGGCGACGCGCCGCTGACGTATCTCGTCGTGAAGGTTCGGGTCAGGGGCCGGTGACAGCCGTGGCGGAAGATGACGTGATGCATCAAGGGCAAGGGCACTGCATATTGGCCGCGGACGAACGCGGACTCACGCGGACAACCACACCGGCAACAGCAACAGCATGAGAAACTGCATGAAAAAACTGCAACTGCAACTGCCGCCGCGGATGACGCGGAAAAGACGCGGATACGCGATGGCACAATTTGGTATCTCGGCGTCGGTCTCGCCCGCCACGCCCACAATCGAATGCAGTAGCCCTTCTTCATGTCCTTCATTTCCTTCATGCTCTTCCAGTCACGGCTTCTGAAAAGCCCGTCGCCCCTCGGAATCCTGAACGGCCTCGTCACGATGTGTTTCACTGCCATCACACCAACGAAGGGATTCTGATGCCGTCCTATTTCTCACTCGGTCGTCGCGCGTCGATGGGCGTCGCGCTGCTCCTCGTGCCGCTGACTGCTCCCGCATCGCAGCAGCCCGCGCGCGCGGCACTCCAGAAAACCATCGACTCGCTCGTCACCGGCGCGCTCGCCGAGGGACCGGTCGCAGGAATGTCGGTCGCCGTCGTGAGGGGACGCGACACGGTCGTGATGAAGGGCTACGGCTTCGCCGATGTCGAGAACGACGTCCGCGCGACGCCACAGACCGTCTATCGCATCGGCTCCATCACGAAGCAATTCACGGCGGCG